>JANNSC010000454.1:0-23240 GCA_031402135.1 Gemmatimonadales bacterium | reverse complement strand
CGAACCCGGGTCTCGGCGACCTACAACTTCGTCCTCGAAGTGCTCCGCCTCGCCTCCGCTGAAGCCGCCACGATCAAGTCGCTGATCGCCGCCTCGAGCCGCCAGCGCCCCGATTCGGTCGGGTTGCGTTCAACGTTGGGGCCTCCGATGATGCAGGATGTCATCGCTGAAATCACCGAACGTGCCGGAGATGGCGGCGGTCCCTTCAGCCGGCGCCGCCCCACCGGTGTGTTCAAGACCGTCCGAATGCCTGTGTTTGACCGTTTCCGGGCCACCCGCAAGGAAGCAATCCCGGTGGCCTATTTCCTTCCCCCCCAATCGGGGGAGGTCGTGAGCCTTCTCCGCGCCCAGGGCGTCGAAGTACGCCGCATTCTGGCACCCTGGACCGCTGTCGCCGAGGCCTTCCAGGTGGACAGCCTGATCGTCGAGCCGTTATTCGAAGGCCACCGCACCATCAGGGTCGAGGGAGCGTGGGGCCCGGCCGCCACCGAAGCTCAGACGGGATGGTACATGGTGAGCAGCGACCAGCGGCTTGGCACCTTTGCCGCCTATCTGCTGGAACCGGCATCAGAGGATGGGCTGCTGACCTGGAACCTCTTCGACCGGAATCTGCGGCGGGGCCAGTCGGCGCCAGTATTGCGGATCCGGGTGCCCCTGAATGTTCCGACCGAACTGGTACCCTGACCAGCCGCCGATCAACATGCTACCGACCCCCGGCGCCAAAGCCCCGGCCTTTTCCCTGGTGGCAAGCTCGGGGAAAACGGTGACACTGTCGGAACTCACCGGCAAGAGGGTCGTGCTCTATTTCTACCCCAAGGACGACACCACGGCATGCACCGCCGAGGCGTGCGAGTTTCGCGACAACTGGGCCGCCGTGAAGCGAGCCGGGGCGGTGGTCCTGGGCGTGTCTCCCGACACGGTTCAGTCGCATACCAAGTTCAGCAACAAATTCGAGCTGCCCTTTCCCCTGCTTGCCGACCCCGATCATGCGGTGGCAGAGCGCTATGGAGTCTGGGGCGAAAAATCGATGTACGGAAGAAAATACTTCGGTATCATGCGAACTATTTTCATCCTCAATGAGAAAGGCCGAATCGTGAAGGTGTTCGAGAAGGTGAAGGCCAAGGGACACGCCCGGCAGGTATTGGAGGCACTGCAATGACCCGCTGCATAACCGGAGTCGCGCTTTTTGTTGCCGGCTGCGCCGGAGCGGGCGGGGGTGGTGCCAGCACCGTAATGCACGCCCCCCAGGCGGGGGAAACCCACCTGCAGAACATTCGCCAACTCACCTTCGGGGGGAACAACGCCGAGTCCTATTTTTCCCGGTCTGGAAAGCAATTGATCTTCCAGCGACAGGAAAAGGTCGACCAGGGGTGCGACCAGGAGTACATCATGAACATCGATGGCTCCGGGGTGCGGCGCATTTCCAATGGGCTGGGCCGCACTACCTGCGGCTTCTTCTACGACCGAGATCGCCGGGTGCTCTATTCTTCGACTTTTCAGCACGACACCGCCTGTCCGGCTCGTCCTGATCAGAGTTTTGGATACGTATGGCCGCTTGGCCACCTCGAGATCTACACCTCGAAGACCGACGGGACCGACCTTCAGCAGCTCACCAACAACGGCGCCTACAACGCCGAATCGACGGTGTCAGCCGACGGAAAGACCATCATTTTCACCAGTACGGTGGACGGGGACATCGAGCTCTACACCATGGCAGTGGATGGTGGCAACATTCGGCGCGTCACTCGGCGCATGGGCTATGATGGCGGGGCGTTCTTCTCGCCGGACGGTCGCCATATTGTTTGGCGGGCTGCCTACCCCCAAACCGCGGCGGACACCGCCGATTACCTCCGGCTGCTGGGCAATCGGCTGGTGCGACCAGCGCGGGTCGAGCTCTGGTTCGCCGACGCCGATGGCGGCAATGCCCGCCAGATTACCCACCTCGGCGGTGCCAATTTTGCCCCCTTCTTCCACCCCGATGGAAAGCGGATCATATTCTCATCGAACTTCGAGAGTCCCCGAAGCGGAGCCTTCGATCTTTTCCTGATCAACACCGATGGCTCTGGCCTGGAAAAAGTCACCACCCATCCGGAATTCGACAGCTTTCCGATGTGGAGCCCCGACGGCCGGAAACTCGTCTGGGCTTCGAACCGTCATGGCAAGCAGGCCGGGGAAACAGATCTCTTCATTGCGGATTGGATCAATTGAATGAAACCGTTTGCCAAGTGGCTGTGGGACTGGGCCAAGTCGATTGCGGTGGCGCTGGTGGTGTGGTTTTTCTTGCGCACCTTTCTGGTCGAGGCGTTCCGGATCCCGTCGGGAAGCATGGAAAACACGCTGCTGGTCGGCGATTTCCTCTTTGTCAACAAACTGCTCTATGGCGCCGAGGTGCCGCTCATTCACCTGCGGTTGCCGGCCATCCGGGAGCCCCGTCGAGGAGACATTCTCGTTTTCGATTCGGTGGAGGAGGAAGGGCTCAAGGTTGTCAAGCGACTCATCGGCGTTCCCGGCGATACCCTCTCGATGCAGAGCGGTTCGCTCTATCGCGATGGCAAGCCGGTGCCGGAGCCGTGGGTGAATCGCTCCGATCCATTGGCCAATGCCGACCCAATCCAGCGGGAGCAGATGCGCCGCTGGCAGTCCGCGCACTTGCCGTCCAGCGTCGATTCAGCCAGCTACCAGCCTGATCTCAACAACTGGGGTCCGATTGTCGTTCCGCCCGATTCATTTTTCATGATGGGTGATAATCGGGATGGCTCCTACGATGGACGGTACTGGGGATTCCTGCCGCGGCTCAATGTCCGGGGCCGTCCGTTGCTGGTGTACTACAGTTTCGACGGCAGCACCTACAAGCCGTTACCGTTTTTCACCAATATCCGCTGGGGTCGAATCTTCACCATGCCCCAGTAGTTCCGCGGACGGTGATCTGGATCACAGATCACCGGGAACTTGTTTACCGGCATGCCTCGTGCTCCTATCTTGGGCCTATCTCGAAGAGGAGACCATGCGTGCGGTACCCCCTGTTCTGCTGCGCCATGCTTGCCGCCGTGGCGTGTGCACCGGTCGCTCGGTCTACCGGAGTGTCGCCCGTCAGCCAGGCCGATCAGGCTCGACGTCGCCTGATCGAGGAGGCCCGCCGGGCTATCGAGGCCGAGGCCCTGCTCACCACGACGCCCGCTATCCCGAACACCATTGCCGTGCTGCCGTGGACCTACCTCGGCACTAACCCGGAGCTCAAACCGCTGGAACGTGGGCTCGCCCATCTTCTGGTCACCGACCTGGCAAAAGTTGGGCGCTTCACCCTGTTGGAACGCACCCGGGTCCAGGCCCTTGCCGACGAGCTCGCGTTGGCGGACTCCGCCCGCGTGGCGCCGGCCACCGCAGCGCGATCGGGCCGCCTGCTTCGTGCCGCCGAGGTCCTCCAAGGCGCAATTCACGAAACCAGCCCGGGGGCAATTCGGCTCGACGCCAACCTCGTGACCACGAACACCTCTGCCATTCGCGCTACCGGAACCGCCTCCGACCGATTGGAACAGCTCTTTTCCATGGAAAAGTCGTTGGTCTTCGAGCTGCTCGATCGAATGGGGGTCAGCCTCTCCCCCGCCGAGCGCCGTGCCATCTCCGAGCGTCCCACCGCCGATCTCCAGGCGTTTCTCTCCTTCAGTCGCGGGCTCGAAGCGGAGGACCGGGGCGATGCCGCAGCTGCGGCGCGATTTTTCGAAACTGCGTCGACCCGCGACCCCGGGTTCCGTGCCGCCCGCCGGAGCACCGCACCGGTTTCGGCTGCTCGGCTCGCTTCCCCGATGGCGTCCAGAGTTGCTGCGCTCCGCACCGGCCAGCTGGCGGTCGCTCTCCAGACCATTGCCCCGAGCGTGGCGGGGAGGATGCTGCGCTCACCGATTCGGTTGCCGGCCCTCCGCTCCCGGCTCGCCGAGGCGCTTCGACAGGATGACCCGAGTCGCCTGGCGGCAATCGGGCAAACCACGACGACGATTCCCCGACCGTGAACTGGCGGGCCCAGGGCTTTCCCCTGCAGCTGGTCGCCCTTGTTGTTGGCGCGGGTAGCGCCATGGCACAGGAAGCCGCTCCCCAAGCCGAATTCTTCGTCGGGTCCGAGGTCCGCAGCCTGAATTTCGAGCGCCTCGTAGGTGCCAGCCAGTTGCGCCAGGTCAACACGCCGTTCGGGGCGATCATAACTCTCGGCCGATTCACCGTCGATATCGGCACCGCCTGGGTTTCCACCACTCTCCGGCGTGGCGCCGGAGCGGAGGCCGAGGTCAAGGCATTCACCGACACCCAGATTCGTGGCAGCGTCACCCTCGGCCACGATGCGGTCGTAGCGACCGTGCTCCTGAATCTTCCCACCGGATTGGATAACGCGACGCCGCTCGATTACACCGTGATCGGGGCAGTGTCGCCCGGCCTCCTGGGATTTCCGGTGACCGGATACGCCAGCGGCCTGTCGATCACCAGTGGACTTGCCGCCTCGGTACAGGCTGGGGCGTGGAGCCTCGGGGTTGCCGGAAGTGTGCGCCTGAACCGGAGCTTTACCCCCTACGCCGATGCGACAGGGCCCATCACCTACAAGCCCGGCGTCGAAGGGCGGTTTCGCGGGGCAGCCGATCGGCTGATCGGAGAGTCCCGCGTCTCGTTTGGCATCACCTACAGCACCTTTGGCGATGACCAGTTCGGCAAAGGCGGCACGCTTCGCGGAGCCTATCGTCCTGGGCCACGGTGGCTGGTGGAAGGGAGTCTGGTTTCGCCGGTGGGAAACTCCACCCTCGCCCTCTCGCTCTGGAACTTCAAGCGGGCGGCGGGTGACACCACCGGCGGCTCGACCGCCAACAGGGAAAACCTCGCCGGCGCGGAAGTGACCCTCTCGGTGCCGCTGTCCCGTGGCCTGGTCTTCGAGCCCACTGTTTCCGGAAGAGTCTCCAAGCCGGAGCTCGGGCGCGGCAGGATGGGCGCGGCAGGAGGTGGGCTGGTAATCCAGATCGGGGAGGCGATCGCCCTGACGCCCGCCCTTCGGTATGACACTGGCTGGGTTGAGGCTGGAGATGGTGGACGGATTGGGATCAGTGGTTGGCTTGCTTCGGCGTTCCTTCGGGTATCGTTCTAATACGGGCTACCTGTCTGCCATGTCGGCAGATCTGCCAGGCGGCCCATTTTCTTGACGCGCCACCCGCCTGTCAATACGTTGCGGCCAGCAAAACCCAGACTGAATTGAGGGGGACTGGTGGCAACCGAGCTCGGCGGGACTCAGATCACATCATTGATGGAAGTTTTGCCGGGGATCGCACAGGTCCTCCGGAGCCCGGTCGCGGATGCAGTCGTGAGCCTTGTTCGCGCCGCAGCGAGAGTGCCCCAGTTCGATCTGGGCGCGGCGGAGGAGGTTCTGAAATTCGCCGTGCGCCGAAACCTGATGGGCTCTGAAGAGAGCGAGCGGGTGCTGGCGGAAGCGCGTGCCTTCGTTGCCAAGCGGGCCGAGCGGGCGGCGGAGCGAGAAAACCCCAAGAAGCCCGTGGCAGCGGCGCGTCCCAAGCCCAAGCCCAAGGCGCATGCCAAGCCGCACAAAAAGCCCAAGCTGGGGCTGCGAAAGACCGCCAAGAAGAAAAAATAGGAATGGCTGAATAGAGCGGCGATACTGGGGCCGGACTGACTGATCAGTCCGGCCTTGTTGTTGCTCTCGCCCCCAATCCGTCGAGCAATGGCCCGTCCGTCAGCGTGATGGCGGTTTCGGCGCCGTTCCGAGTGCCTCGAAGAATGACTCGGAGCATCTGCCGCTGGCGGATCCACTGCCAGATTCCTCGCACCCCGGGCTGACGCTCCTTGTTTGGGGTACCAAATTCGGTGGTGAGCGAGCCGATCCAGCCCCGGGATTCTTTTTCGCTGGGCGAGCCGGACAGTACAATCACCGCCGCCGAGTCATCGATCGCTGAGATCAGGACCCGAAACGGCGCGCCGAGATTCCGGAATGGCATCGTGCCGGTGCATTCCCGCATCCGGACGTCACTGGTGGGCTTGCACGCCAAGGTACCGCCCGCCGCTGTGATCAACCCCCGTGCATCCGCAACGGACATGTGGGCGCGGAATCCGGCAAACGAAAGCGGAGGCAACTGCCCTGTGGCCGGAGCGCTCGCCGTCGGCGGGGTTGGGAGGAGCATTGCCATTGGGGAAAGCTAACGGCCGATGCCGCCGGCTCGGCCGGGAGCAACCCCCCGTCCGCGCCGGCGGCTGAAGTTCAGACCTTCTTGACGTTTGACGCCTGGAGCCCCTTCGGTCCGTCCACCACCTCGAATTCCACCGAGTCGCCCTCAGCCAGCGACCGGAATCCGTCCGCCGTGATGGCGGTGTGGTGCACGAAAACATCCTTGCCGCCATCCTGCGCAATAAAGCCAAACCCCTTCGCGTCGTTGAACCACTTGACCGTACCATTTGCCATCGTCATGACCTCACTTGCTGGGAGCCGGCCGGCTCGGAAAACATCCCGCAGTCCGGTGGCACATTTCGGCACCGGTCTGCCGTCTCACGTTCGGAGAAGTTCCGCCCGGCGGAGCATTTGTCAATATCCCGGGCAGAACTTAAGCTTGGAGCCATGGCGACCCCCGGTACCCTCACCATTCGCACCTTTCTCGACCGCACCGAGGGTCTTGCACACCTCATACTGCGCGCCGACCAGGCGCCGCGATTGCTCGCCTTCGATGACGTGGCCGGCTGCCCCGTGGAAACGGCGCTCGCAGCGCTCGAGTGGACCGAGGCAGTCGGACTCCTGCCCGATGACGACCTGCTCCACGCCGCCCGGCTCACCAGCGAAACCGCCGCCGCGGTAGTAGAGCGAAAGACCGCCCAAGGCGGGCGGCAGTTCGTGTACCTCGGGCCGAGGCTCGATGCGCCACCGATGGATGTCTTCGAAGGCCGAGTGTTGTTCGATGAGCCCGGCGTCAAGGCGGTTGAATTCTCCCAGCGGGCCCACGCGCTGGCGCATTTTCTCCGGGCCACCTCCGGAACCGGCGCACTGATGGCACTGCTCAGCCGTCGGGCCCCGGAGATTCGGCACCTGCGGCGCTGGTTCCGCCCCATCGTCCAGTCCCTCGGCCCGGAACATCTTCTGATCGGTGGGTGGTTTGCGGCAAGTTCCGCAGGGGCATTGTTCGGTGGCGGCGGGGATGAAGAATCCTACCGCTACATCGAGGTGGGGCTTGAGTCCTGAAACCGCTGCCTCATCCCAATAGCAGTCTCGAGGGGCCGGACCACCGGCCCATTTTTGTTTTTAGTGGGCTGGTTTTCGGTGTGCGAATGTGGATCAACATTTCCACAATCGGTGTCGGAATGGGTGTTTGACTCTGTCAGAGCACGACTTACCCGTCCACAACATTCCCGCCAAGAATCTTGTAACCCGAATAGAATCAGGCACTTGTGCGATTTTCCCATGATCATATCTTGGAGATGCGTTGTTCTGGCTGACCTCCATCAGGAGTTGGTTCAGGGCAACGACGCTTCGGGCGGTACTGCAGGGGAGATGATCGGGGCGCTCGCTCGCCCGGAACATTGACGATCCTGGTGATCACCCGGCCCGAAACGGTGGGGCCAGTCGCGTGCTCCACCCGCTCCGATGTAGCGCTTCGGAGCGCAGTGCGAAGGGTCGGTCCGCGACCCGATCCGACTCGCAGCGCTAGCGTAGACGAACCAGGTGGGACGGCCATCCGGCCTGGGAATCAACACTGAGGCCTTACCGCGCCACGCCGAAAGGCGGATCAGCCAAACGGCGGCGGGGAAAGAGAAGAACGGCGGCGAAAGCTCCGACTTCAGCTGGTTTACGCGTGGGACGGCCGTGACGGCGAAAGCTGTGCGGCCGTTCCTGTTTCTATCCTCCCCAATCGCTTTTCCCCCGGTACACTCTCCGTTTGTCCAGCTGCCATACGCCCTGGCTGCTCACCAGTGCCCCCTCGGCGAAATTCGCCGCGGTGCGGAGCGCCTCCGCCATGCTCGCAGTCTTGGCGCTGGCATTGTCGGCGTAGTGGAGCACCTCCGCCTCCAGGGTCCGCGGCGGCACCGGAGCCCCGAACTCCTGCTTGCCGTGGTGGGACAGGACCAGGTGCATCAGGATGGCCAGTTCCAGCTCGGTGCAGGGAGGCATTGTCCCGGCCCGGACGGCACGGTCCAGCATCAGGGCACCAAGTACAACATGGCCGTGGAGCGCGTTGAGGTCGGTTGCCTCGAACGCGCCATCCCAGCGGTACGCCGAGAGTTTCCCGATGTCATGCAGGAGCACGCCGGCTACGACGAGATCCTCATCGGCCTTGGCGGCTCGGGCAATCGCCACGGCAATGGCGGCCACTTCGGAGGTGTGCTTGAGCAATCCACCCAGTGCCGCATGATGCCCGGTGGTACTCGCGGGACACTCTTCGTATCGTTGCCGGAACTCGGGGTCTTCGTAAAAGAGATCGAGCACGGCGCGCAGCCGGGGCCCCCGAATTTCGCCCCGGAGCCGGTCGAGGTAGCCCCAGTACCGACGCACATCCCCGACCGAAGGGAGGAGCCGCGCCGGTTCGACCGTGCCGCTCGGCAGGACCCGAATAGAGCTCACCTTGAGCTGGCGCTTGTCCTTGTAGGCCGCAACTTCTCCAATCACCTGCACCACCGTTCGCTTGCCAATACCGGCAATTTTCGGCCCGTCTTCGGCCCAGAAGGGGGCGGTCTGAATGGTCCCTGTGCTGTTGCCCAGAGTCAGGACCGTGTGGGGATGATCCCCCGCGCGCGTCTCCACTTCGAGCACCAGGAAGGGATCCTGGACCCGGTCGCCGGGCATGAGGGCAGTGAGGTCTGGCTGCGCAGTCATGATCGGTTCAGCGCACCATAGAGGAGAGGCGAGGGGTTGCTTGAGCGTTCACTTGGGCGCTGGGACACCGGCGCACCACCTGGCAAGTATATACTATGGTCACACGGAGGACAGCATGAATCCCAATGGAGCCCGACCGGTCTTGCTGGTGGGGAGCAATGTGGAGCGATTGGCTGATGCGCTGCGCGGCGAGGGCGGGACCGTAACAATGGAATCGCGCGGCCCGGCCGCGGCGGCCCGGCTGGGTGAGGCCGGGGTCGGCGCCATGGGAATTCTGGTGCTCGATCTGGCCCTCCCCGAGCTCGACCGGCAGCGGCTCCGGGAGGCGCTGGGAGAATCGGCAGTGGTGCCGGAGTCGCTCGAGGCGGTGGAACGCCGCCAGATAGCGGCGATGTTGCAGTACACCGGAGGTAACCGCCGGAAGGCGGCGCAATTGCTCGGCTTGGCCCGATCGACCCTGCTTGCCAAGATTCGCCGCTACGAACTCGAGTCACCCAGTGAAACGCCCGTCGAAACTGAGGCGTGACATGATTCGGTGGTGGCGGAACACCGCGGTGCTGCTGCTGGTCTCTGCCGCCCCGCTGCTGGCCCAGCGGCCGTGGCCTGACGCGGAGGTCCAGCGCGCCACCCTGAGTTTCGACGGAAAATCGACGCTGGGGGACTTTACCGGCGTTACCACCACGGTCCGCGGCTCCATGACCGGGGGCAGCTCCCTTGCCGATGTGAAGGGGTGGGTGGAGGCTCCCGTTGCCACCCTCAAGACCAGCAATGCTCGGCGGGATCGGGATCTGGTCAAGACCATGGAAGCCGCCATCTTTCCCAACATTCGCTTCGAGCTTTCCTCCGTGGTGGCGGAGTGGGAACGGGGCGACAGCGCGTCGGTCGTGCTGGATGGCCGATTTGTCATTCACGGGGTGTCCCGTGCCGAGAAGGTCCGGGCGATAGTGATAAGAAGTGCCGCCGGGGTGCAGCTTCGGGCCGACCTTCCACTGAACCTGCACGACTATAAAGTGGATAATTTGAAACGACTCTTGGTGTTGCGGATGCAGCCCGATATCGTGGTCCACATCGACATTTCTTTCTAGGACATCCGGCGCCGGGAACGGCGGCTTCCGCCGCCCTATTGGATTCTCACCCGGCCCAGCCTCGACACTACAACCCGCCGTACCGCCCGGTCGCGTTCCAGGACCAACGTCGTATTGGCGAACCCCATGGCCATCCCGTCGGGTCCGAAAACCGTGGTGTGGGCCGGGCTGCGAAGCAGAACCCCCGCGGCGGCCGGGCCCGGGGCCAGCCACGCCAGCACGGTATCGGCCGCCCCGGCCGAACTCACCGTGCGGATGGCGAGGGAATCACTGGTAATGCGAAGCAGTGCCAGTCGATGCTGGACCCGGGCGGTCAGCCACGCCGACCGAAAGGCCACCAGCAGACGGGCCGCCTCGTGCTCGACCCTCAGACGATCTGCCATCGACGATGCGCTGGGAACGACGACCCCCACCATCAGCCCGATGATGGTGAGCACAACCAGCAATTCGAGGAGAGTGACACCACGTCGCATCGGCGTAGTGTAGCGCTCGCCCAATTGGGGTACCCCACCAGAACAACGCCTGCCGGACCGGTTTGATGCCGCCCAGCCGCAGGCACGCCCGGCGCTTCATCCGGTTGCGCCCAGCGCGGGAGAGACCATCTTTATGGGGCTGTTCCGAGTCGGTCGGCGCCGCTGCCCGGTTCCCCAAATCCGCTGCTGGAGGCATCGCATGACTGGGCTGATTCTGCTGGTGCTCGTCGTGGTCGTCGTGCTCTGGGTCGTGGGGGCTTACAACGCGCTCATCGCGCTCAAGAATCAGGTGGTTAACGCCTGGAAGCAGATTGATGTGCAGCTCAAGCGGCGGCACGACCTGATTCCCAACCTGGTCAATACCGTCAAGGGCTCCATGGACTTCGAGCGGTCCACCCTCGAGGCAGTCATTTCGGCTCGCAACAAGGCGGTGTCCGCGCAAGGCGTTGGCGCCACCGCCAAGGCCGAAGGTGAACTCACCCAGGCGCTGGGCCGGCTCTTCGCCCTCACCGAGAACTATCCCGACCTGAAGAGCTCCCAAAACGTGCTGCAGCTCCAGGAGGAGCTGACCAGCACCGAGAACAAGGTGGGATTCGCCCGTCAGCTCTACAATGACGTCTCCACCCAGTACAACACCAAACAGGCGCAGTTCCCCACCAACTTGCTGGCGGGGCTGGCTCAGGCAACTCCGGCCGAGCTGTGGGAAATTGAAGATTCGTCCGAACGGGCGGTCCCGGTTGTAGATCTGTCGCTCAACAAGCCGACGGCGTGAACGCCGACCAAAACCTTTTCGCTCAGCAGGAAGCCAACAAACGGAAGTCTGCCTGGCTGGTCGCGGGGTTCCTACTGTTCTTTGCGTGGGTTGGTTTCGGCGGAGATCTCGCGTTCTACCTGCAGACTCGGGATCTGCCTCCGGAACGGTATCACCACGTCATCCCGTTCATCGGGCTGCTGGCGTGCCTCTTTGCCGGGGGCACCTCGTGGTATGCCTGGCGCAACGGCCCCAAGCGGGTGCTGCAGGCTACCGGCGCGCAGGAGCTCATCGAACCGGCAACCGCGGAACTCAAACGCCTCGACAATATTGTTGAGGAAATGGCCATCGCTGCGGGGCTGCCCAAGCCGAAAATCTGGATCGTTCCCGATGCCGATCCCAATGCATTCGCGACCGGCCGGGACCCATTCACAGCCCACATCGCCGTTACCGAAGGCCTGCTCACCCTGCTCGACCGGGACGAATTACAGGGCGTCGTCGCCCATGAAATGTCCCACATCCGCAATTACGATATCCGGCTCATGACGCTTCTGGCCGCGATGGTCGGGTCCGTTGCGCTCATGTCGGACATCATGCGCCAATTCCTCCGCTTCGGGGGCGGCCGAAGTGGGCGCGGCAGCGACAAAAAGGGTAATCCGCTGGCGGTGGTCGTGCTGGTGCTGTGGGTGGTCACCCTCATTCTCGCGCCGATCATTTCCTCAATTCTCTCCATGGCGGTGAGCCGCAAGCGGGAGTACCTGGCCGATGCCACTGGCGCGCAGTTCACCCGCAATCCCAACGCCCTCGCGAACGCCCTCGCCAAGATTGAAGCCCGGCCCGAGGCGACCAAGGCAATTGCGCGGAGTGCCGCCCATCTCTGCATCATCGATCCGGCGGAGTCGAAGCTGTCCAGCAAGGAAGGATTCCTCGGAGATATCTTCGCCTCACACCCCCCGATGCGATTGCGGCTGTCCCGGCTGCGCGGCATGGCGTACGCCGCGGAAAAGCACGCAGCGGCGGTTCCGGACCCGGCGCTACGGTAAGTGGTGGGCGGCCATGGCGGCAAGGATTTCGCCGCCAAACGTCGCCGGGTCATAGGGGAGGGTGAGCACCAGGTCGGCGCCAGCGGCGCGGGCCGGATCGGGGTTGCCCGGTACCAGTGCCACCAGCGAGTACCTGCGGTCGATTTTCGCCCGGAATCCCTGGAGTGGATCGTTTCCCGTCCCCGCCACCGACATGACGATCAGGGTGGTGTCGAGCCGCGCGGCCTCGGTCTCGGCCTCTGACGCGGTCGCCGTGCGGTCCACGCTGAATCCGGCGTGGCGGAGGAGCAGGGACGTGGCCCTCGCCAGCTCCTGATCGGGGATCCAGAGCACTGCGCGTCCCCGCGGAGTGGCCGTAGGCCCCTTCGCCGAGGCCAGATTGATCATCGAGAGACCGCTCAAATAGTCGGCACTGTCCGCGTGTTGCAGGTCACCGGCCTGCTTGATGATGTCCCGCATCCGGGTCAGGGCGGTGCGAACCGATTGCAACGACCGCTGGGCCTCCAAATCACCCGAGGTCTCCGCGAGGAGCAAATCGACTTCCGCCGTTGCCGCCATGAGCGGGTTATTCAATTCATGGTGGAGCGTCACCGTCATTTCTCCGATGGCGGCGAGGCGCTCAGCCCGGACCAGGTCGCGCTCGACCTCCGCTTTGGTGGAGCGGAGCAAGCGGTTTCGCCGGGCCCGTTCGAGAATTCCCGGCAACGATTCGAGTAACTCGGGTCCCTTCACCAGGTAGTCCTCGGCACCCATTCGGAGCGCAGTTGCCGCCAATTCCTCGTTCCCTTCGCCGGTCACCATGATGACCGATGGTGGATCGAGCTGGGCCTGCAGCCGGGGGAGGAGGTCGATGCCGGTGATGTCGGGGAGCTGGTTATCGAGGAGGATGACATCGCAGGCGCGGGACGGCTTCAGTGCTGCCGCGCCGGTTCCGACGTCGGTGACATTGGGATAGCCCTGCCCGGTGAGCACGGCGCGGAGCATCGAAACCATGACCGGGTCATCCTCGACCAGAAGAACCCGGAGTGACCGGGGGTCAACCACGTGAATCGTCGAGGAAGACCAAGGCCTCGCGCCGGGCAACAACCTGGAGCAATGCCTTGTGGACCTCGGGATCGACCACGGTGCCGATGAGATCGCGAAGCCGTTCAACCGCCAGCTCCGGTGTCATTTTTTCCTGGTAGGGTCGGGAGGTGGTGAGGGCGTCGTAGATTTCGACCACGCCGATGATTCGCGCGCCCATCGGAATCCGTTCGGCGCTGAGCCCGTCGGGATAGCCGCGGCCGTCCCAGCGCTCGTGATGGCTCCGCACAAACTCGATCACCCGGCCCAGGTGGGTGAGCGGCGCGAGGATGTCGGACCCGGTGACCGGGTGCAGCTTGACATGCTCGAATTCCGCGTCAGTCAGCGGGCCCTGCTTGTTCAGGATCTCCTCCCGGATGCCGATTTTGCCGATGTCGTGCAACCGGCCCCCAGTGCGAATCGCTTCCACTTGCTCGTCGGGAAGCCCGAGCTCCGAGGCCACCATAGCCGACAGGTCAGCCACCCGGGCGCTGTGCCCCCGCAGATAGGGATCCTTCGCCTCCAGCGCGTTGACCAACGCTTCCAGCGTTCCCACTGAAATCCGCTCGAGGTTGGCCCGCTCCATCCGGAGCTCCGCGGTCCGTAGCGCCACCTCATCCTTGAGCCACTGGTTGATGGTGGCGCTTTCCATCAACGTGTCGCGCCGCCGCAAGGCCCGTTCGATGGCCCGGGCCAGATCGGGAAGATCCACCGGCTTGGTGAGGTAGTCCATCGCCCCGCGTTGCATGCAGAGCGTGGCGCTGGCGGCGTCATTCACCGCGGTGAGCATCAAGATGGCGGCGTTCGGCTCCAGCTCGAGCAGCCGGGGAACCAGGTCTACCCCGTTGGCGTCGGGGAGCCGGACATCGAGCAGCAGGCAGGCCAATTTGTGGCGGCGGACCGCCTCAAGCGCCTCCGCGCCGGTGCCGGCGGTAACAACTTCGTATCCCAGCCCCGAGAGAAAGCGCTTGAGGGCGTTGCGGATCGCTTCCTCATCGTCGACGATGAGGAGGCCAACCGGTCCGACGGGGCGCGGCGTTTGGTCCACAGAACTCCCGAGCGTCATGGCTTGGCGGAACCTAGGGAAGGGGCAGGCAAATGGTCAAGCACTAGCCGATGAACTCGACCGACACCCGATGCCCGACGATTCCGGCCTCGAAGGCCCGATCGAGCAGCAGCCGAACCGCCTGGCGTCCCCGGGGCCCGTAGTCTACCGTCCAGTCATTCACATACATCCCCACGAATTGGTCAGTCTTATCCCCGCCGATCCCCCGATTGTATTGGCTCGCGTGCGCCAGTGCTGGCGCCCGGTGGGCCAGGGCGTACTCGATGCTGGCTTTGAGATCCCGGGCAATCTGGGCGGTAATTGTCGGCCCCAGATCTCGCCGGACGACGTTCCCGCCCAGCGGCAGCGGGAGCCCGGTGTCCTGGAGCCACCACGCCCCGAGATCCTGCCACAGCTCAAAGCCATCGTCGGCATAGGTGAGCTGGCCCTCGTGAATCAGCAGTCCCACTTCAACCTCGCCGGCCCTAACCGCGTCGCCAATCCGGTCGAAGGGGATGACAACCGCTTCGATGTCGGGCTGGTACAGCTTGAGGGCGAGGTAGGCGGTGGTCCGGAGTCCCGGCACCCCCACCTTCTTCCCCTTGAGGGCGGCACGGGGATCCTCCGGCCTCGGGGTGAGGGCAACCAATCGGGGGCCATACCCATCCCCCATCGACGATCCGCTGGCCAGCAGCGCGTAGCGGTCGGCCAGGTAGGCATAGGCATGGATCGAGACCGCCGAAACCTCCAGCTCCCCAGTGAGGGCGCGCTGGTTCAGCGATTCGATGTCCGACAGCTCATGGACATAGCGCAGACTGCCGGTGTCGATCTTGTGCTCCGCCAGTGCGTAAAACATGAACGCGTCGTCGGAATCGGGGCTGTGGGCTAAATGAATGGTCGTTGAGGTCACTGTCCCAGGCTCGCTCTGGCTCGGGTGCGGAAGTCGTCGAGGGCCGGACGGTGTTCCTGGTACTCGATCCGGCCGGACTTGATCTGGGCGTCAAAGTGCTTCAGGAAATCCCGATACGCCGTGGTGAGCGCGTCTGGTCGATTGGCCCGATCGGCCGCCTCACCCCGAACGACATAGCCGAACAGGTGCCCGGGCGCATTGATCTCGATGGTATCGGCCAGGGCGTTGGCGGCCGGGTATTCTCCCACAATGATGTTGAGCATTCCGGCGTGGTATTGCGCGTCGGCGTTCACCGAATCGAGCATGGAGTAGGATCCCAGTGCCATCGGGATAAACTGCGCCACGGTGATACTGTCCCCGGTTTCGGCTGCGGTCATGACCCGCTGGTACAGCCGGTCGAATCGTTCCCGGGGCGAGAGGTTGCTGATGTCGGGGGCCCGCCCCGCCAGCGGCGCCACAGCACCCGGTGCGCCCACGTTTCCGGCATTGCCCATGTCCGGCACGGTGAGCCGGGAACCGCCCAGTCGCCACACCCCGAGGAGGGCGGCTATGACAATTGCCACGGTGGCCACGATCCAGGCGTTCCGCTCCCGGCTTCCCCGTCCGCCTTCGCCGGGGCGCGCCGAAGCCCCGCAGCGGTGACAAAACCGAGCGCCGGGGGAGAGAGCAGCACGACACATCCCGCAGCCGGCCGGCTCGGCCGGCGCTCCGCAGCGGGCACAGAACCGGCCGGTGACGCTCGAGCCGCAGGAGGCGCAGGTCCCTGAGGTGGGGTCTGGTGTCGGTGGGGGGTGGGACATCGAGTTCCAAACTTAGCGGGGTGTTCCGGGTTTCGCCCCCTTTCCTCCAGGGGGTCCGGGCCTTACTCATTCCGGTGATGACCTCCTCACCGCTCGAGCTCCCGGACCACCCGGGCGCCCGCCATCTTGGCGATCTGGCCCGCGGGGGGACGTCGTGGCGCGTGTATCTCGAGACTTCCCCCGCCGAGCAGCCAGTTCGGGGACGGGTGCATTTTGTCTCGAGTGAGGCCAACCGCTCGACCGGCTGGATTTTCGTCGAGTGGTCCGAGCAGGAGCTGCTTCGGCGCTTCCATGATTTCAGCGCCGTCGAGCTCTGGAAGCTGCTCGAGAGCCTCACCTAAAGCCACCGACGCTCCGGACCAGGCTCATGAACCGCTGGTTGCTGGCGGCCGCGCTTGTCGCGCTGACACCGGTCCCGGCAGTCTCCCAAGGGACCCCTCTCACCGATTCCGCGCAGCTCATCCGGGGAATCGAACTGCAGCGTCACAACATTTTTTCCCCATCCGAAGCCCGAAGCTTTGTTCCCCAGCTCGCCAACAGTTTGCACTTTACCACCCGGGCAGGGGTGGTGCGCCGGGAACTGCTGTTCCGGACCGGGGAGCCGTTTGATTCGGCCCGGGTAGCCGAGACGGCCCGAAACCTCCGCGCCCTCGGAGTGTTCCGGAGCGTGCGGATCGACTCGGTGCGGACCGACACTGGTCTGGTAGTTCGGCTGACCACGGGAGATGGCTGGAGCACCAAGCCCGATTTTCGTTTCCGAAGCACCTCGTCGAGTATCGTATACACCATCCAGGTCGAGGAGAGCAATTTCCTTGGCACCGCCACCCTTCTCGCATTGCGGTATCGCAAGACGCCGGACCGGTCCAGCGTCACGGCGAGTTTCCGGCAGCCCCGGCTCCTGGCCGGCCGGGTGGGCCTCGCCCTGCTCTACGAAGACCGAAGCGACGGATCGCTCGCCTACGCGCAGCTGTCCCGGCCGTTCTTTTCCCTCTCGGGGCGCTCCTCCTGGTCAGTCGAGGGGCAAACCCGCCAAGAGACCATCCTGCGTTTCTTCGAAGGGGCGGAGGCACCCGGGGAGATTCTCCAGCGCCGGTACTCCATTGGATTCGGCACCGTCGGGTGGGCGCTCCGGGCCACTCCTGCGGGTTACCTTCGCGTCGGAGTGGTCGGACATCTTCGGCGGGACGATTACGCCGACCAGGCTCGGATCGATACGCTGGGTCATCACCTGACCGGTGCCGCCGGGGGCTATCTCCAGGTGCGCCGGGCCCGATACCTCGTCTCCCGCGGCCTGGAGGGCTTCGGGAGGGAGCAGGACGTCGATATCAGCACCGTGGTCGGTGTCGCGCTGTACGCCACCCCCCGGGCTTTCGGCTATGACAAAATGGGCATCGGGCCCAGCCTGTTCTTGGGGACCGGGTTCGGCACCAGCCGGGGATTCGTCCGGCTGACTGGTCTGGCGGCGGGCAGATTCACGGGTGCCGGCCTCGACTCCGGGTCGGTGCAGCTCTCGGGAACCGCCTTTCTGCTCCCCGGAACTCATCACATGGCCGTACTGCACGCCGCTTTCGGGTGGCAGGAAAGGGCCGCGCCAGGCGCGGAGTTTGACCTCGGCCTCGGCGTCGGTCCCCGGGCCTTCACCCAGCACGCATTCACCGGCGATCGGGCGTTCTTTACCTCGGCGGAGTATCGCTGGACCGCGGTGGATGATTTCCTCAAACTGACCGCAGTTGGCATTGCCGGGTTTATTGATTACGGCGGGGCGTGGTACCACGGTTCGACCAAGCGCACCGGGTGGAACTTCGGTGCGGGATTCCGGTTCGGGCCGACCCGCGCGACCAACGTCGAGAGCAATCGGATTGACTTTGCCTACCGGGTCGGGAATGACCGGGAGCCCGGTGGCTGGGTCTTCGTCGTCGGCCGGGGATTCGCCTTCTCCAGCAGCGGAAGGCTCGACCAGTAGCTCCCCGGCTCCCTAACCCCTAGGTTCTCTCCCATGACCGATCCCACCGACCCCCAGACCAACCCGTCCGACGCCGTCCCCGGCCCGGCTCCAGCGGAACCGCACCGGCGATGGTGGCGCCGCTGGAAACTGATCCTGGGCTTGCTGGTGGTCGTCCCAGTGGTCCTGTTCGCGCTGTATACCTGGAGCTCCTTGACCTGGAGTTACTCTACCGGGGAGCGGGCCGGTTACGTCCAGAAATTTTCCAGGAAGGGGTGGCTCTGCAAGACCTGGGAAGGCGAACTGGCGCTCTCCACGGTGCCCGGCGTCGCACCGACGATGTGGTATTTCACTGTACGCACCGAGGCGACCGCCCGACAGGTGAGCATTGCCAACGGCCGTCGAGTGATCGCGTACTATCGTGAGCACAAAGGCATTCCGAGCAGCTGCTTTGGCGATACCAGCTATTTCGTGGACAGCGTCCGGATCGTGAAATAGCATGGCGGCAAGCGGCCACCGCGTTGCCGCGAGCCGGCCGAGCCGAAGATTCTTCTCACCATGGGAGCCGATGTGGATCCTGACTCCCTGGGTCAGGAAACCGCTCCGAGACCCGGCCCGTAGGGTGCGACATCCTTGCGTATGTCCCGGTGCCAAGTCACTTTGAGGCCACCGGCGCCGTAGCCAAGTGGTAAGGCAGAGGTCTGCAAAACCTCCATTCGTCGGTTCGATTCCGACCGGCGCCTCTGGGCCCCCAGGGGGGGTGAAGTATGACAGCTCGAGTCGGCGTCCGGCCCGGATTTGCGTTCTGTGCCCTGGTCCTCGCGATGCCCCCAGTGCTATCCGCCCAACGCCTCGGTTCAGTCACCGGCACCGTCAAAGTTGCTGCGCAGGGCGCCTCCATCGAAGGTTCTCGGGTCACCCTCATCGGCACCAGACTCGTTTCCATCACCAACGCCCGCGGTGAGTTTTCTTTTCACGGGCTGGTTCCCGGCAAGTACGTCATCCAAGCCAGCGCCATCGGCTACTCCACCCTGAGTTCACCGATCGAGGTCAGGTCACTGGAGACGCTGGAGGTCGAGTTCGAAGTCGAGGCGGAAGCGGCGCGATTGCCCGATATCGACGTGTTGGAGAAGCCCAACCTCCCGGCCGATTTCCTCCGTCGGCTGGGATCGGGAGCAGGGCATTACTTCACTCGGGAGCAAATCGTTCGGCGAAACGCGCCGACGACGGGAGACCTCTTGCGCACCGTACCCGGCGTACGGGTCAATTGTCGGCCGGGGAGATGCATCGTTCAGATGGCTCGGTCAGCTCGGAATTGCTTCCCCTCGTTCTGGATGGATGGCCTCCCTGTGGATATGAACATCATGTGGCAGGTGTCCCCTGATGATCTCGATGGAATCGAAGTCTATTCCGGGCTCTCCCAGGTTCCCCCGGAACTCGGCCGCGGTTCGACCTGCGGTGCCGTGGCGCTTTGGAGCCGAACCCCACCCCGAGCGGTCCCCAAAGAGAAAAAACCGAAAGCAAAACCCGATTCGATCAAGCCGCCGTCCATCGGGCTCCCCGTCGTCAGCCACTAGCGGTCCCGTCGGTTCCCAACTCCCCTTCCCATCGTGCCATCACCGCAGAGGCGAGGCAATTCCCCAGGAGATTCACCGATGTCCGCGCCATATCCATGAAGGCATCGACGCCCAGGATCACCGCCACCCCCTCGAGCGGTAGCCCGAACGTTCCCAGCGTTCCGGAGAGAATGACCAAGGACGCCCTGGGTACCGCCGCCACCCCTTTGCTGGTGAGCATCAGCGTGAGCATCATCACCAACTGCTGGCCGAGGGTGAGCTCGACCCCGGCGGCCTGGGCGACGAAGATCGAGGCGACGGCCAGGTACAATGTCGAGCCGTCGAGATTGAAGGAATAGCCGGTGGGCATGACGAACGAGACGATGCGCCTCGGCACCCCGAACTTTTCCATGTTTTCCATCGCCAGTGGCAGCGCCGCCTCCGAGCTGGCCGTGGTGAATGCAATCAGCCATGGCTCCTTTACCCAGAGCCAGAATCGCTTGAGATTGATTCGGGCAATCAAGGCGACCGGGATCAGCGCAATCAACACGAACACGATCAAGGCGCCGTAAAGGGTGAGCACCAGCGCGCCAAGTGCTGAAATCACCCCCAATCCATTCTTGCCGATAGTGGCGGTGACCGCGCCGAAAATGCCGAGTGGCGCAAAGTACATCACCATGCCGGTAAACTTGAACATCACCTGGGTCAGTCCCTCGAAAAATCCCAGCAGAATTTCCTTGGGCCGTCCCGTCGGTACCATGGCGAGCGCAATGGCAAACAACACCGAGAAGAACACCACCTGGAGGACCTCGTTCTTCGAGGCGGCTTCGAAGAAACTCGTCGGCACGGTGTGCTCCAGCACGCCGCTGAGTGTGATCTGTGTTCCGGCAAACGCCTTTGCCTCATCGAGCGGAGCCGTTAGCGCCACACCGTCGCCGGGGCGGACCAGATTGACTGCGGCCAACCCGGTGAACAGGGCGACGGTGGTCACAATTTCGAAATAGATCAACGAGCGGAACGCCAGCCGACCGACCCGTTTGATATCGTCGCCGTGCCCCGCAATGCCCACCACCAGGCTGCCGAAGATCAGCGGTACCACGATGCTCTTGATCATCCGGATGAAGATGTTGGAGAGCGGCTTGACCGCTTCACCGACGTTGGTTGCTGTCCAGACGTTGTGGTCGAGATAACCGACCACCACGCCGAGGACGGTGGCGATGAGGATCCATTTGGTCAGTGAGATCTTTTTCAGCGCACTGAGCATTGGGGCTCGTGGGTGAGCGGTGAGCGATCAGCGCTGCGCGGTCAGTGCCTCTGCCTTCGATTCGATTCCGGCAAGCAATTGGCGATACGACGTAGCAAACTTGGCCACCCCGTCTTCTTCCAGGAATGTGGTAACCGCCTTCAAGTCTACGCCCGACGCCGCCAGCTCGCGGAGCTGGCCCGGCGCTGCGGCCATTGCGACCTGAATCCGGGAGAGGTCCGGCAGGCCGTGGTCGGAGTAGGCATCGAAGGTGTCTGGTGGTAGCGTGTTGACGGTTTGCGCCGCCACCAACGCCTCGACGTAGTAGGTATCGGGGAGCTTCGGGTCCTTCGTGCTGGTCGAGGCCCAGAGCGGCCGCTGGGCCTGGGCACCAGAGCCGGCCAGCCCCTTCCAGCGGGAAGTTGTCAGCGATTCCTGAAACGCGAGGTAGGCCACTGCGGCATTGGCAATCGCAATCCGGCTGCGGAGCTGTTTCGGATCGCCGGCCTGATCGAGCATCGGATCGACCCGGCCGTCCACCCGGCTCACGAAGAACGAGGCCACCGAGGTGACTTGCCGAATCGATTGACCGGCCCTGACCCGCCGCTCCAGGCCGGTCATGAACGCGTCAATAACCTCCCGATACCGATCGACCGAGAACAACAGGGTGACGTTGACGCTGATTCCCGATGCCAGCGCCTCGGTGATGGCCGGAAGCCCCGCGAGAGTGCCCGGGATCTTGATCATTGCATTGGGGCGATCGAGCCGGGCCCAGAGCCGCTTGGCTTCCGCGATGGTGCCCGCTGTGTCGTGGGCGAGTTCGGGGCTTACCTCGAGCGACACCAGTCCATCGCCTCCGCCCGATGCATCGTAGACCGGCCGGAACACCTCACACGCCGCCCGCACATCCGCCACCGCGAGCGATTCAAAAATCTCTCCGGGCGAGTGGCCTTCCGCCGTCAATCGGCCGATGTCGCTGTCGTAGTCTGCACTGCCGGCAACGGCCTTCTCGAAGATCGTCGGATTCGACGTCATTCCACGGAGGCCCTGCTCCGCAACCAGTCGGGCCAGCCGGCCTGAACTGACCAGATCCCGGGTGATGAAATCGTACCAGGGGCTCTGGCCCAGGCGGCCGAGTTGTATCAGGGGATTGACGCTCATGCCGACCTCCGGGCCAAGACCCGCCGCACTGCTGCAACGACCGCCTCCGCGGTGAGGCCAAACTCCTGGAACAACCGCTCCGCCGGTGCCGAGGCTCCAAAGTGCTCGATCCCGATCATCTCACCACCGTCGGTGACCCACTCCAGCCAGCCGAATCGGGTCGCCGCCTCGATCGAAACCCGGGCGCGGAGTGTGGGGGGCAGCACCTGATCGCGATACGCCTGCGGCTGCCGCCTGAATGCCTCCCACGAAGGCAGCGAGACCACCCGCACCGGTATTCCCTCGGCGCCGAGTTGCCGGGCCGCTGCGACGGCAACCGGCAACTCGGAGCCATTCGAAATCACGATGGCACGAGCCGACTCTCCGGGCTCCTGCAAAACGTACCCGCCGCGTCGGACATCTGCCACCGCTCCGAGCCCGTCGCGGGCCGGCACCGGAAGCTTCTGGCGAGTGAGGATCAGCGCGGTGGGTCCCTCGGTCCGTTCGATCGCTGCACGCCACGCCTCGGCGGTTTCGGCAGCGTCGCCGGGGCGGAACACCGTCATGTTCGGAATGGAGCGGAGCATCGCGAGGTGCTCGATCGGCTGGTGGGTCGGCCCGTCTTCTCCTACACCGATCGAATCGTGGGTGAAGATGTAGATGGTGGGCAGACCCATCAATGCCGCGAGGCGAATTGCCGGTTTCATGTAGTCGGCAAAGACCAGAAACGTGCTGCCGTAGGGCCGCACCCCGCCGTGCAACGCCATGCCGTTCATCGCCGAGGCCATCCCGTGCTCGCGGATTCCCCAGGCAAAATTGCGGCCGATTTCCTGCCGCCCGAACGTGGCAAGCCCCGGCACGTTGGTGCCGGTGCTGCCGGCCAGATCGGCCGAACCCCCGGCGAGCGTCGGGATTACCGCTGCCAACGCTTGCAGGGTGGTTGCCGAGGCCTGGCGGGTGGCCAGCATGGTTCCGGGTGGGAATTGTGGAGTGATACCAGCCCAGTCGAGTTGGACCGCGCCGGAAAGCGCGCTGTCAAACTCCCCGGCAAGCTCGGGGAATTCCTTGCGATACTTGCGGAGCCGCCGGTCCCACCCCTTGCGAACCCGTTCACCGGCGGCCTGGTGCCCGGCGATTTCTCCGGTGACCTCGGCCGGGACGTGGAACGCTTCGTCGAGCGGCCAGCCAAGAATTGCCTTGGTCTTTCGGACTTCGTCGGCACCGAGGGGCTCGCCGTGCGCCTTGGCGCTGTTCTGCCGGGTTGGTGCCGGAAAGCCGATGATGGTGCGAAGCCGAATCAGAGTGGGCTTGCCTCGGTCCTTTCCCGCTTTGGCCAGCGCCTTGTCAATCG
>JANNSC010000453.1:0-3614 GCA_031402135.1 Gemmatimonadales bacterium | reverse complement strand
GAAAATGCACCGTCTTGGCCGCATCGATCTCGTTCTGGGACAGGAATCCGCTGGGCACCAGCTCGAAGATGTCGAGCCCGCGGGAAATCTCCGAACTCACCATGAAGCCGTTGTACCAGTACACCGACCAGGATCCGCCGTCGACCAATGTGGTCCCGTCCATCGGCCCCCGGTCGTGGTAGGCAATCTCCACCGGGTGTTCGATGTCGGTCCAGTCGAACACCGATATGCCGCCCTGGTACCACGACTGCACCATGATCTCTCGGCCCGGTATGGGAATCAGCGAGCCATTGTGGGCCACGCAATTCTCATTGGATGTCTGCGGAGCCGGCATTTTGTAGTAGCTCTTGAACGTCATCTTCCCGTCGACCAGTGTGAACAGCGCATCCGCGCCCCACTCCATTTTGTCGGTCACTCGGCACCGTGGGGCTGCGCCTCCGCCCCATTCATCGGTGAACAGGATCTTGGAGCCGTCATTGTTGAACGTAGCCGAGTGCCAATAGGAAAAGTTTGAGTCTGCCACCGCGCCGATCCGCTTCGGGTTGGCCGGATCCCGGATGTCGAGCAACAGCCCGTAGCCGCCGCAGGCGCCGCCCGCCAGGCCGATGGCCGGATACACTGTGATGTCATGGCACTGGGTTGGGCCGCTGCGCTGTGGCGGTGATGGGGGCGCTGCCCCGGCGCCGGCCCCGGCCTGTCTCCGCCGCTCTGCGGCGGCGGCGGAATCGGCCGGCATTTCGCCGTGGGTCGCCGGCGCCGCCAAGTCGCCGAAGATCCGCGGCGAGCTCACGATGCGGGCTTCCTGGGGGGCGGCCAGCGGCACCTTGATCACTTCGATCCGGAACAGGGCGCTGTTGGGGTCCTGACCCAACGGCGCGCCTGAGCACCCCGGCAACTCGCCGGGAGACCGGACCCCCGCCGAACCGGAGATGTAGATGTAAACATTGGCCCGGTCCGATGGGCTGCTGACCACAGTATGGGTGTGCGATCCCCGGCAGGTCTGCACATTGGCCAGGTACTTGGGGTTGGCAATGTCGCTGATTTCGAAAATCCGGATGCCCCGCAGCCGGTGGTGACTCACTGTGTCCTGCACCCCTTCCAATCCGCAATCGAGCCGGCCGCTGGTCGACTCCCCCGACACGAAAAGCAGGTTGTTGTACACCGACACATCGCTCTGCGAACCGGGGCAGACATACGCCTTCTTGAGGCGGGGCTTGCCCGGGTTGGAAATGTCCCAGACCTGCCAACCGCTGTAGTTGCCCTGAATGGCGTACTTCCCGGTGAACGCCAAATCGGAATTGACCAGCCGCCGGTCGCCCGGGGTCGAGGCGTTGATGAAGCCCTCAGATGGCTGGGTCCGGGATACCACCCGGAGGTTCCACGCCGCCTCTCCGGCGTTCATCCATCCCGGACTAAGCCCGATCCGCCGGTCGGGAGTGGGCGCGGTGGTGGACATGTCGGCGACCGGCACCGGCGCAACAGCCCCTGATGAATAGGAGGAGGAACACCCCGCCAGTAAAAGCAGCCCGAATGTCAGCGGAGTTTTTGGCATGTAGCGCATTGAGAATCCCGGTAAGAGTGCGAAAAGGAAGGATGTCACCGCTGATTCCCGCCCGGAGGCAGAGCGGCCAGCATGCCGGTCATCCGGTCGATCTCGGTGGTCTGGTCGGCGTAAATATCCGAGGTGAGCTTGAATACGGTTTCATCCTGGCCGGCGCCGTGAGAACCGAACAGGGCGTCCACCATTCTGACGGCGCCTTCGTGGTGTCTGATCATGGCGGTCAGGAAAAGCCGATCGAATGCCGAGCCCCGGGCGCGGTCCAATTCCATCAACTGCGCTGCCGTGAGCATCCCCGGCATCAGCTTCAAATGATCCATTCCCGGCATCATGTCGTGCCCGGCATCTCCCGGAGGCACTGCTTCACCGCGCTCCCGAAGCCAGCGCTGCATCAGCGCGATCTCGTCCCGCTGGGCCACTACGATTCGTTCGCAGAGAATCCGGACCGCTGAGCTCGCCAGGTGGCTCGGTGCCCAGCTCGCCATCAGCACCGCCTGGGCGTGGTGCCCAATCATCCCCGACATGAACCGCACGTCCCCGGCGGCGTATGCCGGGCGGCCGCCGTCGGCCTTGGCCAGCGCCGCCGGGGTTAGCGCCGGGGCAGGGTGCCGGCCGCCGCCACACCCCGCCGCCAAGCCACCCAGCACCCACAATGCCGGTATTTGCCCCCACCGCACTCTCCTCATCCATCTCCCCCATGGCATCTGTGAAATCTGGGTAATCTGTGGACTGTAGTCTTTGAAATCTCTGAAATCTGTGGACTCCCCACCAGCTAGCTCCGCACCGGTTTGGATCCCTTGGGAACCACCTTGCCCGGCCGAACCGCCGTCACCATGATCTCCACCAGGAGTTCCGGACGGTACAGCGCCGCCTGGACGCAGGCGCGCACCGGAGGCTTGTCCGGATCCACCCAGGCATTCCACACCGCGTTCATCGCCGAAAAATCTGCCATGTTCGACAGCCAGACCTGGGCGGTCAACAACCTCGATTTGTCGGTTCCGGCGGCCAGCAGCAGCTCGTCGATCTTGCCGAGGACCTGCCCAGTCTGTGCGGTGATGTTTCCCACCGGGTCTGGAACGATGCCACAGAGATAAACGTTCTTTCCCCGGACCACTCCCCGGCTCATGATTGCCATTCCCATGGCGCCGTCGGTAATTCCAATCCGCTTGATAGCCATAGACTCCCTCGTTAGGATCGCAAATCCAACTGTGGATGATCCAGCCGTCGGGTCATCCGGACAAACGGAATCAGTATTCCATTGGGCAATCGCTCCACCACCTCTTCCACGGCGGAGAAGCCGAACGCCGCATACAGCGGCACCCCCGGAAGCGTTGCCATCAATTCCAGCCGCCGGAACCCCGCCGCAAATGCCGCCTCGGCGCACGCCTGCATCAAGGCGCCGCCAATGCCTTGCCGAGCCTGTTCGGGAGCCACGAAGAACGCCCTGATCCGCGCCGCAGCGGTCCGAGGGTCGAGCAAGGAGTCGGCCTCCTGCTTGTGCTGGTCCCCACCATACAAGGTATTCCGTCGGCTCCACCCGCCGCACCCCCGGATCGCACCATTCCACTCCGCCACCAGGTACGTCCCGTCCTCGATCAACGTCGAGTCCACCCCGAATACGTATTTGATGGCGCCGGCAATCTGGGCCGAGGAATAATAACCCGCGCTCAACACACCCGCCGAACGCGGGATCAACTCGGAGAGGGCTGGAACATCACCCAAACCGGCTCGGCGAACCGTGACCAGTGCCGCCACTGTTACGACCGAGCCAGAACCAGGTGTGCGTCCAATTCGAGCACCCGTTCTACTGGGGCAGCTCCAGAGTCGGCTGACCGGCTGCTCGCCGCTTGGCGTTGAACGCCGGGATCCCCGCCTTGAGGGTATTCCACTTGAGCATCACGGTGGTGAACTGGGCCCGGGCCCTGTCACCCGCCGCTACCTGGGCCACCGTGGGCGCCACGTCCGCCCCCTGCATTGCCATCGCCGCGGCCATCAGGGCGTTGCTGGATGCGCTGAGTGTCGGGGGGCCCGATGCGGGGCCACCTCCGAAAAAGCC
>JANNSC010000452.1:0-6984 GCA_031402135.1 Gemmatimonadales bacterium | reverse complement strand
GGATCGTGCCGTCGGCATCCCGTTTGCCAAAGAGGGAATTCCCTTCATCGGGAGTCGCCCGCCGCGGCGCGGTGGGATTCACCCAGCTCGCGGAGAGCGCCACTGGCATCCGCTTCCAAAACTTCGTCAGCGATTCGGCGTTGCTGCGGAACCAGTTGCTGGCCGATGGGGCCGGGGTGGCATTCGGCGACGTGAATGGCGATGGGCTGGTGGACATTTTTCTCTGCCGGACCGAAGGGCCCAGCGCCCTCTACCAAAACCTGGGCAACTGGAAGTTCAGGGATATTGCCGCCGAGGCCGGGGTTGCGGTGCCCGATCGCGCCTCCACCGGGGCCGTCTTCGCCGATGTGGATGGAGACGGCGATGTAGACCTCCTGCTCAACGCCCTGGGCGGGCCTAACGCGCTCTTCCGGAACGACGGGACCGGCCGCTTCACTGAGGACTCCACCTACCCGGGAAAGACTTCCCGGGCCGGGAGCACCACTACCACCCTCGCCGATGTGGACGGCGACGGTGACCTCGATCTCTACACCGCAAACTACAAAGCCTATACCGCGAACGACATTTACAGCCCGCAGGAGCGGGCATTTGATCAGGTGGTGAAGCAGACCGGGCCACAGAGCTACGAAGTGGCGGAGCGGTATCGCAAGGACTACCGGGTGACCCTGCGCGACGACCTCCAGGCGGTGGTGCTGACCCAGCGCGCCGACCCCGACTGGTTTTATCTCAACCAGGGCGGCGGCCGCTTCGAACCCGCCCCAATTGCCCAATCACCCCGCTTCGTAGACGAGGCGGGCCGTCAATTCGACCAACCTCCCGACAACTTCACCTTGGCAGCACGGTTTTACGACGTGAACGGGGACGGTACTCCCGACCTGTATGTTGCCAACGACTTCGAGGACCCCGACCAGTTCTGGCTCAACGACGGCCATGGATCGTTCCGGCTGTCGCCCCTGCTGGCCCAGCGCACCAGCAGCAACGCGGCGATGGCGGTGGACTTCGGGGACGTGAACCGGGACGGGCTGGTGGACCTCTTCGAGGTGGACATGCTGAGCTTGGACACCCGCCAGCTCCGCACTCAGATCCCCACTCATACGGCACTGCCCAAGCAGCCGGGAGTCATCGAGGACCGTCCCCAGCTCCAGCGCAACACCCTGCTGTTGAACCGGGGCGACGGCAGCTTCGCTCAAATCGCCGAACTCGCCGGGGTGGACGCCTCCGGCTGGACCTGGTCCACCGTATTCCTCGATGTGGACCTGGACGGCTACGAGGACATCCTGGTGGGCAACGGCAATGTCTGGGATTTCATGGACGCCGACACCCAGGACCGGTTCCGCAATCGGCTGACTCAGCTGGACTGGCGGCAGCAGCGCATGACCTATCCTCCGCTACCGGTGCCCAACTACGCCTTCCGGAACCGCGGCGACCTCACCTTCGAAGACGTGAGTGCGCGCTGGCACTTCAGCGCCGGCCCCGACATCTCCCACGGCATGGCCACCGCCGACCTCGACGGGGACGGCGACCTCGACGTCGTCATCAATCGGCTCGGTGCGCCCGCCCTGGTCCTCCGCAACGACGCCACCGCCCCTCGCATTGCGGTGCGCTTGCGCGGGCTGGCGCCCAACACCGCAGGGATCGGTGCCAAGGTTCGGGTCCGCGGCGGCCCGGTCCCCCTGCAGGAGCGGGAGATGACCGTCGGCGGTCTGTATCTCTCCAGCGCAGAGCCGTTGCTCAGCTTTGCCACCGGGACGGCCGAGTCAGTGGAACTGGAGGTGGTGTGGCGGGACGGCCGCCGTTCGATGCTTCGGAATGCCCGCCCCAACAGGATTTACGAAATTGATCAGGCCGTCGTCGAGGCTGACGCCCCCTCCGCCATTCCACCCCGCCCCGCTCCGCTCTTCAGTGACGAAACGGCCCGCCTCGGCCACCGTCATACCGAGACGTTCTATGATGACGCCGCCCGGCAGTTGCTGCTGCCCAACTCCTTCGCCCAGCTGGGCCCCGGCGTCAGCTGGATCGATCTCGACGCCGATGGCGACGACGACCTCCTCATAGCGGCGGGAAAGACCGGCCGAACCGGTGGGTACCGCAATGACGGTGGTCGCTTCACGCCCATGAATTTGGGGCTGCCTCAGGCGGCCGGCGACCAGACCACGATCCTCCAGGTGCCGGACGGTGGCGGTGGCACGGTGCTGTTGATCGGGCAGTCCAGCTATGAGGCAACATCGCTCGATTCCGCGCTGGCCTTGCCCGCTGTCGTTGGGGTGCCGCTGGACAGCCGCGGCCGCCGGGCCGGGCCAGCGTACACCGCCGTGCCCGGCGACACCGCCAGCATCGGCCCCCTGGCGCTCGCCGACTACGACCAGGACGGTGATCTCGACTTGTTTGTCGGGGGCCGCATCTTCCCCGGCAGCTATCCCCTCTCCCCCTCCAGCCGCCTCTTCACCAACGACGGCAGGGGCCGCTTTTCCCTCGACACCGCCAACACCACGCTGTTCCGCCACCTCGGCATGGTCAGCGCCGCCCTCTGGAGCGACCTCGACCAGGATGGCGATGCCAACCTTCTCTTGGCGGTGGAGTGGGGGCCGCTGAAGCTCTTCTGGAATGATCATGGCCGGTTCACGTCTGGCCCAGCCGCCCTCGGCCTCGATCAGACCTATAGCCGCTGGCTCGGCCTTGCCACTGGTGACTATGACCAGGATGGCCGCCCCGACATCGTCTCGACCAGCTGGGGCCGCAACGTGCGCCCCCAGGCCGACAGCATCACGCCGCTGCTGCTCTACTTCGGGAACTTCGACTCCAACGGCTCCCTTGATCTCCTGCTGGCCCAACAGGACCCTCGGATCGGCGATGTCGCTCCGCAGGCCAGCTTTGCCCGCCTGAGCCGCGCTGTGCCCGACATTGCCCAGAGGGTAGCCTCCTTCAGCGCCTACGCCGACGCCAGCGTGGCGAGGGTTCTGGGGCCCACGGCGGCCAAAGCGCTCCGCCTCGGCGTCACCACCTTTGATCACCTGGTCTGGCTCAACCGGGGTAGCTACTTCGAGCCCCGCCCGCTCCCCCTTGAGGCCCAGTTTGCCCCCGCCTTTGCGCCGGTGGTGGCCGACTTCGACGGTGATGGGATGGAGGACCTGGTGCTGAGCCAGAACTTCTTTCCAACCGATCTCAACTCACCACGCTATGATGCCGGCCGGGCCCTCTTGCTCCGGGGCAATGGGAAAGGCGGCTTCATGCCGGTTCCGGGGCAGGAGTCCGGCCTGCTGGTGTATGGCGATCAGCGGGGGGCCGCCATGGCGGACTACGACGAAGACGGCCGCGCCGATGTGGTGATCACCCAGAACGGCGCAGCCACCCGGCTGTTCCGGAACCGAGGCGCCCGTCCCGGGCTGCGAGTCCGGCTCCAGGGGCCACCGGGCAACCCCCACGCCATTGGAGCCCAGCTCCGGCTCCGCTACGGAACCAGCTGGGGTCCCCGTCGGGAGGTACAGGCCGGCATTGGCTACTGGTCCCAATCGAGCCTGGCCCCGCTGCTCGGGCTGGCGGCTTCCCCCACCGACCTCGAGGTTCGCTGGCCCGATGGCCGCATCACTACTGTTGCCATCCCGGCCGGTACCCGAGAACTCACGGTCTCGCCACCGCGGTAATCGTCGGCCGGTTACCGCGTCCAGATCGCGATGGCGGCGCAGCTGTCGCCAAGAAACTCGGCCTGCATCACGGCCGGACTGTCGTAAACTTCGATCATCTCGATAACCAGCGGATGAATTCGGTCCAGCAATTCGCCTAGCTCGGCTGGGGTCCGAGCTTGTGGGCTAAGCATCCAACCGTCGACCCAGACGCTGACCTGGGTGCACCCCCTGAACCAGACGTGCGTCGGTGAAACCCCAGGAACCCCGAGCATCACACGGACCCCGGGCAAACCGAGGATGAGGCTCACCGTCTGCGAAGCGGCCTTCCGGTCGATGTCCCGACGGCTCAGATACCGCCCCAGACCCACCTGCTTCCGCCGGAAGAATTCGTCGTATTTGGCTGTATTCGCGTATTCGATCGGCTTGGCCGACTTCACAGTGACGGTGACATCGGGCAGGTCGAACGCGCCTGCGATCAAGAAAATCGCCACTTCCTTGATTTCGCTGCCCCCGAGCCTGGCGCTGAGGTGCTGAGCCCGAAAGCCGATTCGGCCCGCCGAATCGGTGAGCGCGGAGTACGCGGTTCCAAGAACGGCGATCGCCGAAAAACAGAAGGGCGCGTCTTGCGACGCGCCCTCCCTTGTTCACTCAGTGCGAAACCGAACTAATGCAGCCGCTTGAAGAACAGGTTTTGCTTGCTCTGCTTCGCCATCTCCGCGTAGATCTCCCGCACGTTTCTGACCCTGGCACCATTGAGTGCCGCGCTGGCCCCGACACCACCGGGATCGTTCGGCCCGCCGAAGCTGTAGATCTCCTGGAGCAGCAGCAGCAAGTCCTTCGCCGGGATCGGCATGTGCCGCGGAGTGTCTTTCCAAAGCGTGTTGAGCACCCACGGGCCTTCGGGGTCACTCAAGTGGTTCTTCCCGTCAGCGGTGTATTGATTGGTTCCTACGCTGCTGGAAGTGGACTTGCTCAACCGCCGCCGATTGAAGAACGAGGCACCCGAGAACTGGATCAGCTCGATGTCCTGCTCGTACGCCATCGCTTGCAGGAGGTCGTTGGTGCTCTCGCTACCCGTTAGCGCCGACAAGCCACCGCGGGTAACCCGGGTGTTGTTGATCAGCTGCGCGGCCAGTGTCTTGCTCCCACCGGTCCGGAGGAGTGCCTCGGCCCAGAGCAAGTCATTGAAGGCCCGATTATACATCGGGACCGGCCCGTTGCCGTTGGGACAGTCGGGCGATCCGAAGGCGAGGCAGCGGTTCCGGATATACATGATGTTGCTCTGGTGGTACTGGCCGCGGGCCGGGTTCTGGATGTTCCTGGGTGACCAGGCGAAGTCAGTACCCGAGAAAGGCGTCTCCACGCATCCTTGCTGCGAGTTGACGTTGGGCAAACCAGTTCCGGCATCGTGACAGCCGTCGCCCAGCCGCTTGTCCACCCCGTACAACCCACCGATGGGAACGCCGCCTGCCCCAACCGGCTGCACGTTGCCTGCGCCACCCGGCCACGGATCGATCTGGGTGGTGGAAAGCAACCGGTTAATGCTGTTATCAATCCGCACCGTGGTGTAGTCGTTCCCCCACTGCAGGAACCCGGTGAAGAAGGTGGTATTCTCGTCCTGGTACGCATCGAGGTCGAACGGCGCCCCGTCCACGCTGGAGCTGACACCCTTGGAGGCGTAGTCAAGCACCTTGGCCCAGTTGGTAGCCAGGTTTTCAGTGCTGTTCCGGGCATGGTGGGCCAACAGCTCGGCCTGCATGGTCCGCATTGCCTTGGCAAGTTGCAGGTTGGTGTATTGCGGCCCACCGATCCCGAACCAACTTTCGTTGGTAGTAAACGTCGACGCGTGGGCCAAGCCGATGCCTGTTTCAAGCAACTCGACGGCCTTGTCCCGCATTTCTGCACTGGTGGAGGTGGTCAGCGAGGCGAGGTCGCTGTCCTCCAGCACGATAAAGCCCTTATCGTAGTTGAGCGCGATCCACCCAATGGCCAAGGCCTGGGTCATCTGGGCTATTGTCTCGGTTTTCGCCTCCTCCTGGCCCAAGTCGGGCTTTACGGCCGCCTGGCGGAGCGCGAACAGCGCGTCGTTGGCCGAGGAGAGGACCGAGTAGGTACCGTACCAGAAGAACGTGACCTGATTGCCCAACTGGGTCGCAGTGCTGTTGACCCAGGCGCAGCGGTCGGTGCAGTTGGCACCGCCGCCGGGACCGTAGGAATTGTAGTACCGCATGTTGAAGTTGTTCCACGCTGCTTGGAAGCTCCGCGACACCGACGACAGCACCAGCGGCGGGTCGTAGGCGTTCCGCATGTTGAAGTACGTCTTTACTGTCCCGCCGGCCGAGGCAACGATCACCGCGGGATCGGAAAACGCCCGTTCCCGCTCCGGCGCGTTGCTGTTGACCACCACCAGTTCGCGGCACCCGGCTGCGCCGGCCGCAAGGACGAGCCCTGCCACTGCCCGCCGCCAATCAATTCGTGTCACCATGTTGGGTAACCTCAGTTGTCAGTGTCGGGCCGTTAAAACGCGATTTCGACGAACCCCGTGAGCGACCGGAACGGGGGATACTGGAAGAAGTCGGCTCGGACCTTGAAGGCATCCTCGCCTTGGGGTGCAACTTCCGGATCGATCCCGCTGTACTTGTCCCATTTGAGCAGGTTCCGGCCGATAATTCCCACCCGGACTTCACTCAACAGGCGGCCCAAGCCGATCTTGCTCACTTCGCTCCGATTGAAGGTGTAGTTCACCGACATTTCCCGGAGCTTGAGGAAGGTGGCACTCTCGACGAACGCCTCGTTCGAACTGGCGCCGTTATACAGTCCGCTCTGGTAAAACGCTTCGGCAATTCGCGTCCCCGCCGGCTTCGCCGACTGGTCGCACTTGATGTCGGCGCAGTCCTGCATGCCCCAGTGTGCGGTGGCGTTGTAGATCTGGCCGCCCTGGCTCCAATCGAGCAGCCCGGTCAAGGCAAACCGTTTGTAGGCAAACGTCGGGTTGAGGGCCACGCGGAAGTCGGGCGCACCAACGCCAAGGTCGAAGATGTTGGTGGTCGCGGCCCCAACGATACAGGCAGCCGGATCCGGATCGACGCACTTGACCAGCGCGACTGGACGCTCGGTGTTCTTCCCTTGCTGCACAATCTGGGTAACGTAGCCGTCGGCATTGATCGAGAACTTCGCCGGGTCCCAAGTCTGGCCGGCGCCATTCAGCGCCTTCTTGGCAGGATCGAGGTAGAGGTCGTCGATGTTGTGGACCCACAACTGGCCCCGCATCGTGCCCAACCGCACCCCCGGGGCATACACGAAGCCACCCCAGTCCGATGTGGCGCCACCAAACGCCTGATCCGGCAGCGGCCAGTCGGTC
>JANNSC010000451.1:0-5019 GCA_031402135.1 Gemmatimonadales bacterium | reverse complement strand
CCACGCGCTGGTGTCGAGCGGCACCACGCCCAAGATGATCCGCCGGGAGACCGACGCCCGGCTGATCGGCTACGGCGGCATGCTGACCGAATCCTTCGTGGCAATCATGGCCATGTGCGCCGCGGCGGCGCTCGACCCAGGGATCTATTTCGCGATTAACGCCCCCCTCGGCGCGTTGGGCGGCACGGTGGAGACCGCCGCCGTGGCGATCCGCGAGTGGGGCTTCGTGGTGACACCGGAGCAGCTGAGTGGGCTGGCTGCCTCGGTGGGAGAATCCTCGCTGCTCGGCCGAGTCGGCGGCGCGCCCTCGCTGGCGGTCGGGATGGCCTACATCTTCAGCGGCGCATTCGGCAACAATCTGATGGGCCTGTGGTACCACTTTGCCATCATGTTCGAAGCGTTGTTCATCCTCACCACCCTCGACGCCGGTACCCGGGTCGGCCGCTTCATGCTGCAGGAATTCCTGGCTCACATCTGGGCCCCCCTGGGCCGGACATCGTGGTACCCCAGCAATGTGCTCGCTTCGGCGCTGGTTACCGCCGCGTGGGGCTACTTCCTGATCCAGGGCGTTCTCGATCCGCTGGGCGGCATTAATTCGCTTTGGCCGCTGTTCGGGATCAGCAATCAATTGCTTGCCGCGGTGGCCCTCTGCGTCGGCACCACCCTGATTATCAAGGCCGGCAAGAAGCGCTACGCCTGGGTGACGATTGCGCCGCTGGTCTGGCTCCTCTCGGTGACACTCACCGCCGGCTGGCAGAAGGTGTTCGCGCCCAATCCGAGACTGGGCTTCCTGGCCCACGCCCGGGACACCGCCGAGAAGGCCGCCGCCGGAAGCATTGCCCCGGATACCGCGGCGCGAATGATTTTCAATGACCGCCTGGACGCCGCCCTCGCCAGCATTTTCATGGTGATTGTAGTGGCGCTGGTGATCGCCTCGGTGCGGGAATGGGTGGCGGTGGCACGAGGGAGGAAGCCGGCGGTGCTGAAGGAAACGCCCTTCGTGGAGAGTGCCTATGCCAACTGAAGCAGGCCGGGAGAGCGGCCGGCCGGATGGGCGGGTGGGCGAGTGGATTTCGGTGCTGAAACGGGTCTGCGGAATGCCGGACTATGCCGGCTACCAGGCCCACATGGCTGAGCGCCATCCGGGAGGTGCGGTGCTCTCGGAGCGGGAATTTTTTGACCAGCAGCTCAACACCCGCTACGGAAATGGCGCCTCGCGATGCTGCTGAGAGAAACGCCGGCGCGCCGGCAATGGACCATGGGGCTGCTCCTGGCCCTCGAGGCTATCGGCGCAGTGGCCTGCAGCACGCCGACGGTGGCGCCCCGGGACGGCACCGCACGAATGGCCGATACGCTGAAGGTCCTGTATGCGCAGGGGCTCGCCGATCCGATGCGCAACATCTTCCTCAACCGTGCGCGGGCAGACACGATCCAGGCCCAATTGGCCCGACAGACCGGCTCCGCCGCGCGCTTGAGCCAGTTCCATCTCGCCCAGGAGCAGCTGCTGGCCGGGCAGACCCGGGAGGCCATCGCCGGCTTGGAGTCCCTGATGCATGCGGTCGGGATCTCGCCGGACCAAATCACGCCAGACAGCAAGCCGTTTTTCGATCTCCTGGCCATCGCCTGGCTGCGCCTCGGCGAACAGGAGAACTGTCTCAACAATCCCAGTGCGAACGTCTGCATCCTCCCGCTGGACGGTGCCGCGCGTCATCAGCGGGAGGAGGGCGCCCGCCGGGCGATTGCCCAACTCGAGGCGATTCTCGCGCGGTTTCCTGAGGACCACGGCTCCAAGTGGCTGCTCAACATCGCCTACATGGCCGTGGGCGGCTATCCAACCCGGGTGCCAAAGCAGTTCCGGATTCCGGGACTTATTCCGAGGCCGGTGGCCACCTTTCCGCGATTCCCGAACGTGGCGAACGACTTGGGTCTTGCAGTGAACGGTCGAGCCGGGGGCCTCAGCATCGAGGACTTCAACAGGGACGGCTTCCTGGACCTGTTCATGACCTCCTGGGGTCTCGATGATCCGGTCCGGCTGTTCCTGGCTGACGGGCAGGGCGGCTACGTGGACCGCACGGCAGAGGCGGGGCTCACCGGAATCGTCGGCGGGCTCAACACCGTGCACGCCGACTATGACAATGACGGGTATGCCGACATCCTGGTGCTGCGTGGCGCCTGGATGGGGGATGCTGGGGCTCACCCGAATTCCCTGCTGCACAACCGGGGCAATGGGACGTTTGAGGACGTCACCTTCACCTCCGGACTGCTCTCGTTTCATCCCACCCAGACCGGCGCGTGGGCCGATTTTAACCTCGACGGGCACCTGGACCTCTTCATCGGCAATGAATCCGCGGTGCGGGCGGGCGGGACGTCTCGGCGATCCGAGCTCTGGCTGAATAACCGCGACGGCACCTTCACCGAAGTGTCGCGCCAGGTGGATCTCGACGTAGACGAGTTTGTCAAGGGCGTGGTCTGGGGGGACGTGAACAACGACGGGCTCCCCGACCTCTTCGTTTCCATTCTCTTCGGCCCCAACCGGCTGTATCTCAACCGGGGCGGGCAGTCGCTGAAGACGTGGCGATTCGAGGAACAGGGCCGCGAAGCGGGTCTGCAGCTTCCCATCGCTTCTTTCCCGGCGTGGTTTTGGGATTTCGACAATGACGGTTGGGAAGACCTCCTGGTGCTCAGCTACGACAACCGGCACAAGACCTCCATGCACGAGGCGGTGGCGCGGGAGTATCTCGGGTTGCCGCTCCGGATCGAGCACGACGGCAAACTGCTCCCGGTCGAACCGTCCCGGCTCTACCGCAACAAGGGGGACGGTACATTTGCCGATGTGACACGCCAAGCCGGTTTGGACGGCAAGGTCATCTTCGCGATGGGCAGCAACTTCGGCGACCTGGACAACGACGGGTGGCTGGACTTCTACGTCGGGACCGGGAATCCGGAGCTGCAGTCGATTGTCCCCAACCGGATGTTTCGAGGCGTTGGGGGGAAGCGGTTCGAGGAAGTGACGCTGGAGGGCGGTTTCGGGCACATCCAGAAGGGCCATGCCCCCGCCTTTGCCGATCTCGACCGGGACGGCGACCAGGACATCTACATGGTGATGGGGGGCGCCTACGAGGGAGATCGGTTTGCCAACGTGCTCTTCGAGAATCCGGGATGGCCGAATCGGTCCTGGATTGCGCTGCAGCTCACCGGTCGCGAGGCCAATCGTTCCGCTATCGGGGCGCGGGTGGAACTGACCCTGACCGAGGCGGGTGGGGCCACGCGAACGCTCCGGCGCACGGTCGGGACCGGCGGGTCATTTGGCGCGGGGAGCCTGCAGCTCCACGTCGGGCTGGGACGAGCCACTCGGGTGCAGCGAATGCGCATCGCGTGGCCGGATGCGGCCCGGAGCGCGACCTCCTACTCGGATCTGGCGGTCAATCGGGTCTACCACGTTGTGCAGGGTGAGCAGCCCGCGGTGTTGGACCGGCCACCGATGGCGTTCCGGAGGTCGCTCACGGTGCCCGCCGCGGAGAACCACGAGCACGATTGAGGTGGGTGGGAAGGCAGTCGGGCACTCGAAGGGATGTCCCCGTTTGCGCGGATGAATCAGAACGAGATTTCGATCACTCCCGAAATGGTGCGAAAGTGGGGATAACCGAACCAGTCGATCCGCCGCTGGAAGGGATCTCCCGAAAGTGTGGCCACCTCGGGATCCTCCCCGGAGTATTTCGTGAAGGTGAAGAGGTTGCGGCCCACCAGCCCCAGCGTGAGCCGCTGCATCCCGCCGAGCCCGATGGTGCGTAGCTGCGCGCTCCGGAAGGTGTAACTCAGCGAGACCTCCCGCACCTTGACGAAGGTCCCCGACTCCACGAAGTAGGCGTGAGGATTGAGTCCATTGAAAAAGGAGCGGTAATAGGCAATCGGCTTCTTCTCCGCCTCCGGCTTGCCGCGTTGGTCGAAGACCGGGTCCTGATTCTCGGAGAACGGCCACTGCCGGGTTCCGTTGTAGATCTCCCCCCCCTGGCTCCACGCCAGCAACCCGGACACACCGAGTCCGCCCCAGGCAAACCGGGTTCCCAGCCCGGCAACGAAATCGGGGGTGCCGTCGCCGATTTGCACCAGGCTGGTGCCGCCGGAACAGGCGCCGCTCGAGTTGCTGGACGTGCAGGTTACATACGTAATCGGCCGTTCGTTGGCGGTACGCCATCCCTCCCGCAACACGACGTACCCCTCTTCGTTCACCACGAAATTGGCGGGATCGAACTCCTCCCCCGGACCCCGCCGGCTGGCCTTGACCGGATCGTCGTAGAGCTGCTCCAGGGTGCGGACGGCGCGGGCCCCGTAGAGCGCGCCTAACCCGGCACCCCGGGCCCGCCGAAATGCCGCCGGCTGGAATCCGAAACCACCCAATGATTCCGGCAGCAGGTACTCGGTGATCTCGCCCCGGCTCCGATCGCCGCTGAGAGACAGGGACCACCGCACCGAACGATTGTCAACCAGCATCAGCCCCACCGCGAGTTCGTGGGTCCGGGACTCGATGGCCCCGATATTGGTGGGGGTTTCGATCGGCCCACCCGGAGAGGGCACCGAGGCAACCCCGACAAGATTGCGGATGCGCTTCCGGCTGAAGCTGTAGTCGAGGGACAATCGGCCCCCGGCCGTTCCGAGATGACCGCCAATTTCCAGTTCGGCGGCGTAGGGTGCCCGCACTCCCTCAGGCGCGACGTCGGTTCCCACCAGCGTGAAGTCGAGCGCCGACCGGAGGCCGCTGGTTCCGTAGGCCACCCGCAGCATCGTTTCCCCGAACAGCTTCCAGCTCCCGGCCACCCGGTAGTACCACGGGGTGCGCACCGCCGGCGCCAGCATGGATACCACCTCCCGGCGCACCAGCGCATCGAGCAGGAGCGTGCCCCCGAGCTGGAGGGCGGTCTCGCCGAAGAGACTGGAGCTGTGGAATTCGGTGGAGAACGCCGAGGCGGAGAATTCAGCCGCGCCGACATCCGGACCGCTGGCCGCTCTGGTGCGCCGCCG
>JANNSC010000450.1:0-4532 GCA_031402135.1 Gemmatimonadales bacterium | reverse complement strand
GAAGTGGCGCGGTATGGAGCCCGCCTCGTGAGAACCGCTATTGCCGAACTGGACTTGAAACGCGCCACCTCCCTCGATGAAGCGCTCCGCATCCGGCGGGAAGAAGGGCGCACGCCGCTTGCCGGCGCCACCGATCTGTATGTCGAGCTCAACTTCGGCACTCTGAAACCCCGGCGGTTTCTTGATCTCTGGGCAGTGGAAGAATTGCGGCAGATTGTGCTGGTGGATAACACGCTTCGGCTCGGCGCGCTGGCAACCTGGACCGCGCTGATCCGGTCGACGCTGGTCGCCCAACGGTTGCCGATGCTGGTCGAGGCGGCTCGGCTGGTTGGGGGCGTGCAAATCCAGAACCGGGGGACGCTGGGCGGGAACATTGCCAACGGGTCGCCGGCCGGCGATTCGCTGCCGGTGCTCGCCGCAGTGGACGCGGTGCTGGTCCTGCGGAGCATGGATTCCGAGCGACGGGTGCCCATCACCAAGTTCTATACCGGGTACCGTACCACGGTGCTGCGTTCCGATGAGCTGATCGTCTCGGTCGAAGTGCCGGCGGTCACCGGCCCTCAGTTTTTCCGAAAGGTCGGTACCCGGGCGGCACTGGCGATTTCGAAGATCGTGATGGCCGCGGTCCGAGGCCCTCGACCAAGCATTGCATTTGGCAGCGTGGCGGCCACGGTGGTGCGGGTGCGCGAGACTGAAGCTGCCCTCGCCGCAGGCGCCCACCTCGAGGACGCGATTCGGATACTGGAACGCGAAATCACCCCCATCGACGATCTCAGATCCACAGCGGCATATCGGCGGCAGGTCGCTGGGAACCTGTTGCGGCGGTTCTGGACCGCGTGAACTTCGTGCTGCGAAGCCGCCGGGTCGTTACCCCCGAAGGCGTTCGGGCTGCGTCGGTGCACGTCGTGGCGGGGCGGATTGGCAGGGTGGGGGGCTGGGATGACTGGGCCGAGGGCGGTCCGCTGGTGGATGCCGCGGATTTCCTGGTAATGCCGGGGTTGGTGGACTCCCACGTGCACATCAACGAACCGGGCCGTACCGAGTGGGAGGGTTTTGCCAGCGCCACCCGGGCCGCCGCCGCCGGAGGAATCACCACCATCTGTGACATGCCGCTCAATTCCATCCCCGCCACCACAACGGTGGCAGCTCTCGAGGCCAAGCGCGCGGCCGCGCAAAATCAAACATCGGTGGCGGTGGAGTTCATCGGCGGCGTCGTTCCGGGAAACACCAGCCAGCTCGAGCCGATACGAGACGCCGGAGTCTGCGCCTTCAAGTGCATTCTCTCGCCGTCGGGAGTGGCCGAATTTCCCAACGAGGGCGAGGCAGACCTTCGCGAAGCCTTCCCGGTGCTGGCTCGGCTGGGGCTTCCCCTCATGGTGCACGCGGAAGACCCCGCGATGCTGAGCGCCGCCGCCGGCAGCCGGATCTATGGCGACTACCTCGCCTCCCGTCCCATCACGGCGGAGCACACCGCCATCGCACTATTGGTGCGGCTGATGGAGCAGTGCCCCACACCGGTGCACATCGTGCACCTCTCTTCGGCGTCGTCCCTGCAACTGGTGCGGGGCGCGCGGGTCCGGGGCCTTCCGCTGACGGTGGAAACGTGCCCGCATTATCTGACTTTTGCGGCCGAGGAGATTCCGGAGGGCGCCACCGAGTACAAGTGTGCCCCGCCAATTCGAGAAGCGGTGGAGCGCGAGGCGCTATGGGCCGCGCTCCTCGATGGGACAATCGATCTGGTGACATCGGATCATTCCCCCTGCCTGCCGTCGATGAAGCAGACAGCAGGGGACTTCGGGTCGGCGTGGGGAGGAATCGCTTCGCTCCAGCTTTCGCTCGGGGCGGTGTGGACCGGTGCGCGGGAGCGCGGCGCTGCCCCCTCGCGGATTGTGGAATGGATGAGTACCGCGCCGGCCCGCCTGGTGGGCCTTTCAAATCGAAAAGGCATGCTTGCCGCCGGGCGCGACGCAGACATCGTGGTCTGGGATCCGGAAGGGAGCTTTGTGGTTGACCCCTCGACCCTGCTGCATCGGCACCCCCTGACGCCGTATGCCGGCCGGAGACTCTTCGGCGTAGTACAAGCGACCTACACTGGTGGCCACCTGGCGTTTGGGAGGCTATGATCCCGTTCATGTTCACCGACCTGCCCAACCTCGCCGCCCAGCGACTCGGTACCGAGGTCATCGCCGCCAACGATGAGTTCTTTGCGCCGAAGGAGGCCTTGCTCACGGCCGGCGCTCCGGAATGGCGTGAAGGGGTCTACACCGAGCAGGGCAAATGGATGGATGGATGGGAAACCCGCCGACGCCGAACCCCAGGGCATGATTGGGCCATCATTCGCCTTGGACTGCCCGGAATAGTGCGCGGTGTAGTGATCGACACCGCATTCTTTACCGGAAATTTTCCCGAGAAGGCCGGCATCGAGGCCTGCGCTGTTCCTGGCGCTCCATCAGCCGCGCAGCTGACCAGTCCCGAAACTCGCTGGGAGCCGCTGCTGCCACCCGCAGTGCTCCAGGGCAATTGCCTCAACAGCTTTGCCATCGACGCCATCGACCGGCGAGCCACCCATCTCCGCCTGAATATTTTTCCCGACGGTGGCGTCGCCCGGCTCCGGGTCCATGGACAAGCGGTACCCGACGACGCCGTCTTCCAAACCAACGTTGAAGTGGACCTCGCCGCAATGGCCAACGGAGGGGTGGTCGTCGCCTGCAGCGACATGCACTATGGGCAGCCCCAGAATCTCATTCAGCCGGGTCGCTCGACCTACATGGGTGATGGCTGGGAAACCCGCCGCCGGCGCGGCCCCGGCCACGATTGGTCGGTGGTCCGATTGGCTCGGCGCGGGAGGATTGTGCGGGCCGAGCTGGATACCGACCACTACAAGGGGAATGCACCGGGCAGCTGCATGCTGGAATACGCCGATGCCGGCCGGTCGTTCGATCATAACACGGCGCACTGGCATTCCCTGGTGGCCGAGGCGCCGCTCACACCAGACGCCCCGCATCGTTGGGATTGCCCTACCCCGAACGCAGTGACCCATGTCCGGCTCAACATCTATCCCGACGGGGGCGTTGCCCGGCTCCGGCTTTTCGGACAAGCCGGGGTTTGAGGGCCCGGTGACGGTAAGCGTCATTGAGCTCAACGCAATGTCGGAGGCGCAGGCGGTGGAGCTGCTGACGGCATGCTGTGGGGCGAACCGCTGGGTATCGGGCATGATGGCGCGGCGGCCTTTTCATTCGCGCGAGGCGCTCCTGGCAGCGGCAGCTCTCGAATTGGCTAATCTTACCCCGGGTGATTGGCGGGAGGCGTTTTCCCATCATCCGCGGATCGGAGAAGATCAGGCGGTGATTCCTCAATCGGAACGAGGCCGGCGCTGGTCGGCCGGTGAGCAACGGGGAGCCAGCCTGACAACTGCAGACGTTCAGAAAGCGCTGGTCCGGGTAAATCAGGAGTATCAGGCCCGATTCGGTTTCATCTACATCGTGTGCGCCACGGGCAAGTCGGCGGAGGAGATGCTGGCCATTGCTCGCCGGCGACTGACCAACGACCCCGAGTCCGAGCTGCAGGTCGCGGCAGGCGAACAACAGAAAATCACCCGGAACCGACTGGAGACGTTGCTTCAATGATCACGATCACTACCCACGTCTTGGACCTCGGCGTCGGCCGGCCTGCCTCCGGCATCCGGGTTACACTTGAACGCGAAGCTATCGTTCTAGGCTCCGAGCGCACCGACGCCGATGGTCGCGTCTCGGAATTTGCTGCCAACGGCACCCCGCTCTCCGCAGGGGATTATCGATTGACTTTTTTCGTGGCGGAGTATTTTTCCAGGGCAGGGCGGGAATATTGTTTTCCGGAAATAGCAATTCGGTTCACCGTTGCTGCGGGTTCGGGACACTATCATGTGCCGCTCTTGCTCAGCCCATTCGGATATTCGACCTATCGGGGGAGCTGAACCGGCCCCAGCTTTGCCCCCTGCCCAATCCACCGTTCCAGCACCCCGCGCTCCGCTTCGGTAATATGAGTCTTGTTTGCCGGCGGCATGGTGCGGGTGAGCACCGCCCGGGCATGAATGCGCGCCGCATAGAAAACGATCTGTTCCGGTGTATCGTATTTCACCCCGCCCGGCGCGGGGCCGAAGCTCAGATCGCTGGGCGCCGCCGAATGACATGGCGCGCAGCGGCGGTCGATCACATGGCGCGCTTCCGCGAAGCTCACCGGGCCGGTGCCGGGGAGTGCGGCATGGTTGGCGCTCGACCGAAGAATCGCCACCATGGCAATGACGGTGGCTCCCATCGTCGCCGCCAGCAGTGGCCGCCACCACTCCAGGTCGAAGCGGATGTTTAGGATGTGGCGCACCCCGGCACCGCCGGCAATCAGCACCAGCAGCAGCAGCCAATTCAGGCGATGACTGTACACCACCGGAAAGTGGCCGACCAGCATCAAGGCAATGACCGGAAAGGTGAAGTAGTTGTTGTGAATCGACACCCGTTTGGCGCGGGCTGAGAGCTCGGCCCCCTCTCCGCCGCCCGCCC
>JANNSC010000449.1:0-4290 GCA_031402135.1 Gemmatimonadales bacterium | reverse complement strand
GAACGTCACCGTTCCCTCCGCCAGAGGTGTCGCCGGCGGAACCGGGAGCGCGTCCACCTCGTCGAAGGGAGGCTGAATCGGCTGGAAGGGATCAACCTCTGCCACTCCGCCGCGCGGTCCATTGTTATCCGTCCCGGCCAGCCCATACCCCGACGCCTTCAACGTCTGCGCGCCCGGGCTCCCTCCGAGGGTCCAATCAGTCGTGGTCTCGGCGTAACCGCCTTCGTCAGTGGGGACCATGGCCTCGCCGGAACTCCCTGAACCAGGGCCAGGAGTAAAGTGCACTTTTGCGCCTGCGACTCCATCGCCGCCCACGTCGACGCAGCGCACCCTGGGGCGGACACCCAACGCCGCGCCCGGCAGGCCCACCTGGTCGTCGCCAACGGTTTTTTCCAGCGCGCAGGGCAGCGCCAGCTGGAAGTTGCTGAATCCCCTGGTCCTCCCCCCGGCACCGACATCGAGCCGGCGCGCGTAGAGCGGTCGCGGCGCCACCAGGCCAAAGAATTGACCTCGCGCCCGCTTCCAGTCGCGCTGTACAAGCGAGCGCAGCAGCCCCTTGATGCTGGGATCTACGGCTCCAGATACCACATCAAGGCACCCATCGACATCAGTATGGGGGAGCGCCTGCAACTCGCTCAGATCGTCGCTCTGGCGGTGCAGAGTGACGCGCCTCCTTTGATCAGGATTGGAGAGGGCCAAGGCATCCAAGGCCGGATCATCCGTCGCGTGGCAAACGTACACCGAAGCGAGGGCGGTCGGACTCAACTCGACACCCACGGGATCGGTCGTCACCTTGATGCAATTGCCAAACTTCGGCAGGTCGACCGGCAGCCCGGCTGGATCAGTGCACGGGGCGACCGTCACCGTCACTGGCGGTGCCTCCGGACCACCCTGCGGGGGGATATCCACCAAGCCCGCAACGTTCCCCTCGGCGTCCTTGAATACGACCTCACCCCCCGCTGCGAATGGGATCGACGCAGTGCCGCAGGGACCGGTGAGGGGATTGGGGCAAAGCGCATAACGCTCGATCCGGAAGGGGATCTGCAAAGTGGTCCCGCGCAGACCCGCCCCGAACTTCTTGTAGTCCACCTTCAAGAGGTCACTGAACTTGGAGACGCATTTCACATCACTGTAACCAAGCAGGACCGCCCCCACCTTCACAGCAACCCGATAGAGCGCGGGCACCGGGCACGAGTTCGGAAGCTTCCACTTGGCGTGGTAGTGGGCCCAGTCACCCGGAAGTCCGGTGATCAGGTCCGATGGATCCGCGACCGGGGGGAAATGCTTCTTCACATCCGCGCCGCTGATCACGACGAGGGGGGGGCCTACCGTACAGGAACCCCCCGCCACCGTGATTGGACAAATCTCCACGCTAGGCGAGAGGGATGGATTGAACCCATCACGAGTCCAATGCTCCAGCGACGAGGTCGGCCACACCAGCGGCGGAAGGAAGAAGAAGTCAGGATTGCCGGCTGAGTGGGCGCCGTCTGAAATCGCCAGTGAAGGGGGGAGCGGCAGATTCGGTGTGGTGGTCTCGGTACCCTGACACGCAGCCAATCCCAGCACCGACAGCCCTACCAAGAATCGAATTTTCATGTGGCGAATTCTCCGTAATTGTGCGGTAGCAAGAATTGTCATCGAAGCGCGTGATGGACCAAAACCACCAGTGCCGGGACAACGCGAAGATTACGGCCAGTCAGCGGAAGCCGCTAGTGGGCGATCTCCAGGAATCCCTCCGCCCAAGTGTGGCGGCAACCCTGCACTCGCGTGCACCCTCGCCACAGCAGGTGCGACGGTATCCTACCCCCGCCTCGCCAGCAGCGCCTGGAAACCCGGCTTGTTGGTGAGCTCCCGCCACCACCAGTGCATGTTGTTCCCGACCAGGAAGGAATGCCCCGGGTTGTACCCGACATATTCCTTGAGGAGCGTAATCGCCTCATCGAGATCCCCGATCTGGACCCGCATGATCGCCTCAAAGCCCGGCAATTCGTGGGTGGGATCAACCCGGCTATCGGCTCGCGCCCTCAGCAGGACCCTCCTGGCGCTGTCCGCCAGGGGACTGGTAGACCCGGTCACCTTCTTCCCGATCGCCCCCGCCACCAGAATCTGTGCGAAGTGAGACTGAAAAGCCCCCTCCGCTTCGGGACGGCCGATGAACAGAGAGTCGAATCGAGCGGCCAGCCTCCACGCCCTGGGGACGTCGCGTTGCGCCCCCGGCTCCAGCATCAGCCAGAGGTAACACTGGGTAAAAGTGGGATTGCTGGGGAAACGGCGCTCCCCCTCATCACACCACTTTTGCGCCTCGGCAAACTGCTCGGTGTTGTAGGAGGTGAAGAACAGGCGTTCGAGGACCAGATCGCTGTTGCTGAGAAACTTGTCTGCCTCGTAGGCCTTGCTGGCCTCCCGGAAGGAACTGACGACGTCCTTCTTCTCGAATTCGATGAAACTGAGGGTGACGTAGGCAGCGGCAAGGGCAGGATCGGCGCTGACCGCGCGCCGGAGATCGGCCTCGGCCGAATCGAGCAGCGCCTTCCGGGTGGCCGGATCGGGGCTGCCCGGGAGGCCCCATTCCTGGTAACCAAAGGTGCCTCGGAGCGCGAATGCTCGGGCATTGGTGGGGTCGAGCTTCAGCGCCTGGTCGATTGCCTTTCGCCCCGCATCGATCCACTGCGGCGTTTCCTTATCGTCAACAATCCGTGAATGCATCAGGGCGACCTCGCCCTGCACCAAGACGGGGTCCACCCATTTCGGATCCGCCAAGGCGGCCTGATTGAGCAGGGAGTCGGCCTGGAGCAGCAGCGGAACGGCGCTGGCGTCGTCGCGGAGCGCCGCCAGCTCGGCATCCTTGCGGAGCTTTTCGCCCCGCTGCAGCAGCGTCCAGGCACGGAGGTTTCCGGCTCGCGCCTGACTCTCGCGGAGCTGAATTTCGGGACCGAGGAGCTCCCGAAGCGACTCGGAGACCTTGCCGGCGATAGATGCCTCCGCGGCAAAGAGCGAGTCGCGCCGGATGACCAGCCGGGTGTTCTTGCGCAGGTCAACCCCCGAACCATCGTACAGGCGGGTGGTCAACCGCACCCCATCCTTGCCGTCCGGTTCCAGGCTGCCCTCGATCAGGGTGCCGACGTCCAACACCCTCCCGATGCTGTCCACCTCAACGTCGGTCCCGCGATAGGGAGCCACCGCGTTCCGCGAGCTCACCGTAAGCCCCTGGACGCTGCTCAAACTCTTGATCAACGCCTCGGTCAATCCGTCCGCTACTGTCCGGAGCTCCAAATCACTGCTGTCCACCGAGAAGTACAGCACCGCAATTCGCTTGGCCCGGGCAAGATCGCCCGTGCCAGACGCGGCTGTCTTGGGTCCGCCGAACAGCTTCAACCCGGCAAAGGCGCCCGCAGCGATCACCAGAACCCCGGCCCCAATCGCCCACTTCTTCCGCCACCACGGCGCCGCCTCCTGGTACCGGGTGTGAGCGCCGGTAGGAACTCGCCGGGTGGCGGTGTGCCGGGTCGAGGTCCGCCGGGTGGCGGTGGCCCCCAGCTGAGTGCCCAGCAACTCGGCAAAGTGCGCCGCGTCTTTGGGCCGGTCGGCCGGCACCTTGGCCATCGCGGCAAAAATGGCCTCCTCCACCTCTTCCGGTACGGTGTTCCGGACGATTCGTACGCTGGGAATCGCCTCCATGGCGTGCCGAGCCATCAGCGCCTGGGAATTCTTGGCGGAGTAGGGCGGCTCACCGGCCAGCAATTCGTACAACATGCATCCAAGGCTATATAAATCCGAAGTGGGGCCCACCGGGTCTCCCACAGCCTGCTCCGGAGACATGTACACCGGAGTGCCGACCGCCATGCCGGTCTGGGTGAGCTTCTGTCCCCCGCCCTCCTGGGCCGCGCTGGCAATGCCGAAGTCGGCCACCAGCGCATGCCCATTGGAAATCAGGACGTTTTCCGGCTTGATGTCCCGGTGAACGATGCCCTGGGAATGGGCATGGCCGAGGGCATCGGCCACCTCGAGGATGTAGAGCAGCGCATCCTCGATGTTGAGCTGGCCTTCGCGGTCGAGCAGGTCGCGGAGCGACTCACCCTTCACGAACGGCATCACATAGTACAGCAGCCCGTCGGCTTGGCCCGAGTCGTAAAGGCCCAGGATGTGGGGGTGCTGCAGCTTGGCGGCGAGCTTGATTTCCCGCTCGAAGCGCTCGCCCCCTATGGAAGCAGAGAGCTCGGGGTGGAGCACCTTGATGGCTACTTCGCGGTCGTGCTTGATGTCCCGGGCGAGGTACACCGTGGCCATCCC
>JANNSC010000448.1:0-6954 GCA_031402135.1 Gemmatimonadales bacterium | reverse complement strand
CGCCGACCCGGCCATCCGGCTGCTGGATGTCCGGACGCCGGCGGAGTTCGAAACGGCGCACATCGCCGGGGCCTATAACGTTCCGCTCGACACCCTGCAGGAGCACTCCACTGAAATCCGCTTTGGGATTCAAGCGCCGATAGTGTTGATCTGTCACAGCGGCGGTCGGGCGCGAAAAGCCGAGGCGGCCCTGCGAATCGCCGGGATGGAGCAGCTGCATGTGCTCGACGGGGGCGTCTCCGCCTGGATGCAACAGGGCCGCCCACTGGTCCATGGTCGAGTCCGGATGTCGCTGGAACGACAGGTGCGGGTGGTCGCCGGAGCTTTGGTGGGCCTGGGGAGTCTGGTCGCGCTACTGCTGTGGCCGGGAGCGGTGCTGCTACCGCTCCTGGTCGGATCGGGGTTGGTGTTTGCCGGCCTGACCGACAGCTGCATGATGGGAATGTTGTTGGCCCGCCTGCCCTACAACAAACCGTCCGGTTGCGATATTCCCGCTGCCATCCGGGCCCTGACCGGGTCTCCGGCGTGACCCTTCTGGGCTACGCCCTCGCCCTGTTGATCGGGCTCACCCTTGGCCTGCTCGGAGGCGGCGGTGCGATCCTGACGGTTCCCGTTCTGCATTACGTCCTCGGGTACGGGCTCAAGGAGTCGATCCCGATGAGCCTCGTGGTCGTCGGTCTGACCAGCGGCTTCGGGGCGATAAACCACTGGCGCGCTGGAACGGTCCACTGGCGCTCGGCTTTCGCCTTTGCGCCCCCGGCGATGCTTGGTTCGGTCCTCGGTGCCGAACTCGGTCTACGAGTCAATTCAGCGGTGCAACTCAGCGTCTTTGCGGTGGTCATGCTGGCGGCGGCGGTCTTGATGCTTCGCCCGGTTGGAAGCGGCGAACCACGTCAGCCCTTTCCTCTCCCGATGCTGATGCTGGTCGGCGCCGGCGTGGGCTTGTTGACCGGATTCGTCGGCGTGGGCGGGGGGTTTCTGTATGTACCCGCCCTGGTCCTGTTGGGCGGGCTGGCCATCCGGCCGGCGATCGGCACTTCGCTAGTGCTGATCGTGGTGAGTTGCGCGGCGGGGGTGGCCCGGTATCATGGGAGCCTCGTCTTCGACTGGCGCGCGATCGCCCTCTTCACCGGCATCGCGTTCGTGGGCGTCGCGGTGGGAAGTCGCCTCGTCCCCCACGTTTCCCAGCAGGCGCTCAAGAAGGGGTTTGCCATCTTTCTCCTCGGCATGGGCACCTTGGTGCTCCTGCGCGGAAAATAATTTCGGGAGTCGCCCATGTTGTTCACCCGCTTTTACGACGAGCAACTCGCTCAAGCCAGCTATCTCATCGGCTGTGGCGCGTCCGGCACCGCGGTGGTGATCGACCCCAACCGGCAAGTGGACCAGTACATCACCGGGGCTGAAGCAGAAGGTCTTCGCATCATTGCCGTCACCGAAACCCACATTCACGCCGACTTCGTGTCGGGGACTCGGGAACTGGCGGCTCGCACCGGCGCCACCATGTACCTCTCGGCTTGCGGCCCTGAGTCGTGGCAGTACCGGTTCGGGCGGGAATCCGGGGCGGTCTGGTTGGCTGACGGACAGACTTTCAAGGTCGGAAACATCGAGCTTCGCGCTGTCCATACGCCGGGACACACTCCCGAGCACCTGAGCTTCGTGGTGACTGACACCGCCAACGCCAAGGAGCCGATGGGCATCGTTACCGGGGATTTCGTCTTCGTGAACGATGTGGGCCGTCCCGATCTTCTGGAGAAGGCGGCCAAGATGCAGGGCACCGCCGAGGCCGGTGCTCGGCAGCTGTTCAAGAGCCTGGCGTGGTTCAAGACCTTGCCCGACCACCTGCAGATCTGGCCCGGTCATGGTGCCGGCAGTGCCTGCGGCAAGGGCATGAGTGCAGTGCCCCAGTCCACTGTGGGGTACGAGCGGCGGTTCAACTGGGCCTTCGGCATTGAGGACGAGGCCACCTTCGTGAAGCAGGTGCTGGAGGGCCAGCCGGAACCACCGCGCTATTTCGCGGAAATGAAGCGGGTCAACCGGGACGGGCCCGCGCTGCTCGCTGGGGTAGCCCGCCCTCCGCGGGTGGCGGAGCACCGTCTGGCTTCGCTCCTGGACGCGGGGGCCGTTGTGGTGGATACTCGCCCCGCACCCGAGTTTGCCGCGGGCCACATTCCCGGAACCCTCAGCATTCCCTTCAACAAGAGCTTCCCCACCTGGGCCGGTTCGCTGCTCTCCTATGAGCAGGATCTCTACCTCCTGGTGGAGGACGCTCGACCGGAGGGCGTGGAGCGAGTGGTCGAGAGCCTGTTGCGGATCGGACTCGATCGGGTGCGGGGCTACTTCGGGCCCGAGGCGCTCCAATTATGGAACCAGGAGGGGCGCGCTCTGGAGGTCTTGGGGCAGCTCTTGGTGGGTGAATTGGCGGAACGACAGCGCGGCCTGATAGTTCTGGATGTACGGGGGCGGAGCGAGTGGGAGCCGGGCCACGTGGCCGGTGCCGTGCTGATTCCGCTCGCCGAACTTCCCGAGCGACTCGCAGAAATTCCCCGCGACCGTCCGGTGGCGGTTCATTGCCAGGGGGGCGGGAGGTCCGCAATTGCCGCCAGCTTTCTCCAGGCCCGTGGATTTGGTGAGGTGGCCAACGTGTCTGGCGGGTTCAATGCCTGGGTGGCGGCAGGCCTGCCGGTCGAGCGAGTGAACACCGCCACCGGCTGAAATCCGGCGATGTGCCGGTCCCCCTTGTGGGTTTCGGGATTCGGTCGCATCGTATCGGGGTCTCGGTTTTCGGAGGACCCATGACCAGGCACCGGCACGATCTGCTGCGCGAGGGACTCATCACTGGCATGATCGGAGCGGTTGCGGTCGCCGGCTGGTTCCTGATCACCGACCTCATCCAGGGCCATCCACTCGCCACCCCGAGCATCCTGGGTCAGGTGATTCTGTACGGACAGACCGCGCCGGTCACCACTCCCGTGGAAGTCGGCCCGGCTCTTTCCTATACGCTGTTGCATATCGGAGTCTTCGTGCTGTTCGGTATCGGGGTCACCGAGCTGGTCCACCTCGCGATGACATCACCGCTGGCTCGCTTCGGATTAATGATCACTGCAGTGGTGTTCGAGCTCTTTTTCTTCCTGATCACCTACGTACTATTTGCCGGGACGCTGCAGCTCTTTCCCTGGTGGTCGGTGTTGGCCGCCAACACTCTCGCCCTCTTGGCGATGGGGTATTACCTCGCCAGCCGACACCGGTCTCTCGGCCGCCGATTCGCCAGCGAGGCGCTCGGGGCGTAGTTCCTGCCGCTGTCACGGGCGGCTTCGCTATTTTCAGGCATGCCACTCTGCAGAGTATGCGGGGCCGCACTCGAATCGAGCGAAGCCCGCTGTGTCTACGATGTCCCGCTCGACCGGGCCCCCGGGATTGGTGATCCGGAACCGATCGCGACGGGACAGCTCTCCCACGCAACCCACGAGGTCCACATCGCGCGCTGGCGGGTGCATCACCCATCGGAGCGTGGTGGTACTCCCCAGGTCATGGCCTGGGCGCGGCAACGGCTGGCGCAGGAAGGTCACGTGGTGCCGGCGCCCGAGCCGGCCAAGTAGCAGTCACTTTCTCCGGTTGATCGGCGCGTAGAAGGCGCGGAGCGCAGCAATGTCCGCCTCCGCGTCCCCGCTGGGGTACAGCACCGGGCCGAAACCAATTGCTTTCCGACCGTTGTCGAAATATCCCGGTACTATCGGCACCCCGGCTGCCAGCGCAATCCGGTAGAAGCCGCTCTTCCATTTTTCCACCGGTTTCCGGGTGCCTTCCGGGGCGATGGCCAGAACGAAGCGCTCGTGTCTGGCAAACATCGCGGCGGCACCTTCCACCATTCCCTGGGGCCGGCTGCGGTCCACCGGAACCCCACCGAGCCAGCGCATCAAAACACCCAGCGGCCCGCGGAACACTTCAGCCTTGGCCAGGAAATGCACGTCGAGGTGGATGGCAAACACCAACCCGATCGCGACGAAGAAGTCCCAATTGGACGAATGGGGCGCGGCGGTGACGACAAATTTGGGCAGATCGGGGAGGGCATTGTCGATGCGCCATCCGATCATGCCCAGCATCATCCGGCCCAGGCCGGCACGGATGGGGCCACCTCGACGAGGAACGGAGGGGCCGGATTCTGGCGTGGTCATGGCCGTAAAGATGGCGGCTGGCGCGGCGTCGCGATAGCTTCGACCCTCATGACCCTCGGAATCATCGGCGGTAGCGGAATCTACGACATCGACTGGCTCCAGCACCCCCGTTGGGAAAAGGTCGTCGGCCCCTTCGGCAAGCCTTCCGACGACCTCCTGTCTGGTGAGCTGGATGGCCAGCGGCTGGTGTTTCTTCCCCGACACGGTCGGGGTCACCGCATTCCCCCCACCGAGGTGAACTACCGCGCAAACATCGACGCGCTGAAGCGGGCCGGGGTGACCGACGTGCTTGCCCTCTCGGCAGTGGGTTCGCTCCGGGAGGATCTCGCGCCCGGCACCTTCGTCCTGGTGGATCAGTTCATCGATCGAACGTTCGCGAGGCCGAAAACATTTTTTGGCACCGGGCTGGTCGGACATGTCTCGATGGCCCACCCGGTTTGTTCGCGCCTGGGCGACGCGGCGATCAAGGCCGCCACCGAGGCGGGGGCGCCATGCGTTCGGGGCGGGACCTATGTGGTCATGGAAGGACCCCAATTTTCCACCCAGGCGGAGTCGGAACTCTATCGACAGTGGGGGGCCTCGGTTATCGGGATGACCAACATGCCGGAAGCGAAGCTGGCCCGCGAGGCGGAGCTCTGTTACGCCACCGTGGCGATGGTCACCGATTACGATTGCTGGCACGCCGGTCACGGGGCGGTGACCGTCGAACAGGTGGTGGCGGTCATGGGGAAAAACGTCGTCGTTGCTCGCGAGATGATCCGCCGCGCCGCACCCGGGCTCAAGGGGCGCCCGGTGCCATGTCCCTCGGGCTGCGATCGCGCGCTCGACGGCGCCATTATGACGGCGTCCGAGGCGCGGGACCCCGCCCTCATCGCCAAGCTCGCCGCCGTTGCCGGGCGGGTGCTGTGAACGATCTCAGGCGGCTGATTCGTACCATCCCGGACTATCCGAAGCCCGGCATACTCTTCCGCGACATCACCACCCTCCTCGCCAATCCCCAAGGCTTTCAACGCACGGTGGACGCCTTGGCAGAGCGGTATCGTGGGAAGCGCATCACCAAAGTCGCCGGCATCGAGGCAAGAGGGTTCATCCTGGGCGGCGCGGTTGCTCACCGCCTCAACGCCGGATTCATCCCGATTCGCAAGAAAGGCAAATTGCCGGCCCCGACCATCGGCCGCGACTACGAGTTGGAGTATGGGGTAGATCGGGTGGAAATCCACGCCGACGCGCTGGTTGCCGGGGAACGCGTTCTGCTGGTGGACGACCTTATCGCCACCGGCGGCACCGCCGAGGCGGCTGCCCGGCTGATCGAGCAGACCGGCGCCACGCTGGTAGAGACCTGTTTTGTCATTGATCTGCCCGACCTCGGCGGCCGCCGCCGGCTTGAGGCCGCGGGGCGCCGGGTATTTTCCCTGGTTGCATTCGAAGGGGAGTGATGCCCTCCCGATGAAGGTGGACGGCACCGCGCATCGATCGCTCCGCGAGGCCGGCGACGGCTCGGCGGTGCTGGTCATTGACCAGACCCGGCTGCCCACCGACTTCGTGGTAACACCGCTCGCCAGCCTCGACGAGGTGCTCCACGCCATCCGGTCCATGCAGGTTCGTGGCGCTCCGCTCATCGGGGTGACCGCAGCCTATGGCCTCGCGCTGGCGTTGCGTTCAGATGCGAGCGATGCCGGGCTGGCTCGCGCTGAGGCCCTGCTCGCGGCCACTCGACCGACGGCGGTCAATCTCCGTTGGGCCCTGGATCAGGTCCGTTCAGCCGTCGAGTCGCGAGTCATCTCGATCGATTGCTCGTGTGTCACAAACTGAGGCATTCCGTCAAATCGAGCCCATCGCCTGCGCGCCGATTCCGGATCATCGTCGGGATATCCCCACTTTCGAACGCCATCGTAGTGGCTATGAATCACCATCGCTCGCCATAGTCGAGCAGTCTCGTCGTCGCGAAGTCCAATGTAGCCACATGCGATCGCGCCGCGTGAGAAACCGGTTAGAACCACCGAGTTCGAATCGCCACCATACGTTTGGCAAACATGGCGGACCGCTTGGCGACAATAGGCGGCAGTCGCATCGGCATCGCCCCACCATTTTAACGAGTGACTTCGTGTCAACGGATCAACAAAAGGCAAGCATACCCAGATGAACCCTTGCCCTGATGAAATTCCATATCCAAGTTTGCAGTCTTCAACGCGCCCCGTGCTTTCATCGCCAAACTTGTTTTGATATCCACCATTTCCAGGATACTCGACGATTACTGGGTAATGGTCGTTGGGCTCCCAATCGGTCGGCAAATAGAGAACATGAGCCAAATCCCAATCTTGGTAGCCGTCGAGTCTCTCGCGAACTCGTTTTCCCGCTCCCGGCTTTCCATCGCTCAAAGCGGGAATGACTAAGTCCGATGGCAATGAATGAACATTGATCGAAGGGCTATCCTGATCGGCGAGGACGGGAAAAACCATCGCCGTTATCAAAAGAGCGGCAAAGATTTCATTGCCCATGTTTCGTAGGATGGAATATCGATGTGACATAAAGTTTTCGTAAAAGTAGTCAGCAGCTCCGCAAGGTGACAAGCGTACGTCCGATTGGGTGAGTCGTAGTGCATTGAATTCAAACGGGTGGCACGCTCTGAGTATAAGCGAAGGGCGCGGGATGGCTCGATCGACATCTCGCTTTTTGCTAAGGCACTGGGACGTGCCACCCATAATGGCGTCGTGGCCGACGCTGCGAGCGTCGGCTCGGATGCTGGCAGCATCCGCCACGATGCGTCATTTATTTCTCGATC
>JANNSC010000447.1:0-16189 GCA_031402135.1 Gemmatimonadales bacterium | reverse complement strand
CCACGGCTGGAACCGGGGTCTGGAGCAGGGCGAGCGACAGCAAAAAACTTTGCATGCGTGGGGTGACCTACGGACGGAGCGGGGGGTTGGTTTCGAGCAGAAATGAGGCCCAGGAGGAGAGTCGCAGTGTGCTCCAGCCCGTGGCTTTTCAGGTGGGCTGGATAAAGGTCCCGTTGTTCAATTCGGAGATCGCCTGCTGCAGCTCTCGCTGGGTGTTCATCACGATCGGGCCGTACCACGCCACCGGCTCCTCGATCGGCTTGCCGGACACCAGGAGGAATCGAATGCCCTGCTCTCCGGCCTGGACCGTCACCGAATCGCCCCGGTCAAAGAGCACCAGCGACCGATTGCCGGTCTGCTCCCGAACCAGCACCTCCTCGTCGGGGCCACCCTTCTCGGTGAGCACGCCGAGGGGATCCGACGAATCACGAAAATTGCCGCTTCCCTCGAAGACGTAAGCAAAGCCTTGGCGGCCAGTTTCGACCGGAAGGGTCTTGCGCTTGCCGGGAGGCACCGTCACATCGAGGTAGCGTGGGTCGGCCGCGATCCCGTCCACCGGTCCGCGCTTTCCCCAGAAATCGCCGCAGATGATCCGGACGATGGTGCCGTCATCTTCGGTCACTTCAGGGATGTGCTGGGCCGCAATGTCCTGATAGCGAGGCGCCGTCATCTTGAGCGTGCTGGGAAGATTGGCCCAGAGCTGGAAACCGTGCATTCGGCCGGCAGAATCGCCCTCGGGCATTTCCTGATGGAGGATTCCCCGGCCCGCGGTCATCCATTGGACGTCGCCCGCGCCCATGGCGCCTTGGTTGCCGAGGCTGTCGGCGTGGTGGACGGTACCGGCAAGGACGTAGGTGATGGTTTCGATGCCGCGATGGGGGTGCCACGGGAAGCCGGCGAGATAGTCCGCCGGTCGATCGTTGCGGAAGTCGTCGAACAAGAGGAAGGGGTCGAAGTCGGCGGTATTTCCGAAGCCGAAAGCCCGGCGGAGCTTTACTCCGGCGCCTTCCATGGTGGCAGTGGCTGCAACGATGCGCTTGACTGGTCGGATGGACATGCCAACCAATGTAGCACCGATCCAGGATCAGTCGGCGGAGCTCAGTCGGAGGTCGGCGCGGGCGCGGTCGAGGTATTCGGAGCGGGCCAAAAAAGCTTTGTCAGGGTACCAGACAAATACGACGACCCCGTTTTCGATTCGGCGAATGATCCGGCGGGCGACCTCAGTCGACACCGCTGGGCAGCCCTCGGTTCGCCCCATGGTGCCGGCCCGGGCCCGCGCCGCGCTGACGTTTGGGGTCCCGTGAATTACGATGCCCCGCTCCCAGGCCCGGTCGTTGATGCCCGGCTCCAGCCCTCGGAGCCGGAGGGAGAGCCCCCGAACACCCCGAAACGTCGTTGCGGTGATGAAGGTGCCGAGGCTGGACTGGTGCGTGCCGGTTCGGTTGGAAAACTGGGTGGCGAAGATCCCTCCGGAGCGGGCACCGTGGGCAACGTGTTCCGTTTCCAGCACCTCCCTGGTTTCCAGGTTTACGACCCACAGCCGTCGTTCGGTCGCCGGGAGGGCATAGTCGATGATGGTGAGCAGGGCGCTTTGGGTCCGCCCTTCGATAACAGCCAGGTGGTGCGCGGCAAGCGCATGGCCCCAGACCTCGCCAGCAATTCCTTCCGGGGGCGGCCCACCGGGCAGGGCCGCGGGGCTCGGCCCAAGCTGCGGGCTGGCGCAGGCCGCTGCAGCCATGAGGGTGGCAAGGAGGATGCGCTTGGACATGGCATCTCCAAAGGCAAGCGATGTGCCTCGGTGGTGTCATGTTTTTGGGCGCGAAACGGGTTGGTGGGGCAACGACTTGGGCCAACTGACCAGCGATGCGACAGGGAGGCGTCAGGTAGACTGCGAGGGTGCTGGAATTGGCTGTGCGTATCCAACCCTTTCGGAGCGTCACCAGCGCGACACGATCGCCATGCGTCACTCAGGGGGTTCCAATGATCCGACAACAATTCGGGGCGTTTGCAATCTTGGTCTTCGGCCTTGTCACTGGATGCGCCACTGGGCCGAGCAGCACTGGCAAGGTGTCGTTTCAGCTCGCCACCGCTCCTGCGAATGCCTCGGGGAGTCTCATCCCGCAATTGAGTACCACAATTACCATGGGTGCGGATATCCTGGTGATCTCCCAGGTACAACTGGTTGCACGGAAAATCGAGTTCGAGCGGTTCGAAGGGAGTTGCGCCGCTCCCGTCCCTTCGAGTGGCAGCGAATCGGAAGGAGAGCAGGACGATGTGGAGAATGACGATTGCCCGGAACTCCGGCTGGGTCCGCTCCTCCTCGACCCGCCACTCTCCGATGGGGCCGAAACCACCTTCTCAGTGGATCTGCCGGTAGGGAAGTACCATGAAATGGAACTCAAAATCCACAAACCCACCGAGAGCAGCGGAGACGCCGCCTTTCTGGCCCTCAATCCCGGCTTCCTGGGCACAAGCATCAGGGTCACTGGCACCTTCAACGGATTGCCATTCACGTTCAACACCGCTATCACCAGCGTGGTCGAGATCGAATTCGACACGCCGATCGACGTGACGGTGGACGGGACGACCAACGTGACGCTCATGATGGACGTACGGGGGTGGTTCCTTGAGGCGGGTGGCGCCTCACTGCTCAACCCGTCGGGACCGAATTCGTCGGCGCGGAGCCGGATCGAGCAGAACATCCGGGCCTCCTTCCACGCCTTCCACGATCAGGACAGCGACGGTCACGAGGACTAGGCGCGTCCGGTGGCTTGACCAGAGGGAGTGCGTCCCTGAAGCAGCCGACTGGCCATAACACACGACGCCCCGCGGCGGAGTTCGCCGCGGGGCGTCGCTGGCCAAGGCAGCGACTGTCTACTTGAGGTCGATCGAGACTCCCGCGAGGATCGGAACGAACGCCGTTGACGAACCGTCTTTGGATGCGGTCAGGTAGCGACCCTCAACCCAGAAGCTCGACTTCGCCCCCAACTTGAACAGGAGTCCGGCTCCGCCGCCGAAGGCGATCATGCTCTCGCTGCCGCCTGTGCCTGTGGCGGGAACATACTTGTGGTTGAGCATACCCACGCTTCCGTGGACGTAAGGTGTGACCTTGGCCCCCGGCTTGAAGTTGTAGCCGATGGTGGCGAGTCCGATCAGCAAGTTGGTCTTGTCGCCGTCGTCCGGGGCCTTGTGCTTGTTGCTGCCGTAGAACAGGTCAGCGCCAACCCACAGGCCCTTTGAACCGATCGAGGTGCCAACCCCGGCATTGGCGAGCCAGCCGGTCTTTGCATACTCCTTGTAATCACCCATCGGGAACGTAGCCCCAGCGCCGAAAAAGACGAATGGAGTGGATTGCGCCGCAGCCGGTGCCGCAAACGCCAGCAGCGCCACCGTGCCCAGAACCAACGAACCAGTACGCCGTTTCATGGAGCCTCCGCGAAGGATGGATTGGCAACCCCCTGAAGATTAGACAGAAATCGGAATCGGTCAATGGGGAATGAATTGATCGGATATACTATAACCGGAAGAGGTAGCTCAGCTTGGCGAAGACCCCATCGTGAACCCGCCGCAGGTTCCGGAACCGAAATTCTTCCGGCTCCTGCATCGTCGAGCCGTAGCCGAGGTAGGCGAGGGTTCCCGGGGTGGGCCGGTAGCTGAACAGCCAATCCATCTGGAACTCGTTCGTGGAGCTCCCGGAATCCTTGACCCCGCCAAGGAGAATCGGCCGGCCGGCCCGGTCGGTCAGCGGCGCCCGAAAACGGGCGGAATACTGTCCCACCACCCGGAGAAAGATCGCCCGATTCAGCTGGTACTCCACCTTGACCCTGGGAATCGTCTCGGTGGAGAAGCGGGAACCATCGCGCCGCCGGCTCAACGACAGCCGGGTGACCTGGGCCGCAGCCCGGAGCGACCCGGTGGGCCGGAGGTCCACTGATGCTTCCCACCGAAAGCTTTTCCCCGGCGCCGCCTCCCGAAAAATCGGGGTGGTTCCCCCGGTGATGCTGGCGCTGGCGGTGAACTGCCGATAGGTCGGGGTGGTCACCCGGAGCGACCCACTCCACTGGTTCTGTTCCACGCCGGGAATGGCGAACGCCACGGTATCCAACCCCGCGACCCCGACCACCTCGACGCCGTACCCGCGGTACAGGCGCGAGTCGTAACTGTAGAAGTTTCGCGCCGCGAACCCCGAAAGCTGCCATCCGCCCCGTAGAGTGGCGGTCGGGCTGACAGACTCATACCCCTCGAAGGCGCCATCCCCGGGATGGGAATAGTCCAGCAACCGGCTGGCTGTGATGAAGGCACCCCAGGTCTGCAGCAGCGAGCCGGGCTTCCCGTAGAAGCTCAATCGGTTGGATCCCCGCGCCTCGATGATACCGGTGCGGTTGACGAAACCGGCTGCGGCGTTGAAATCGGGCCCGACCGCCTGCACGATGTACCGAAATCCCCAGGCCCGGCCGGTCCGGTTCCACAGCGCCTGCAGCAGTGGGCCGCTGCTGCGCCGGCCGGCACTGTCGGTCCAAGCCTGGGTCGCTTGCAGCTCCAGGTAATAGAGCCGGGAGTGGTACAGCTTGAGGTCTATTCCGGCGAGCCGGGAATGGTCGGCCCCGTCCTCCCGGGTTGTGGCCACCACGCCAACGGTCGAGCTTCGGCCAAGGTCGCTTCGGGCCCGGAGCACGCCAAACACTGGCCGTGCGCCTCCGCCCCAGGAATTCTCCCGTTCGTCCGCCACCAGCATTGTCCCCACGTTGGTACGGCCCAGCTTTCCGGTGAGCTTGACGCCACCTCGGGGCGCCACGATACGCCGGGTATAAATGAGCTGGCTCGGCGTATCGAACAGCTCGATACCGTCGAGGAAGAAGGGCCGCTTCTCAGGATAGAACAGCGCAAAGCGCTCGTTCAGTGTCACCTGACCGATGTCGGCCTCGACCTGGGAGAAATCGGGATTGTAGCTGCCCGACATCGCAAGGTTTTGCCGGATGCCCCACCGCATATCGAGGCCCACCTCACTGCCGGTATCGTAGTCCCAACCGCCGCCGGGCCCCGGGGCTCCATCGAGCCGGCCAGTCGCGGTCGGGGTGACTTCGAGTACCAGACCGCGCTTCAAGTCGTGGAGCCCTTCGAGGGTTCCGGACTGCCCCAGGAAACTCGCGCTGGCCCGGACCGCCGGGGTCCAGGAATCCTGAAATCCGGAGTGCTGCACTCGCCGGAGGACGTTGAGGCCCCAGTTCTGGGTGGCAACGCCCTGGTATGGGATGCTCTTGAAGGGAATCCGGACCTCCACTTCGTACCCGCCCTCGACCAGGCGTCCCCTGGATTCAAAGAGGTAATCGGGATTGAGATCGACGTTTCCGTCCAGCGGATTGTTGTTCTGAATGCCGCCGCCGGTGGCCGACCCTCCTCCGGCGCTCCCGCCGGACTGATCACTGCGGATTCCGTCCTGCTGCACCCCCAACGCGTTCACCCCGAAGAGGAAGGCTCGGCGGCGGTCGTTGTAGGTGTCGAGGAGAATCTGGATGTGGTCTTCGCTGGAAATGTTGTCCCGATTGGCCCGGGTGGCCCGCACCACATCGCCGTGGATTTCCCGGGCCCGGATGCCGAAATAGATCGCGTCGGGTCCATACCAGACCAGGACCTCGGTGGGGTCCTCGGCGGGCCTTCCGTCCACCGGTTGGTACTGGGAGAAGTCGCTGAGCCGGGCGGCTTCGGCCCAGGCCGGTTCGTCGAGACGGCCGTCGATGACGGCTGCCGCGCTGATTCGGGGGGGTGCCACGTGGATCTGTTTCGACCGACCGCTACCGGCCTGCGCGGGAGTCTGCAGCAGGGCCAGCCCGAGGATGGACGCGAGCATCATGGGGCGGGAATCTAAACGCAAAGCGGCCGCCTTTCGGCGGCCGCTCCGGTTTTCCGATTGGCAGGACTACGGCATCTTCTTCGGCGCCGCCTTGCGCTTCCAATAGCCGGGATCGGCAGTTACCCACTCCGCCGGCGGGATGCTCTGCTGCGGAGAGAAGGCAAAGTGATCGGTCTGGCTGCTGATGATCGCGGCAGCGGCGTTGGCGTTCATCTTCTTCTGCGCCTCCATACCGCCAAGCGCTGCCTGGTAGGCCGGCCCGTGGATTGCGGCTCCCTCGTCGATTTCTGTCAGCGATTTCCGCGCGACAAGGATGAAATAGGTACCGGCGGGGGCGCCAGCCGACGACTGCCACATGGTATAGCTGTCGGCGAGCTTGGCGCTCTCATGGGCCGCCTTGACCATCTTGCGGTTTTCCTCATACTCATCGTTGTGCCCCGGCCGCACCGAAACCCGGGTCACCGTGAAGTATCGGCTGGCGGCTAAATCCGCTGGCGCACCATAGCTCAGATCCGCTCTGCGGGTCAGCACCATTCCCCGCCCGTCGCTCAGGAAGTCGCCTTCCATCGAGCTAAAACGCTTGCCGATGGCCGCGAGGGCGGGGCTTTCACCGGCCTTGTTGGCTTTCTCGTAATCAGCCCAGGTGGGGTAGGCGGACATGTACCAGTTTTCCGGAGCGCCACTCATCGCCGTCATGGCCAGCATCGGAACGGGGGCCTTGGCGGCCAACATGGCGCCGGCCCAGGCGTTCTCGTGGTCGTCGTGCGCGGAACTCTTGCCGGGCTTTACCGTTTCCCGGTAGATGGTGAGGACGTTGCTGACCGGGGCCGCCGGCATCGCCTGGGCACCGAGTGCCGCCGGTGCCAGCGCGGTGAGGACCAGCGACAAACGACCTGCGAATTGCCTCATGATGCAGTCTCCAAATGCGTTGGGGGTAGGTGGCGGGCGACCGACTATGGAGCGGTCAGCGCTCGTTCCTGTTTCCCGGTGGATGGAACGGAATGGGGGCATTGTGCCGAGTTCGGCGCGCGGATGCGCGCTTGGCCCGAATCTACTCCCTCTGTCGGGTTTGGCTAGGGTCCCCAAGCAAACGAGCCGGCCCAGGTATTGGACCGGCTCGCGATTACTGGAATCCTCCGGACTACGGGTTCTTGGTTCCCGAGACCCGCATCCGCAGCACTGAATCGGCGCCGGCGCCCTGGTAGTGCGCCACCGTGGTGCCGACCAGCTTGCCATCCATCATCCGCAGCACCCCGTTGGTGGTGACCTGTACTCCTTTGCGGAGCACGCTTTCGAACGGTCCCATGGTGGTGGTGGCGCTGTCACCGGCGATGGTGACCGCGACGGCCTGAGGATCCCGACCGGGCAGGGTGATCATCCACCCGTCAGGGGTACCGGTGGCGGTCATGATGTAGGTCACCAGGACGCTGTCAGTTCCCTCGGCCATCGAATTGACGGTCCAGGTGCCGGCGAGATCGGCCGCGTTGAGCGCAGCCGGTGCCATTGCTGCGGCAGAGTCGGCCGGTGGTGCATCAGGCTTGGCGCAGCCCCCAAGGAGGGCAACCCCGATTCCAAGGACTAGACGACGCATTACTCCCTCCCCCATAAAAGGCGTGATGACCCACAGACCGGCGTAACATACGACTTCCGGGGGCCGGTGGCAAAGCCGACCTTGGGCGCATCGCACAATGCCAAGGATTCCCCCCGTTCCGGCCGGGGCCCGCAGGGGTGTCCCCATTTGGCAGCCCCTTGAGCCCGATCCAAGTCGCACGGCCCCAACGCCTTCCGCCAAGCCGATCGGCCCGGCCGGGTGCCGCGCTCTGCGGATGGCCCCCGGTACGTCCCTTGCCCGATTCACCGGCACCATGCAATTCCGTTACAAGGACCTCCGCGGCAGGGCCGTCGAACTGCCAGATGTTGCCTCCCTGTTGCAAGCGATGGAATCGGGTGCCATCACTCCCGATTGCCAGCTCTCGGTCGGCAGCGATGGTCCCTGGCAACGGGCCGATTCGGTGGCCGCGTACCAGGAGGCGGTTGCCGCGCTTTCCCGTGCCCCGAACCTTCGACGAGTTGCCCCTCCAGACGACGCATCTGAGCCAAAAGGCGCCGCCGAGTCTGCGCCGCCGATCGCTGCTCCGTGGAGGGCCCGGCGAGCACTGCACATCGGGCTCGGCGTTGGGGCGGGGACTCTCCTTCTGGTTCTGGGAGTGCTTCGGCTCCGAGTCCTGGACCGCAATCGCGCGTCGGAAACCGCCCGCGCCGTGAGCGCGGCATCGGGACCGAGCCTCGCATCCCAACACTCGTTGTCGGTGATGACCGCGGAGTTCGGTGACTCGATGGCACTCACGATCCGGCGAACCCAGGACTGGTTCGATGCCCAGCGGATCGGGGTACGGCTCCGGGGGGCATCCCTCAAGAATCCGGCCTCGCTGCGGGCCATTCGGGTTGCGGCAGTGCGGGTTAGCGCAAACGCCGATTCCCTGGTGGCTCAGGGCGCCGTTCTTGCCGGCCTGCTCAAGACCCAGGCCGACTCTCTCGAGGTGGCTGACGCCCGCTATGACGGATTGCTGATTCGCCTGGAAGAGGCTCTCGAAATGTGGGGCAGGGACCTCGACGGCTACGCCGAGCTGGAGCGGGGAGTGGCTGCCACCGTGGATTCACTCGCCGCCTTTTTCCTGGAACGCCAGCGGTCCTTTGCCCTGACCGAAGGCCGGGCAGTTTTTCTGAGTCGTGCCGACGCCACCCGGTTTCACGACTTGAGTGATCAACTCCGGGTCCTTGGCGTCCGAAGAACAACCTGGGCCGACGGGGTGTTTTCCCGTCGGCCCTCCTGGATGGCAACCGTTTCCGACTCCGGCCGGCCCCGTTTTGGGGGGCCGATCCTCAAAGGTTCCTAGATCACGGCGTTGCGGTGCGCCGCGTGGTCAGGCGGTGGAGCAGGAGTGCCGCCCGTTCGGAAATGCTTCGCGCCGATCGCTTAACGATCCAGCCAGTACGACAGCTTGATCAGGAAGGTGTTGTCCGGGTGGGCGTCGAACAGCCGGGTGAGGTCTCGCCGGAAGGACCGATCCCCGGAGAGCGGCTCCGAGTCCTGGCGCCCCTGCTGCCAGACCACGAAGAGGGCCGATCCGGGCCGATACTCCCACCGTACCACGACGTTGGCATTGAACTGCTTGAAGTTGAACGCTCCAGGATTGAGCGTCACGGCGGGATCGGTGTACGGTTGGAAGCGTGCATCGTAGGCCGCCGCCCGCGGATCGGCCAGCTCCCGGACATTGCTGTAGCTCCCCTTGCTTACAAACGGTTCGGCGTAGGCCTGCACCGTGAGGGTGGGGGTAGCGGTGAAATTCAATCGCCCCGAAAGGCTGGTGGTACGCTGATCGAGGTGCGCAAAGGTGTAATGGGTGAGGTTGCCGGCGTCAGTGAAGTTGCCGTACCACTGCCGGTCGTCGCGGTTACGCGAGTATCTCAGTCCAAGGGACCCGGTCCATCTGGCCAGCACTCGAAAATCAATCTGCGGGCTGATCGAGTACGATTCGGTTCTGCCCCCATCGCTCTTGCGATAATTGACCCACATCCCCGGTGTCACCGGCCAGCGACTATCGCCCTGAACTCCGAACCAGGGAGCGATGTAGCGCTCGCTGCGGATAGCCGGTCCGCCCCGGGCGCAGCGGTCACAATACACCGTCCCCAAACCACCAAGGGTGCCGCCGAGGTGCAGCCACCAGCTGTTCTTGAGCTCGAAATGTACGTTGCTGTTGACGGCACGGTCGAGCGCCAGTCCCTTGCTGGTCCATTCGTTCCACTGGTTGAGGTTCCAGAACAGCCGTCGAAAGAAGAGATCGGGCTTGTTGAAGCTGAGCTGGGCCCAGGTGGCCTGACTTTGCCAGTCGGCCCGTCGCAGGAAGCCGATGTCATTGGCCTCGAATCCAGCGGAGATGCGCCGATAGCTGGTTTCGAAGCGGAGTTTTCCGCCGCCCACCTTGCCGAAAGTAAGCTGCTCGGAATTTCCCCCCAGCGACGTTCGAAACGGATTGTAGCCCAGCCCGCCATCAGGGCGTTGGAAGTAGTGGACCGAGCCGCGCTGGGTCGCGGCGATGGCAGCTTCACTTCCCGACACCCGGCTCCCAATCACGCTGGCGGAGAGCTCGAAGCGGCTCTTGAGGAATCGGTGCCGAAGGTCGACCCCGGCAACCAGCGCGCTCCCGCGCAGGGCGTGCTCGGTCCACTCATCCAGCGAGCGATTCACCATGGTGCCGATCACCCCGAGGCTGGTTTCCCCCTTGCGGAAATCCTGGTTGGCCCGGAACACCGCGTAGTTGGACCGGGGCTCGATGGTGCGGTTTTGGGTCCCTTCCTCTTCATGGGTCACCACGTCGAGGATGCCGATCGACAACCCTCCTGGTGTTCGGCCGGTAACTTTGGCAGCCCCGACGATTGTTGTTCCGGTGGCGGAGCTGGCGTCGCCGTAGTTGCTCGAGAGTTGCGGTGCTCGGCCAATCCGCCGCGAGTAAAACAGGTTTTCCGAACCGCAATCGTTGACTGCGGAGCAATTGACCGGAAAACTGAGCAGTCCGGCTCCCTCGATGAAGAAGGGCCGCCGTTCCTGGAAGAAGGTCTCGAAAGCCGAGAGGTTGAGCACAGCGGGATCGGCCTCGACCTGGCCGAAGTCGGGATTGACGGTGCCGTCGACGGTCAGGTTCGAGGAAAGACCGTATTTGAAATCCAGTCCGCCGGTGATGCGCTGGGGATGGGCATACCGATTGCTTCCCTTTGGAATCGTAAGATTCTTGGTTACGACATACGGCGCCATCTCGAGCCGCCGAGGGGCCGCCAGCCCCACCAAGCCGGACACCTCGCCGAGTTGGGAGATGAGCCCCGCGGCAGTGTGGCTGTAGCGGGGCCAGCTCACCCGCTCCTTGTACCGGTCGATATCGCGCCAGATGCCGAATCCAAAGGTATTCGACGCCGCCTGCGCGTAGCGCATCTGAGAGAGCGGGATCCGGAATTCCGCGGTCCAGCCCTGGTCGTCAACTGTGGTGGCGGCGTCCCATACCCCATCCCAGGCGTCGTCCTCGTTGCCGTCGTTCGAAATTGAGTAATCCCGCTTCACCCCGGCCGGATTGACCGCAAACTCGTAGCCTGAGCGCCGGTCGAAATAGCTGTCGATTATGATCTTGATCTGGTCGCTGGCGGTTCGGACATCCCGTCGCGCGAGGAGTTTGAGAATGCGCCCCGGTTGGTCGTCGTACATCCGGACGAAGACGTAGAAATTCCGACTATCGTAGGCTAACCGGGCTTCGGTCCGGAAGCGGGGCGCCTTTCCCTCGTTGGGTTCGAACTCCTGAAAGGCATTGATGATGCTTGCTGAGCGCCACACCTCGTCATCATCTCGGCCGTCGACCACCACCGGACGAGCTGCCCGGACTGCGGAGACGGAAGTGGCCGTTGGTGCAACCGGAGTCGACGCGGCATTGTTCGTTTCAAGTGCTTGAAACATCAGCAACGCGGCAAGAGCAAGCATGACACATTCTCGAGGTCGGGGATTAGCTGATGAGATACCGGAAGCTCCCAAACCGTTGCGTGCGACCATTCGCCGGGTCAGCGCATCCTGCGTCAGTATGAAACCCCTAATTCAACTAGGCCTCATCGCAGTCATGACCGCCGCTTCCACCGGTCGGCTCCCGGCCCAGACCCCGGCCCCAGCTCCAATGAGCGAGACCGAGCTGCTCCAGCGGCTCGCAAACACATTGGACAGCTTGTCCTCAAGGGATCAGTTCTCCGGAGTCGTCATCGTGACGAATCGAGGAGAGCCGGTATTCCAGCGGGCCTACGGCCTGGCCGATCGAGAGTCCCGGCGGCCGAATACCACCGAGACCGCCTTCAACCTCGGCTCTATCAACAAGCTTTTTACCACCACCGCCATTCGGCAGCTCGCCGCGGCGGGGAAGCTCAACCTCGATTCGACCGTGGCCACCTATTGGCCGGACTACCCGAATCCCGAGGTGGGGCGGAGGGTAACGATTCGACAGCTGCTGCAACATCGATCCGGAATCGGCGGCGATATTTTTGGCACCCTTCCCAACCAGACCCGTCGCGAGATCCGGCACAATCGGGATTATCTGCCACTCTTCGTGGCGGAGCCTCAGGCATTCGAACCGGGCAGCGACCAACAGTACTCGAATGCGGGTTATGTTCTATTGGGTTTTCTGGTGGAACGGCTTTCCGGCGAGGACTACTATGAATATGTCCGGCGGCACATCTACGGCCCCGCAGGTATGACCCGCACCGCCGCCTACCCGGTGGATTCGCTCCCGCCCAACACCGCGATTGGATATTCCCGGGGCGGCGAAGATGCCCCCGCCGACGCTCCGCTCCGGCCCAACAGCGCCGATCTGCCGGGTCGGGGCAGTGCCGCAGGTGGCGGCTATTCCACCGGGACGGACCTGATGCGGCTCCTGGCGGCGCTCAAGACGGGACGGATTCCCGGCGCGCCGCCAGCTGGTCTGGGGATTGCCGGGGGATCCGGTGGACTGAATGCGGCAATCGAGGGGGCGTTGCCGGGCGGCTACGATCTGATCGTCTTGGCCAATCTCGACCCGCCCGCAGCCGAACGGATTGTCCGGATGGTACGAGGCTGGCTGGGCGCTAGGGACGATTGACGTTGGGACGACGACTCCAGCCGGCCAGTGCCACGCCTCCCAGGATTGCCATTGCGGAGACCAGCAACCGGCCGGTGAGTGCCTCGTTCAGAAGGATCACTCCGCCCGCCGCTGCGAGCACCGGCACCAGCAGTTGAATGGTCCCCGCACGAGTGGCGCGGAGGGAGGGGAGGACCGAATACCAGACGGCATACCCGCCGCCCGACGCCAGTGCCCCGGAAACAACGGCGTAGAGGGTTCCGGCTCTGCCAACGTGGGCCAGGCCGGCGGTGGCGTATCCGACGGCCAGGAGAACGCCTACCGGTGCGGCCAGGACGAAACTCTCCGCAGTCCGCTGCAGTGGCGGGCCGGCGGAGCGCCCGCGCAGTGAATAGAGTCCCCACGCCGCCCCAGCAATTCCCATCAACACCACGCCCAGTGGTGACGGGGCGCCCAGCCCCGGCAGATTCAGATAGACCACCCCCACGGCCGCAACGGCCAGCCCGATCCACTCCGGGGCCCGAGGGCGTTCACCGGTCACGATTCCGGCTCCGATCATGGTGCACTGTACCGCGCCGAAGAGCACCAGGGCGCCGGTACCGGTGGGAAGGGTGAGGTAGGCAAAGGAAAACGGCGCCGCGTAGAGAAAGAGCAGCGCCGCCCCGGCAACAGCTTCTCGGCTGACCCGAATTTCTTGCCTCTGCCGCCGGAGGAGCAACCAGAGTACGACTGCGCCAGAGGCAAGGCGGATGGCGGTGAACGAGGCCGGATCGATCGATCCGGTGCCAAGCGCCAGCCGCGCGAGGAGTGAATTGGCAGCGAAGGCAGTCAGTGCGACTGCCTGCGCGATTGGGCCCCGCAACGTTATCGCAGGGTCATGCGGACACCAGTGAAGTAAACCCGGTGGGCGCCAGAAAAACTCGACTGGGTGCCGACAAAGAGCCACAAGCCCCCTTGGGCGTCGGTGACGACAGGGGTCGCCTGATCCCGGGAGAGGGTGGCCCGCTCCGAAAATGTTCCGACTGTGGGACAGGCCGACAGGTTGTTCCGGATATCACCGGCCTGGACAAAGCCACCTTTAGCAGTCCCGGTGCCCTTGTCGAGATTCATCCGCAGCATACCCTGTGCATCGGTGGTCACCATTGGCTCATTCCCGGTGGCTCCCGCCTTGATGACGGTGAGGGGACCCGGCCCGCCGCTGCATCCGCTGTGATAGTCGGAGATGTACACAACCGTGATTTGAGCCTGGTACGAGGTGTTTGGGGTCAACCCAGAGAACCGTTTTTTCTGGAAGAGGAAGAGATCGCCCCCGACGCTGGTGCCGGAGAGGTAGAGGCCCTTTGCGGTCGCGGAGAGGTTGGGCGGGAGGAGTCGGAAGTCACTCACCGCACCAACTGTGGCGATTTGGGCTGCGGGGACGTCCGCTACACCGGAAACGAACCCCGATCCCGTGACGTCGAAATCGAACTGGAGAATAATGCCGGTGTCCACACCACTGGTATCAAGGCAGCCGGCGGACGCCAACAGCAGCAGTGGGCCAAGATTCAATTTCATCTGAGTTCTCCAGGAATTCGGCCGCTTCAGCGACCCCCTGCCTCCAGTATGGGACCGGCGTCGGCCCCGGGTGATTGCCGGTTTTGGCGCGCGGGCGCCCGTTGCACAGCCTGCCATTCAGCATGATCCGATCAATGCTCCCGGAATATCGGATCGCTTCCAGCGGTAGGCGCCCTGCACGATCAGGTCGGCCAGCTTGCCCTCCCGATTCGAGCCGAGATCCTGATCCAGATCAAGATACTTGGCGGCGCTCAATGTCGCTGCCGGAAGGGCCCCCGAGGGGGTTGTGCTGGTATTGGCTGTTGGGCCGGGCACCGGAACTTCTCCTCCGATATTGGTAGACGGGAGGGAAGCAATACCGGCCCAATAGCGCCTCGTCCACCGAAGCCGGTTTCCGGTGACCAGCGTCACCAAATCCGGGTCCCGGCAGCCCGGTGTCCGGGATCACGGCGCATTTTCCGGCCGATCGGTAGGGTGGATCATGCGCCACGCTCTGGTATACCTCTTGTTGGTGAGTTGCGGATCGGCCGCCACCGCACCAACGCCACCTGCGCCGCCACCGGCCAAGCAGGTGCGCCACGACCAGCTCATCTGGATTGGCCCAAACGGCAGCTCCGGGCTCTATGGAAGCGCGGCCAACTGGGGTGAGGGCCAGAGCCGCGTCCACGTGCTCAAAATCTACGTGGACCGGATTGCAACGCCGGCGCAGCAGACGCCCCAAGTCGTGGCCACCGCCCAGAGCGCCCAAATCCTTCTGGCGGTCGAGGCAGGAGGCCTCCGCGGGTGGCAGTGCTCGGGCGCGATGATGGCCCAGATCGAGCAGGACAAGATCCGGCCGTTGCTTTCGGCTGGCGGGACGGTGAGCTACCTGGCCATGGATTCACCGTTCGGATACAGCATCGCAACCGGGGCGTCGGGGAACTGCGGGTTCTCGATCCGGCAGGCGGCCGAATCGCTCGCCATTTATATGAGTGCCATGCGCCAGGCATACCCCGGCGTCAAGATTGGCTTGATCGAGCCGGTGCCATGGTACCGAGTGGGGATTCACCCGAACCACCCCGGCAACGACTTCGGGGATCTGCCCCGCCTGCTGGATACCGCAGTCACGGTGCTGCTGCAGCAGGGCGAACGGCTCGACTTCGTGCATGCCGACTCCCCCTACGACTACAACCAGGCTCACCCGGCCGGCTGGCAAAAGCTTCGGGTGTGGCAGGATAGCGTCCGCTCCCGGGGGATTCGCTTCGGCGTGATCTACAACTCCGAGGTGGGCGGCTCGACCAGCGACCAGCTGTTTCATCAGAGCAGCCTCGCCGGGCTGGATGCGTTCCTCTCGGCAGGCGGCGCCCCCGATGATTTTATCGTGCAGAGCTGGTACCCCCATCCCACATCGATGGTACCAGAGTCAACGCCCTGGACCTTCACCTACCTGGTGACACACTTCATCGGCCGATATGACATTCTCTATCCGTAGTCTCTACCTGCTCGCCGTGCTCGCGCTGGTACTTGCCGCGTGTGGCTCCGCAGTCACCGACCCGGTTCCGCTACCGGCGGCGCCAGCTCCGCCGCCGCCTCCGCCGCCGCCTCCACCGCCGCCCCCACCGCCGGCGCCGGCGCCAGCATACCAGTACGGCGCCAAGTTCGAACCGCCGGTGGGTCGGGTGGTCCACGGCATGGGACAGTGGGCTGTCTACAATCCCAAGTACGCCGGGCTCCTTCCGGCCACCAGCCAACCGGCGGCCGAGCTGATGTTCATCGCAATCGGGGACAGCGTTCGGCCCTGGAACCCGCCGGTGCTGGCCCAGAGAATCCAGCAGATCGGGCAAGCCGGCCGGATTCCGGTCCTCGAGATTGGGCTACGGGGCGACCAGCCGACGGCACAGGAACTCGCCGGGATGGCGGACAAACTCTTCGGCATTGACGATGAGGTCGCCAACGGAACCAAGTGGGACCAGCGACTCGACGACCTGGTGCAGACGGCCAAGAATTACAAGCAGCCGTTGATGATCCGGATTGGCGGGGAATTCAGCGGCTGGTGGAACGGCTACCACCCCTACGACTATCCCCGCGCCTTCCGGAAAATCGTGGCAATGTTCCGCGCTGCCGGTGTCGAGAACGCCGCCTTCGTCTGGTGTTACGAGCCGGC
>JANNSC010000446.1:0-2437 GCA_031402135.1 Gemmatimonadales bacterium | reverse complement strand
CTTAGCAGGCGGCCGCCGTAGCAGGCGACCGCCGTAGCCGGCGAATTCCCTGGCGGGCCGCCCCATCGGTCAAGGCGTCAGCGGTAGCTTCACTCCCCGATCGACCACCACCGGCAGATTTTTGGCGCGGAGCTGGTCATTCAGTGCGGAAATATCTCCGCTCATCAGAATATCGAGCGCTCGCAGGTGGATCCGCAACTGGTCAGCGAGAATCTGCTGCACCTCCAGATGCTGATTGGTGGGCTTGAAGTCTCCTCCGGACACTCCGTTTGCCAAGTAGCCGATCTTGGAAATCAGTTTCGAGCCAAACCGCACCCCGTCCTGTCCCGCACCAGTTTGCCGCAGGTCCACGAGGTTCATCTCCAAATCGGTCAGCCTCCTGTGCATCGCCGCCGCTGCCTGCCGCATCGTCGTGTCGGTGGTGAGCCGGGGGAGGGCCTCGAGCTGGACCCGGGCCGATTCGATCCGGGCGACCGCCGCCGCCGCAGTGTTGAGATCCTCTCTCAATGCGGTGGTAACCATGGTTTGGGCCGCGATATCGGCCTCGGTGCCGGCTGAATTGGGATCCTTTCTGACCACGAGCTGCTGGGTTTGGGCAACCCCGTCCACCGTGAGCCGGACGGTGTAGGTCCCCGGCGGCTGCAGGATGCTCAGGCGGCCAGTGCCTGGGGCCGCCCGACCGATGGCTCCGGCCAAGATGTGCGGCGCGTACATCGGCGAAGTGAAAAGCCTCACTTCAGCGCTGGACGTGCCCCGAAGATCCCAATACACCCGGTTGAGTCCCGAGGCGTTGGGGGCGGGGATGGTGCGAATTTCCTGGCCCGCAGCATCCAGAATGGCGACGACCGGCGGTGCCTTGGCGGGGGAGCTCAAGAAATAGTTGATCGAAGCGCCGTACTCAGGGTCGTTGCCCGCGGTCGGGTCATCGTACGTGGTGGAGGGCGCCGTAATGTTCCGATACCGGTAAGCCGGGCGGGGAGCAAATAAATGGGCGCGCTTGGCGAGGATTTCGTCACTGAGCTGCTGGAGCGGGGTGATGTCATCGAGAATCCAGAAGCCCCGGCCGTAGGTCGAGATCACCAGATCGTTGAAGTGCTGCTGCACCACGATGCCGGAGACCGGCGCGTGGGGCAGGTTGGTTTGCAGCGGCTGCCACAATTCTCCGCCGTTCAATGAGAAGTAAATGGCGTTTTCGGTACCGAGGTAGAGGAGGCCGGAACGGACCGGGTCTTCGGTGATAATTTTGGCGTAACTCAGCATGCTCTTGGGAATGCCGTTGACGATCAGGCGCCAGCTCTTGCCGTAGTCGGTGGTCTTGTAAACCCAGGGGTCCCGGTTGTTCTCCTGGTGGGCATCCACGGTGAGGTAGGTGGTGGCGGCATCGTAGCGCGACGGCGCAATGCTGCGCACCGAGCCCCAGGCCGGCAGGAGCGGCAGGTTTTTGGTGAGATTGGTCCACGATGCGCCGTTGTCCCGGGTGAGTTGCACCTGTCCATCGTTGGTGCCCACCCAGATGGTGCCCTTGTCGAGGGGAGATTCGGCGATTCCGAACACCACTCCGGAATACTCGACGCCGATATTGTCGGGAGTGAGCCCCCCGGAGCTTCCTTGCCGGCTCTTGTCGTTGAGCGTCAGATCCGGGCTGATGACCTGCCAGCTTTGACCGCCGTCCTGGGTACGGTGGACGTGCTGACTGCCCACGTACAGCGTGTTGTGATCGTGGGGTGAAATGTGCAGCGGTGCGTCCCAGACGAAGCGATAGCGAAGCCCCTCCGCCGGTCCGTTGGACTGGTGGGGCCAGACCTCGACGTTGCGGAACTGCCGGCGATTTTCCTCGAAGCGGACGACGATGCCGCCAACATTGCCGGATCCCGATGCGGTGGACCAGATGATATTGGGATCGGTGGGATCGGGAGTGGCCCAGCCGCTCTCGCCGCCGCCGACCGAGTGCCACATACCGCGGGAAATGCCGGCGCTCCGACCACCCTGGACCCGACTGTTGCTGGGACCCCGATAGCTGGGCTCATCCTGTTTGTTGCCAAGCACATTGTAGGGAATCGCGTTGTCCACGGTGACGTGGTAAATCTGGGCGTTGGTGAGCCGTTGGCGGAACCACGTCTTGCCGCGATTTTCGGAGATGGACAACCCCTGGTCGTGGGCGACAATCATCCGATCGGCGTTGCCGGGGTCAATCCAGATGTCGTGGTGGTCGCCGCCGGGGCCGCGGTCTCCGGTCTGCACCGCGAGGGTAGCTCCGCCATCGATCGTCTTGCTGTAGGAAGCGGTGAGAAAATACGCTTCGTCTTCATCGCTGGGGGAAACCGCCATCCGGGAGTAGTAGTGGGCCCGCCCCATCACGTTGCGGTCGCGGTTGATCAGGGCCCAGCGACGGCCACCGTCTTCGGAGCGCCACAGTTGGCCATCTCCGGTGGGCTGG
>JANNSC010000445.1:0-22415 GCA_031402135.1 Gemmatimonadales bacterium | reverse complement strand
GTCGTGGTGTCGCTGGTGCATGCCCCCAAGAGGGTCATGCCCAGCAATACTGCCGCCGTCGCCCGCTTCCTGAAGCTCAACATCATCTCGACTCCCAACGTGGTGGTTGATCCGATAGAAACACGAAGCCGACGTTACCGAGGGAATCAACTCAGGTAACGTCGGCATCCTGTCATCGTCGCGTCACAGTTCGGTCACATCGAACGGATACCTACTGTCTCCAGCTGAATCCGATCGAGAATATCCGGCCGGCCCGGTACCCCTCTCGCACGATGCCGCCCTGAGTGATTCGGTAGGGCGCGTCGAGAATGTTCTTGGCGTCGGCCCGGCCGCTCACACCGCCGAACAGCGGGAACGCAATCGAGGCGTCCAGCACATTGCGGGGCTGTTCGATCACGTCCGGCAGCGGAACCTCCCCGGCCTCGCTGATGCGCTCCCCTACCCGGTTGAACAGCAGGGTGGCGGAGGCATCGGCCGACGGATGCCTCCAGGTCAGGCCGGCGTTGAATACATAGGGCGCCTGGCCGACCATCTTTCGCTCGGCATTGGTGATGGACCCGCTGTTCTGGTCGATCCGGATCTTCGATTTCATCAGGGTGGCGTTGGCAAAGGCGGTGAATGGCTGCAATCCGGCCGCCACCGCGTCGAGCCCTTTGCGCACTTCGAGCTCGACCCCGTAGTTATCCGCCCCCATTGCGTTCACGTAGGTAATGATCCGGGTGCCCGAGGTGCCCTGGTACACCCGCTCGATCGGATCGGAGAACTGCTTCGCGAACAGGGCAACGCTGACAACTTCTCCTCCCCGCGGATACCACTCCCACCGCAAGTCGTAGTTGCGGATGAGGGCGCGCTGGAGGCCGGGATTTCCCTTGACATTGTCGCCGCCGATGACCTCGCGGAACAGAATCGGGGAGAGTTCCCGGTATTCCGGCCGTGACAGGGTCTGGGTGGCCGACAGCCGGAAGTTGGTGTTCGGCCCCACGTGGTAGTTGAGCGCCAGTGATGGGAGCACATCGGTGTAACTCGGCGTGGCGACGGAGGGCTCTCCTGCGGTCGAGAGCGAGCGGACCTCGACCGACGAGCGCTCGATCCGCGCCCCCCCGATCAGCTCGAGCGATTTGCCCAGCTCGAGCGTGAGCATCCCGTACCCCGCCGCCAGCCGGTCGGAGGCGTCGTAGGAGCCGCCCTGGGCGATTGGAGAAATCCGGAAATTGTCGTCCGACCCCTGGGTAAAGCGGCCGTCGAACAACTGCTCCGGGGCAAGCCCGCGGTCGGCATTGGCCAGGGGCCGAAGCAACGAGATCGAGTAGGCCCGGTTGGTGGCATCCCGCTCGGTCGATCGGTACAACCCGCCGATTTGCACGAACCGGTTTCCCGGCGTCGACCCAAATCGGAACTGCCAGCTGGCCGACGCCTCGATGTTCCTCTCGCTGAGGTCGGCAAAGGTCCGGACCGCCGCTTCGTTGGAAAAGCCGTACCAGCTCGGCACCCCGGTGGAGGTCTCGTACACCACCTCGGAGCGGTCCGGCTCCTTCCGCGACACGCCGGACACTGTCAGCCCGAGGTCGAGGAAGTGCCGATCGGCCAGTTCCTGGTGCACCCCGAACTGGCTGGCGAAGATGTTGCGCTCGACATAGCGCAGCCGCTGGAGCTGCAACGGCAGGGCCAGCTGTTCCGAGGTGCCGGTCTCGAAGCGCGCCTCGTTGTCCATGGTGCGGTTGTACGTGTTGTTGAGGGTGATCTTGCTGTGGGCGCCGAGGTTCGCGCTGAAATTGGCGATCCCGCCCCAGAGGGCACTGTTCCGTCCGGTGCTGCCGTCAAAGCGGTCCAGCTCGGTCACGTTTCCGCCGACCGTCGAGGCCGGCTGCGCGATGGCTCGTTGCTGGCCGGCCCGGGTTTCCTGGGTGTAGGAGTAGCTCCCGGACAGGAGGTAGCTCAACCCGGTCCCGCCGGTGGGCAGGGTCCCGCCCAGCGACATGCCAAAGCCACCGTTGGGCGATCCGCTGCGTTGGCGCACCGACCAGACATTCCGGAAGGAATTAACCAGCGCGTTGGCCTGGACTGGGGAGAGTTGTTGGGTGAAATCGACGTTTTCGAAGGTAGCCGGCCGCGCCCTGGGCGATGCGCCGAGCGCAGCCCAGTCGCGCCCGGTGGCTGGGGCAAAGGTGGATGTCTTTCCGGTCACCGCGTCGTTGAATCCGGCGCTCAGCGAAAAGGCCATATACCGGTTGCCGGGGAATTCCTTGGTCTTGATGTCGACCGCGCCGCCCGAAAAATCGCCCGCCTGATCCGGAGTAAAGGTCTTCGAGGTGGTGATTTCACTCAACAATGCGGAAGGAAACAGGTCCAGCGGAACAACCTTCCGTTCCGGCTCAGGGGAGGGAATCCGGGCTCCATTGAGCGACGCCTGGGTATAGCGATCTCCCAACCCCCTCATGTTGAGGTACTTGCCGTCTTGAATTGTGGCGCCACTCATCCGCTGCAGGGCCGCCGCTGCGTCCCCGTCCGGTGAACGGCTGATCTGCTCCGCCGAAATCGCGTTGACGATTCCCACGCTATACTGCTGTTGATCGAGGGCGGAATTGACCGAGCCCTGCGCCACCTCCGCGGTCACCGAGATTTCTTCGATCTGGGTTGCCTGGCCAGCCAGCGCAATATCCTGGATGGTGGCTTCGCCCGCCTTCACAATGACTTCAGTCACCGATTTGGGGGCGTATCCGATCATCGCCACCCGGAGCGTCACCGTTCCGGCGGGGACATCGGCAATGGCGTAGCGACCGTCGACCCGAGTCGTCGCCATCAACGCAGTGCCCATCACCAGGACCCGGGCCCCGCCCAGGGGTACACCCCCGCCGACTTCCACCACCTTGCCGACGATGCGCCCGGTGCGGGCCTGGGCCTGGAGTGGCAGGCTTCCGATCAGCGACAGGACCGCTGGAAGGAGGGCCCGGAGTGGCAAGAGCCGGGAGGGCGTAGATCCCAGAGACATTGGTCCGCTCGCGGTTCGAGAGTCCGCCCCGATTCGGGGGCGGCGGTGTCAAGAATTCCGAGGCGGAAGCTCGTCAGGAGGAGTTTCGGATGGGACACGCCGGTGCAACGGACTTGTCACGAACCGGTGACGATACGGTGGGGATCGGGGGGTGGCCGGTCAACCCGGGCGTTGCTACTCCTCCCCCCGCCTTGGCACCCGATGCGTCGCCGTGACATCCACCGGGGCATTGGGTTTGACCCGAATCGACTTGGCGGGAATCCCCACATTCACATGGTACGGCTTGACATCCTTGGTGGCCAATGCCGAGGCCCCCACCATTCCGTTCTGACCGACCCGGACCCCGGCCAATACAGTGGCGTGGTAGGTAATCCGGGTGTCGTCTTCCAGTACGGTGCGGATGTTGGTGACGTCCCGCTGGTCCACGATGCTGTGGGTGTGACTGTAGATATTGGCGTAGTCGGAGACGCTGACCCGATCACCGAGGGTCAGACCGCCGCGGTCATCGAGCAGAACGTGCCGGTGGATAACGCAGTCGTCGCCCACCTCGATGTTGTAGCCGTAGGAAAACTCCACGTGCTGAAAACACTTGAAGTTCTTCCCGCACCGGGCAAAAATCCGCCCCGCCAGAAGGCGGCGGAATTTGACGCCCAGATCCACGTTCTGGGCGCCGGCCGGGGTGCGATCGAAGGAATACCAGAGCCAGAGCAGCGGCTTGACTCGGGCAAACTTTTCCGCGTCCACGTCGGCGTAGTACTCCGGCTCCAGGGTGACGTTGCGGGGATCGAGGGCGAGCAGCATCGCCCGGGTGGCCGCCGGCGTGGGCCGGTGCGCCACCGCCTCGTCATAGGGCGCGGCGCCAGGGAACCAGAGGTCGTACAGCGTGTCGCGGCAGAGCCGGTTCCAGTCGGCCCCCGGCGCACCGAGCCCGGCATCGAGCTCGGCGAGCCAGGCGTCGTTGGCCGCCCGGACGGCGTCCGGGAGATGGAGCGACTTCAGTGGAAGGAATGCCAACGCTTACTTCTCCGTCTTGTTGGAATCGGCGTAGGGGACGATCTCGAGTGCCGGAACCGGGAGGAAACAGTACGCTCCTGCTGCCCTTCCCGCCAGCGGCCCCGGGGGTCAGGAGTCCAGGAAGGGTGCCGCCAGCCTTGCATCGACCCGCCGCGGCCGCCCGCTCTCGGCATGCAGTGCAGCATACACGCTCCGCCCAGCCGCCAGCAGCTGGTTCCCCTCCACCCGGCGGACTTCGATGAACCGCTCCCAAGTGGCCCCCGAGGGCTCCCCCACCCAGGTCCGCGCCACCAATCGCTCCCCCAGAAACGCCGGCGCCTTGTAGTCCACCTCGTGGTGAGTCACCACCCAGACCACCTCGGCCCGGAGCGTCGCAGGGGCCGCGCTCTCCCAATGCGCCGTGGCCGCGTCCTGCATCCAGCGGACATAGACGACATTGTTGACGTGGCTCAGGGCGTCGATGTCTTCGGGGATTACTCTGATCGGCATTTCGAATACTGCCATGGGCTGGATCCTGGTTGGTGAACAGCGTCCACAGATTACCCAGATTACACTGATGGAGGCTTTGAAGTATTCACAATCTGTGAAATCTGTGGATAGTTCTTAACTGACCTGCCCGCCAACCGCCACAAGAATGCTCGCACCCAGTTCCTCGATGCCGGTGCCTTTGGTCCCACTGGTGAGCAACAATTCGTCCGGCGCCATGGCCAGCTCCCGGGCTCGCGTTGCCAGCGCCGCCGCCTGCTCCGAGCGGGTGAGCTTGTCACCCTTGGTGAGAACGGTCAGCACCGGTTTCCCGCTCTCCGAGAGCAAGGTCTGAATGTCGTAGTCATCCTGGGACGGGGTGTGCCGGGCATCGAGCAGCCAGACCACGCCGGTAAGCGACGGGCGCTTCGACACGACGCCCTCCAGCAAAGCCCGAAACCCGGCCCGCGCCGCCTTGCCGGTACGGGCAAAGCCATAACCCGGCAGATCGAGGAAGTAGCAGGGCGGCAGCCGGAAGGCGTTCATCAACTGGGTCTTGCCCGGGGTGCCGCTGACCTTGGCAATCTGCTTCCGCCCGACCAGCGCGTTCAGCAGGCTCGACTTCCCGACGTTGGAACGCCCCACGAAGGCAATTTCGGGGAGCGGCGGTTCCAGCGGGTGGAGCGGATCGGGGAAGCTGCCGACGAATTCGATCGGCAGCCGGGAGAGGGTCACGCTTCTTTGACTTGCCGGGGGCGCTCGGTCACGATCATCGGCGAGGTACCCTCGGTAATGCACTCCGGAGTGACGATCACCTCGCGAACGTCATCGCGCGAGGGCAGATCATACATCAAGTCGGTCATCACCGTTTCCAGGATGGCGCGAAGCCCGCGGGCCCCAGTGGAGCGCTTGATGGCCTTGCGTGCCACCGCCTTGAGCGCCTCGTGGTCGAAGGTGAGCCCGACATTTTCCAGCTCAAAGAGCTTCTGGTACTGCTTGGTGATGGCGTTCTTCGGCTCCACCAGAATGCGGACCAGCGACTCCTCATCCAGCGCCTCGAGCGAGACCACCACCGGCAGCCGGCCCACCAATTCCGGGATCAGGCCGAAATGCAGCAGGTCGTCCGGTTCAGCATTCGCAAAGGGGTGCTTCTTGTTGAGCTCGGGCACTTTGTCCCGCTCGGTGGCGGCGGCAAAACCGATCTGCTGGCGACCCAGCCGCCCCTCGATGATCCGTTCCAGACCGTCGAAGGCGCCGCCGCAAATGAACAGGATGTCCTTGGTGTTGATCTGAATGTATTCCTGTTGCGGATGCTTTCGGCCACCCTGCGGCGGCACCGAGGCCACCGTCCCCTCGAGAATTTTGAGCAGAGCCTGCTGCACCCCTTCCCCGGACACATCCCGGGTGATGCTGGGGTTTTCCGACTTCCGGGCGATCTTGTCGATCTCGTCGATGTAGACGATGCCCCGCTCACACTCGGAGACGTTGAACTCGCCGGCCTGCAGCAGCCGAACCAGGATGTTCTCCACGTCTTCGCCGACGTAGCCGGCTTCGGTCAGGGTGGTGGCGTCGGCAATGGTAAAGGGGACGTCGAGGATCCGGGCCAGGGTCTGGGCCAGCAGCGTCTTGCCGACGCCGGTGGGCCCCAGCAACAGGATGTTCGATTTATCGAGTTCCACGCCGCCGGCATCCCGGCCGCTGGCAGAATTGATGCGCTTGTAGTGATTGTAGACCGCAACGGCGAGGGTGCGCTTGGCCCGTTCCTGCCCAATGACATACTGGTCCAGCACATCCTTGATTTCGTTGGGGGTGGGAACCTGGGTGATGTTGTCTACGACTTCGCGCTCTTCATCCTCCGCCAGGATTTCGTTGCAGAGGGTGATGCACTCGTTGCAAATGTAGACCGACGGGCCGGAGATGAACTTCCGGACCGAATCCTTCGACTTCCCGCAGAACGAACACCGCAGGTGCTTGTCGTTGGACATGGCGGTTACACTGCGCCGGGGCGCGGCCAGGGGGACCCATCAAACCTCAACCCCACCCGGGGCAGGGTCAAGTGCTCACCACGGCGGCTGGCACCAGTGGATCCCGGTGCGGAACAAACACCGTATCGATGAGGCCATAGGTTTTGGCCTCTTCGGCACTCATATAGCGGTCCCGGTCCATGTCCTTTTCGATCTGGTCGATCGACTGACCGGTGTGCTTGGCGTACAGTTCGTTCATCTTGCTCCGGAGGTAGAGAATTTCCCGGGCCTGAATCTCGATGTCCGACGCCGTGCCCTGAGAGCCGCCCGACGGCTGGTGGATCATGATCCGGGCATGGGGCAGCGCGCTGCGTTTTCCCTTGCTGCCCGCCGCAAGCAGGAAGGACCCCATTGAGGCGGCCATTCCCATGCAGATGGTATTCACCGGGGCGCGCAGGTGCTGCATGGTGTCGTAAATGGCCATGCCACTCGAGACAATTCCCCCCGGTGAATTGACGTACATATAGATGTCTTTTTCGGGGTTATCGGCCTCGAGAAAGAGCAATTGGGCGATGATGATGTTGGACACGTCATCGTTGATCGGCGCGCCGAGGAACACGATGCGATCCATCAGCAGCCGGCTGAAAATGTCGTAGGTCCGCTCGCCGCGGCTCGACCGCTCGATGATGTTTGGCGGATAGAGCATGCTGGTCACGACGTTGCCTCGGTGACAGTGGAAAGTGGGAGGAGATGGCTGAAGACCTTCTCCTCGGTGATGGAACGGGTGAGCTCGGGCAATCGCTTGGCCTGCTCCAGCGAGGTGTAGACCTGGGCCGGTGTTGCCTTGCGCTGTTCGGCAATCCGGGCAATACGGGTGTCCAGATCAGCCTCGGTGGCATGGAGCTGTTCTTTTTCCGCCACGCTGCCCAACAGCAGCTCCCGCTTGACCTGGGCTTCGGCAATGGGCCGGAACTCAAGGTTGAATTGCTCGGCCTTTTCGGGGGGGACCCCGTAGGCGTGCAGCAGCGAGTGCAGCATTCGGTCCACCAGGGAAGCTGGAGCACCGACGTTATTGGCCTCGACCAACTGCCGCACCAGCTGCTCCCGAACCCCCGCATCGGCGTCGCGGGCGGCCTGGGCCCCCAAATCCTCACGGACTGCCACCCGAAGCGCGTCGAGGGTCTCGAAGTCTCCGGCTTCCTTGGCAAATCCGTCGTCCAGCACCGGGAGCTCCTGGCGCTTCACTTCGTGCAGTGTCAGCCGAACCGAGCGCGCCTGGCCCCGGCGCGATTCATCGGCGTGGTCGTCGGGGAAGCGGACTTCGGTCTCCACCGTCTGCCCGGGGAGGAGGGTCATGATCTTCTCCTCCAGGGCGGGGATCGCCTGGCCGTCGCCCAGAACGAGATTGTACGGCTGGGCTTCCTGGGCCACCCCATCCTCGAGCGGCGCCACCTCGACCCGCACCATCTGCCCTGGGGCGGGCTTGCTCTCCTCCACCGGGAGCCACGCTGCCCGCTGCTCGCGCAGCCGGCCGATCTGCTCCGCCACCATCTCGTCGGTGACCTGGGGAATCGTGCGATTGAGGGTGAAGCCGCCCAGCCGATTGAGCGTGAGCTCAGGGCGAACCTCGACGACCAGCTCGAATTCGACTGGCTGGCCCGCTTCGAACTTGAGGTTGCGAACCGAAGGGTCTCCGATCGGCTTCAGGGATTCGGAGGTCTTAGCCTCCTCCCAGCCTTCCCGGATGACCTCCTCGAGCACCAGCTGTCGGATTTCCGAACTGAACTTGCGCCGGACCACAGCCTCAGGCGCCTTGCCTTGGCGGAAGCCGGGCAGGCGGGCTCGCTTGGCGTACTGCCGTACGGCCTTGGTGGTGGCCTCCTCGACCCGCTCAACCGGGATGACGACCCGGAGGGCCTTGGAGGCGGCGTCTTCGGCCGTTTTGGTGACAGTTATGGTGCTCATGGCGGGGGTAAATCTATACCGGGCAGGCCCCTGACGTCATTTCCGGAACGGGGGAGGCGGGAAGCCTTCCCGGGCCCGGGGCGAGACCGGTGCCGGCTGGCTATTCGGGCGCGACGGTGCCGCCCCCGAGCATCGCCGAAATGGCGTTGACCCCGAGCTTGGCCAAGGTGGAAACCAGGGGGATTCCCAAGCCGGCGCCGAGCACCATGGCGTCCACGGCGACCAGCTTCGGGGTCCACTCGTCCACCAGACGCCGGCTTCGAGAAACCGCGAATGCGGCAAGCGCGGCGCCATTGATCACCACAAAGCAGGTGACCGCAAACCAGAAGACCTTGGTGCTCACTCCGTCGAGAAAGGCGGCGAGACTATCAAGCAAGCGGAGGCTCCTCGGGAAGGTGTTGATGCGAACGGCGGGAGTCGAACCCGCACCCCTTGCGGGACAGGATCCTAAGTCCTGCGCGTCTGCCAATTTCGCCACGCTCGCGGGAGGGACTGCTCCCGGCTCAGTACTCTACACCACCCGGTTCATCGGCGCGAGGGTTTCCTCCAAAACGTTTCCTATGGAAACAAGGATTGGAATCGCTTATCTTGGGCGCATGACACGACTCAATCTGATTCGCCTGACCGTCTTTCTTGCCCTGCCGGCGGTTCTCGGCGCATGTGGAAGTACCAAGACAGACCGACGCCTGGAGCAGTTGACGGCCGGCATCGGGAAGGACAGCGTAATGCAAATTATGGGGGTTGATCGACCGGAGAAGTCCGAAGCCTACCTGGTGTCGGGAAACTACATCGAAGCGATGTATTTCCCCCTGCCGGGCGCCACCGACAGCGCCAGCGTTACCGAGCGGAGGATGTCGCCGGTGATCGTGAGCGACGGCAAGCTGGTAGCATGGGGCTGGACCCAGTGGGATTCGATGGCGGCCGCCACCAAGATCGTGGTGCCGCCGAAGTAGCGCCCACCACTCACTTCCCCAGTTCTATGCGCAACGCCCGCCGGCCGCCCTGGCCGTTGTTCGCGGCGCGATTCCACACGATCAAGGAGAGGATTCCGCTCGACCCGACCGAGCGGACTGCGTTGCGGAGGTCGGCCTCGTTCTGAATGGCGGTGCCTTCCGCAATCATCACAATGTCCGGCGTCCCTGACTCGATGCCGAAGAGTTGCCGCCCGGCGGGACCCTCCTCTTCGACCGACTGGATGATGACTCCGCGGATGTTGGCGGGGATCTCGAATTCCCGAATCATCTGTGCGCTGAGCGGAGCGATGGTCACCCCGAGCGTTTTGATTGCGGTCCCGGTCGGCCGGTCCGAACTGCCTTCGGGCGGCGTGTTCTCGGTGGCATCGGCCCGCGCCACTCGGTCGGTCGGTGCCTCGCTGGGGATGGTCCGGACTGAGTAGGTCTTCCGGATACCGCCCTTCCGGGCGACTTCGACCTTGACCGCCTCCCCCACCCGCTTGAATCCAACGATTTGCTGCAGCTGGGCGGTGTATTCCACCGGCTGGCCGTCGATCGAAACGATCACGTCGAGCACTTCCAGCCCGGCGCGCTTGGCCGGTGAATCGTCGGAGGAAAAGTCCTGAATGACGACGCCCCGGATGTCGGGAAGTCCGACCGCCTTGGCGTCGAGTGGGCCGGCGTCTCCCACGAGCACACCCAAGGCAGCTCGCACCACCTTGCCATTTTTGACCAGCTGATCCATTACCTGCTTGGCCAGATCGATCGGGATCGCGAAGCCGTAGCCCATGTTGTAGCCGGTTTCGCTGGCGATGGCGGAGTTGATGCCGACCACCTCGCCCCGGACGTTGACCAAGGGGCCGCCCGAGTTGCCCGGGTTGATGGCGGCATCGGTCTGGATGAAGTCTTGAATGCTGCGCTGGGAGCTACCCGGCAAATTGAGCCGGCCGCGTCCCTTGGCGCTCACGATGCCGGAGGTCACCGTAAAGGTGAGGTTTTCCCCCAGCGGATTGCCGACCGCGAGGACCCACTCGCCGATCCGGGTATTGGCACTCGATCCAAGTGCGGCGGGAATCAACCCCTTGGCGTCAATCTTGATGACGGCGACGTCAGTGGTCGGGTCGGTCCCGACCACAGTTGCCGAAAAAGTCCGGTGATCGAGCAACTGCACAGTCACCTTGTCGGCCCCGTCGACGACGTGATTGTTTGTCAAGATGTACCCGTCGGCGGAGACCACGAAGCCGGAGCCCGACCCCCGCTCTATGCTGGGAGCGCGGCCCCGCTGCTGGGGGATGCCGAAAAATGGCTCGAAGCCCTGCGGCACCCGCTGATTCGCATTCACCCGCTGCTTCCGCTCCGCCGTGATGTAGGCGACACTGGGCCGGACATGCTCGGCCACCGCCGAAAACGCGTCACTGAGCTGGACCAATGGCCCCCCGGCCGGGAGCGGCGCCGCCTGAATGGGCAGGATTGCCGGCTGGGTCGAGGCGAGCCGACTGGCGCCACCCTGGGCCAGGGAGTTCTGGGGAAGATCGAGGAGGCCGGCAAAAAACAGACCCAGTACGAAGGCGAGTCCGACCAGACCACCAAATTTCAGCCAATTCAGTTTGCGTGCGGACATGCTGGTATTCGACCCCCGGATTTGCGCGTAATCGGTGATTCTTCAATATATCCACGATGCGCGTCGCCGCGCCTTGGTCGCGTCCCTACTTCTTTTCCTCGTCCACGATCTCGTAGTCGGCTTCGACCACATCCTCCTTGGCCGGCTCACCCGCAGGGGGCGTTTCAGTGCTCCCCCCGCTGGTGCTCCCAGCGGCGTTCGCCGCCTCATACAGGGAGGCCCCCGCCGCTGAATAGGCGGCGTTCAGTTCGTCCAGCGCTGTCTTGATGCCGGCTGGGTCGCCATTCCGGAGCGCCTGCCGGCCCCCCTCGACTGCGGCATCGAGACGGCCTTTCACATCAGCGGACAGCCGGTCCACCCACTCCTTGCTGTCCTTCTCGACCTTGTAGACCAAGCCGTCCAGCTGGTTGCGGGCCTCGATCCCCTCCCGGCGCTCGGCGTCTTCCTTGGCGTGCAATTCGGCCGCTTTGACCATTTTGTCGATCTCGGCGTCGGACAAGCCACTGGAGGCTTCGATCCGGATCTTCTGTTCCTTGTTGGTGGTCTTGTCCTTGGCCGACACATGGAGAATCCCATTGGCGTCGATGTCGAAGCCAACCTCGACCTGCGGCATCCCGCGGGGCGCTGGTGGAATTCCGGTCAGCTGGAACTTGCCGATGGTCCGGTTGTCGATTGCCATCTGGCGCTCGCCCTGGAGCACATGGATTTCCACCGTGGTCTGATTGTCTTCGGCAGTCGAAAAGACCTCCGACTTCTTGGTCGGGATAGTGGTGTTGCGGGGGATGAGTACGGTGGTGACCCCGCCCAGCGTTTCGATACCCAGGGAGAGCGGTGTCACATCGAGCAGCAGCACATCCTTCACTTCGCCGGCGAGCACGCCGCCCTGGATGGCGGCGCCAATTGCCACCACCTCGTCGGGGTTCACCGACTTGTTCGGTTCCTTGCCGAAAAAGCTCTTGACGATTTCCTGGATCTTGGGGATGCGGGTCGAGCCACCCACCAGGATGACCTCATCGATCTGCTTGGGGTCGAGGCCGGCATCCTTGAGCGCCTGCTGCATCGGAGGAAGAGTGCGCTGGATCAGGTCATCCACCAGCTGTTCGAACTTGGCCCGGGTCAGGGAGACGTTCAGGTGCTTGGGGCCCGAGGCATCGGCGGTGATGAAGGGAAGATTGATGTCGGTCTGCTGGGTGCTGGAAAGTTCCATCTTGGCCTTTTCGGCCCCCTCCTTGAGCCGCTGCAGCGCCATCGGATCCTTGGACAGATCAATGCCCTGATCCTTCTTGAATTCGGTGATCAGCCAATCGATCAACCGCTCATCGAAGTCGTCGCCGCCGAGGTGGGTATCCCCATTGGTGCTCTTGACCTCGAAGACGCCCTCGGCGAGTTCCAGCACCGAGATGTCGTAGGTGCCGCCGCCCAGGTCGAAGACGGCGACCTTTTCTTCCTTCTTCTTGTCCAGGCCATAGGCGAGGGCCGCCGCAGTTGGTTCGTTGATGATGCGGAGCACTTCGAGCCCGGCAATCTTTCCGGCGTCCTTGGTGGCCTGGCGCTGCGCATCATTGAAGTAGGCCGGGACGGTAATCACCGCCTTGTCGACCGAATAGCCGAGGTAGTCCTCGGCGGTCTGCTTCATTTTCTGGAGGATCATCGCCGAGATTTCGGGCGGAGTGTACTTCTTGGCGGCGATCTCGACCGAGGCGAGACCATTCTGGCCGGACTCGACCTTGTAGGGGACCCGCTTGGTTTCTTCCTTGATTTCATCCATTCGGCGGCCCATGAACCGCTTGATGGAGAAAATGGTTTGCTTGGGGTTGGTCACCGCTTGGCGCTTGGCAACCTGCCCAACCAGCCGTTCGCCGTCCTTGGTAAAGGCCACCACAGACGGAGTGGTGCGGCCACCCTCGGCGTTGGGGATGACGACCGGGTCGCCGCCTTCCATGACGGCAACGACGGAATTGGTGGTGCCGAGGTCGATGCCGATGATTTTTGAAGCCACGGGTGTCTCCGTTGGAAATGGGCGCTGTCATCGAGAAGTAATCCGGGATACGGATTCCGATCCCAGTCCAACAGAGCAACGGCCATACCGTGTAAAACTGCCATTTTGGCATGATTTGGCAGTAGGGCGACAGCTGGCGTGGCGATGCTGCCCCCTTGCGGCGCACATTTCTACCGGTACGTTTGCCAGTAATGCCGGCCACGATCACACCTCACAGCGGCGAGCATCGCATCGCCTCGAACCCGAAGCCCCGGGACGAGGATCTCGATTTCTTCGGGATCACCGATCGGGGCATAGTTCGCCCCAACAATCAGGATCACTTCCTGGTGACCACCCTGCACAAGACGATGCGGGTTCACGTCACCAGTCTTCCCAACCCGGAACTGCTGGAAATTCCCAGCCAGCGGCTGGCGACGGTGGCGATGGTATGCGACGGCGTGGGAGGGCACGCCGGGGGTGAGACGGCGAGCCGCTCCGCGGTGGAGGCGATTGCGGGTTACGTTACCAACACCATGCAGTGCCTGGTGGCGCCGATGGAGGCCGGAGAGGGCGCCCTGCTCGGTGCGCTGCGGGAGGGGGCGCTCCGGACCCACGAGCTGATTGCCGGCCGAGCCCGTGACAGTGGCGAGCGGCAGGGAATGGCCACCACCATCACCATGATGATTGCCTGTTGGCCGACCCTGTACCTTTTGCAGGTGGGGGACAGTCGCTGCTATCGGCTGCGCGGCGGCAACCTGGAACAGCTCACTCGCGATCAAACGATGGCCCAGGATCTGGTGGATTCCGGCGTCCTCAAGCCGGAGCAGGCTGCCCGGAGTCCCTACGCCCACGTGCTCTCCAGCTCGCTCGGCGGCAGTGCGTGGGCGCCGGAGGTGTCCGTGGCCGACCTGGAGCCGTATGACGTCATGCTGCTGTGCACCGACGGGCTTACCAAGCATGTGTCCGACGATCAGATCCGGCGCCGCCTGATGGAGATGGAATCGTCGGAGCAGGTCGGCCGCACGTTGTTGCAGGATGCGCTCGATGCCGGCGGCAAAGACAATGTGACGGTGCTGGTACTGCGGGCATTGGTGCGGTCCTGACTCACGGATGCCAGCGGCCTAACTCCTCCCAGATTTCCCGAGTGAGCCTGGTCCCGGCCGGGAAGTGGGTCGCGAAGTCGGCCCGGAGCGCCGGAGCAAATTTTTCGAAGTACCGCTCCAGATCGATGAGCGTGTTCGCGAGGTAGCGCTGCCGAAACCGGGTTTCCTGGCTGCGATTGAGTTCGGCGTGGGCAAAACAGCCGGTGGCCAGGATCTGCGGGAGATGCCGGTTCCGCATGTATTCCAGATAATCTTCCACCAATCCCTCCTCCACCTCCACCGTCACCTCGTAGGAAATCATCAGGCACACTCCCGGCGTCAATGGGCGCCATGTGGCGGGCTTCCGATCCTCGGCCCGCCGAGGGTATGATTTACCTTGGCTTTCGGTCCCCTCCCGGAGCACGAGCCGTGCCGGTCACCGCAAAGCTGTCCCGAAGATTTTATCAGGCCTTCGGTGACGAAACCACGAACGAACTCGTGGATTGGTTCAATCAGGTGGACGTCCAATACAAAGCCGAGATGCGGGAGCTCGCCGACGCCTACTATGGCCGCTTCCGGGCGGAGCTCAAGGCGGAGATCTCCGGACTTCGCACCGAAATGATCAAATGGATGTTTGTCTTCTGGGTTGGCCAGACCGTGGCGCTGGGTGGTCTTGCCATCGCGCTGGTCCAGGCCGCGCGACCATAACGGCGCGGGCGCCTACCGCACCACGATCCGCTGCACCCACGCCGGATTGACCCGGGTACCCCGTCCCAGCGTGTAGCTTCCCGGCTCCGCCACCCAGATGAAATCGGCGGTTTCCCCAACCTGTACCTTGAGCGTGTCCACCCGGAGCTGTCCGGCGGGAGATCGATTGTCGTTGGCGCGCACCCGAAGCTCCGGAGGCGCCGCGCCCGGCTCCGTCCATCCGCCGGCCAAGCCCAATACCAGGAGGGCGAGCAGGCCGGCAACGCGCCGAGAATTCCCAGAGCGGAGCAGCATCATCGACAGTAGTCCTCCTGGAGGATTCGGTCGAGGGTTGCCACCAGATGGTCGGCATCCGCTTCGGTGAAGCAGAGCGGCGGTTTGATCTTGAGCACGTTGCGGAAGGGGCCGTCGGTGCTCACCAGGATGCCGCAATCGCGCATTCGGTTGGCCACGTAGGAGGCTTGATCTCCCGCGGGCTCTCGAGTCTCCCGGTTGCCCACCAGCTCGAGTCCGAGGAAGAGGCCGAGTCCGCGGGCATCTCCGGCGATGCGATGTTGCGCCACCAGTGCACGGAGTCCGTTGAGCAGGCAGGCCCCGACATCGCCGGCGCGCTGCTGCAGTCCTTCCTCGGCGATCACGTCGAGGACCGCGAGTCCCACGGTGCAGGATACCGGATTGCCCCCAAAGGTGCTGAAGAACTCCATGCCGTTGGCAAACGCGGCGGCAATTTCCGGCGTGGTCACCACCGCGCCGAGCGGATGCCCGTTCCCCATCGGCTTGCCCATGGTGACGATGTCGGGGACGACTCCCTGGGTCTGGAACGCCCACATGTGGGTGCCCACCCGGCCGAGCCCGACCTGCACCTCGTCGGCAATGCAGACCCCACCAGCACCCCGAGTCCGGTAGTAGGCCTCGGCCAGGAATCCTTCCGGCAACACCACCTGCCCACCGCAACTCAGAATGGACTCCGCCAGAAATGCCGCGGGCGAATGGCCATGGGCCTCCAGCGCCGCGATCGCGCCGGTAACCGCCTCGGCGTATTTCCGACCGGCATCAGGATCGCTGCGGCGCCAGCGTCCCCGATAGGGATCCGGCATCGGGATCTTGCTGACCCATTCGGGTGCCCCGGCGCCTCCCGGCCCATCGTGCTTGTAGGAGCTCACATCCACCAGGGTCGTGGTGTTGCCGTGGTACCCAACGTCCAATACCACCATGCCGCGGCGGCCGGTTGCCGCACGGGCGAGGCGGATGGCCAATTCGTTGGCCTCACTGCCGGAATTGACGAAGTAGCAGACTGACAACGGTGCGGGTAAGGTTGCGGTGATCCGCTCGGCGTATTCCACTAACCGTTCATGGAGGTACCGGGTGTTGGTGTTGAGCACCGCCATCTGCTCCCGCGCCGCCTGGACCACTCGCGGGTGCGAATGCCCCACATGCGGCACGTTGTTGACCGCATCGAGGTAGAGCAGTCCGTCCTCGTCGTAGAGAAACTGTTTCCACCCTCGCACGATGCTGAGCGGCCGCCGGTAGGACAGGCTGAGCGATGGACCCAGGTGCAGGCGCCGGCCGGCCAGGATCTCGGGGGCCTGTCGATGCACCGGTGTCATCACCGTTTCGGGGAGCTGCGCGACGAGATTCGGGTCGGGGGAAAGGCTCTTCCACACGGAGCGCTGATCGGGGCGCGCCACGCCGGGGAATTCCCCGCTGCGATCGAGCAAATCCGCAATCAGCTGGAAATGGAGGTGGGGTGGCCAGCCGCCATTCACGTCGAGATCGCCCACCGTGGCGATCGCCTGTCCGCGCTCGATTCGGGCGCCGGGTACCAGCGAGTCCAGGACGCCCCGGCCGAGGTGGCCATAGAGGGTGTGGAAGACGGGCCCGCCCGGCGGTTCATGGCGCAGAATGACGGTAGGGCCGTAATCCCCGTTCATGCCGTTGTCGCGAACGCTTTCGACTGCGCCCGCCATTGGGGCGAGCACCGGGGTGCCTGCCTCGACGAAGAGGTCGAGCCCGATATGAACGGTGCGGGGGATCTCGCGATCGTTGCCAGCAGCCCGGAATACCGGACCGGCATAGAGCAGGCGGGCCTCGTCGTAGCGTCCCACGCCGACCGTGGCACCGGCTGCCTGGATGCGGTCAAAAAGTTTCCGGCTGAACGGTGCCAAGTCGCTGGGCTCGATCGGGGTCTCCACCAGCGGACTCCCGATGCTGAGATCGAGGACGTGAATTGGCGCGCCGGCGGCAACCCGGAGCAGCGGTCCTGGTTCCGTGGGGTGGGCCCGCAGCCATGCCGTTACCCGCGCCGAAGCGGGGCACGGCTCCAGCCCGGCCGCAGCTCGGAAGGTGTAGTGCGCCAGCCGGGGGTGAATTGCTTCCAGCCGCTCGAGGGTGGTCCACCCGCCGGCTTCACTGATGGTGAGGTATTGGTTGCCCGGGACGCTGGCCCGCTGTTCGGCGGCGTTGACCACCGAAACCGACAAGCGGGTACAGATGAGCGGGAAGAGCACCCCGAGTTCCCCATCGGTGAGCGGAAAGGCGCCGTGATAACCCGCCACCACTTCCGCCGCCGCGGACAGCGGATCGGCCTTGCCTTGCATGGCGTATACGCACGCCACCGCCAGCTCCGCCACAATGGGGCTCTCCAGCATGTCGCCGAGGTCCACCACACCGGCCACCCGGCGTTCGAACGGGTGCCCCGCTGCGACGATCACGTTCCAGTCGTTGGCGTCATTGTGGATGATGCCCCGGCGGAGCGCCGGCAGGAGCGGCCGCAGTTCGGACTCGAACCGGGCGAGGTGGCGCTCGATGATGGCATGGCGCACCGGGTCAGCCACCCGGTGGAGATGCGGCCGGATCCACCCGGCCCGCGCAATGTCCCACTTGAGTGCCCGCGTGCCGGCGGGGTGGCTGAAGCCTGCTAGCGCGCCGTCCAGTTTTCCCATCACCGCTCCCAGACTCCGCAGCAGTTCAGGCGTATGGGGCGAGACGTCCGCCCACACCGTGCCGGGCACCCAGGTCAGGACCCGGACAAGGTGGGAGGCGCCGTCCGGGGCAATGATCGATTCGACCTCGTGGCCGGCGGCGGAGCGGACCGCCCTTGGCATGGCAAGCTCGGGGGCGCGCTGGGCAATTTGCGCCAGGGCTCGGTGCTGCAGATCGAGGATGGCAGGCGATTCATCAGCGTGGGCAATCTTGAGGACAAAGTGATCGCCGGCTGACGTCGTGATCAGGAAGTTGCGGTCTCGCTCGCTGGTGAGCTCCAGCAGCGTTCCCTCGAGGTCGAAGCACTCCCGCGCCACCCGCGCAGCGTCCTCCATGCCGAATGGCAGACGCTGAAAGGTGACGGCCATCGCAGGAGTCATCGATGAGGTACCGCACGGCGCATCGGCTCAATACCTCCAGCTCAGGGTGTCCACTCCAGACGGATGATTTTTCCGAATCTGGTCCATGATCCGGGGGATGAACATCTGGGCGTAGCGCAAGCGTGAAATGGCGTTGGGTTGAGTCTGGTCGCCATTCCAGCAATGCTCGGCGCGGTCGCCGTAGTCCACCTCTGCGTCCGCGGGCGGATCCTTGAGGTTCTTGAGCACCTGTTCGGTGAGGTACACCGCGTTATTCAAGTAGTAATTGTCCATGTCGCCGACGTAGATCTTGAGCTTGCCTCGGAGCTTGGGCCCCAGCGTCTTCCAGTCCCGCTGCAGGATGTAGGTGAGATCGTAGTTCTCTCTCCAGTACGCCGCCACGCTGTGGTCGATCTGGCCGGTGACCTTGTCCCAGATCGGCTTGGGGTAACCATCAGCGCCGACCGGTGAGTAGACCGCCTGCCAGATGTCCCATTGGTCGCCGGAGCGTCCGTTGCTGCCCAGCGCCAGCTCGCGGTGGTTGGCCTCCTCGATGGTGGTCTGCACCTGACCGAGGTAGTTGCGGTGTGCCGGACGCGGGGTGCGCTTCCACCGGCTTTCCAGGAAATAGGCGTTCTTCTCTTCATACAGGTTGAAATTGGTGTACATCCGGAAGTCGATCGGGTCGGGGCAGGCCACCCAGGCGCCGTTGAAGTCGTCGGGGTAGAACATCTGAACCGCCATCGCCTCCCATCCGCCGGTCGAGCCGCCGTAGGTGAACCGGGCGTAGCCCTGGCCGATGCCGCGGAAGCGGCGCTCGATTTCGGGCACCAGCTCCTTCATGATCGCATCACCGTAGGGACCGTTGTTGGCGGAATTCACGGCGTAAGAGTCATCGTAGTACGGGGTGGGATGCTGGATCTCGACCAGGAGCACCCGGGGAAAGCCTGGGCCGGTCCAGTCCTGGTAAAACTGATGGGCCTGCTCCTGCTGGATCCGGTTGTATCCGGCGAGGTTGAACCTCGCGCTGAAGTCGGGTTTGAGATTGGGGTCGGGCGGCTCCGGCCGGAATCCGCCGATGTCGTCGGGGAAGTGGCCGTGGTTGATCACCAGCGGGTAGCGCGCGTTGGGATGGGTCTCGAAACCTTCGGGCAGGAGGATGTGGGCACCCAGAAATGTCGGCTTGCCCCAGAATTTGGAAAGCAAGGTGCTTTGAATCTTGAGGTGTTTGATGTATTTCGTTTCGGGCGGATCGGGGATCGCCGGGATTTCCTGGTCGAGACTCACCCGCGGAATCATCCGGAGCCGGGCGTCGAGCTGCATCCAGCGGGGTGCGCTGTACAGGTTTCCCGGCTTGATGTTCCAATGCTGTCCTTCGCCGCGGTCGGGTGGAAGCTTGACGGTGTGCCCGTCGCTCCGCGCAAAGGTCTCGTAGCGGTTGAGTATCGCCTGCACCCAGTAGCGCCCCGCCGGCAGGGTCGAAAGGCTTCGCATCGGATAGCCGAACGCCTTGCCGTCTACCCAGCGGTCGGTTCCCGCCGCCCACCGGTTCACATCCATTCCGAACACGACCTGGGTCTCCGGGCCGTCCGAAATCTGGTTGCGCGGCTCGGCGGTGGAATCGGTGGAGACCAGCAACAGGAGCCGGCCGTCGAGCGGTGCGCTGCTTCGCGCCTGCGGGAAGCTGACCGCCACCCGGAGCCCGGGAGCGGCCTGCTCGGATGGCGCGCCCAAGGAAAGCAATGGAATCGCGAGTACTACGCCGGCAATGCGTCGAGACATGGAATCTCCTGGTGAAATCAGCGGGGTCCGGCTGGAAGTTGCTCCTGAAGGTACCGGGTCAGCAATGAATAGACGTGCAGTGTGGTTCCTGCGCCCTCGCAGATGCAGTGGCTGCGGTTGGGATAATCCATGAAGTCGAAGTGCTTGCCGAGCCCGATCAGCCGGTTGACCAGCCGCTCGGTCCCTTGGAAATGCACGTTGTCGTCGCCCGACCCGTGCACCACCAGCAACCGTCCCCGCAGCCCCTCCGCAAAGTTGATCGGGGACGCCAGCCGGTACGCCTCCGCGTTGGTGGTGGGAAGGCCCATGTACCGTTCCTGGTAGATCGTGTCGTAGAGGCTCTGGTCCGGCACCGGCGCCACCGACATACCCACCTGATAGACATCGGGGTAGCGGAACATCGCCTGCAGCGTGCTCGACCCGCCGCCGCTCCAGCCCCAGATGGCCACGCGAGTGGCGTCGAGGTACGGCCGGCTCCCGGTCAGTGCCCGGACTGCATCCGCCTGGTCCCGGCTCGACAGCACGCCGATCTTCCCATAGACCACCTTGCGCCACGCCCGGCCGCGGGGTGACGGGGTTCCCCGATTGTCGACGCTTGCCACCACGTATCCGAGGCTCGCCAATGCCCGGTGCCACAGGCCCTGCGACCCTCGCCAGGAGTCCACCACCGTCTGGCCCGCCGGTTCGCCGTACACGAACATCAGGAGTGGGTACTTCTTCGCCGCATCGAAACTGGGCGGCTTGATCATCCAGCCGTCGAGCTCGACGCCGGTACCCACCGACACCCGGAAGAATTCCACGGGGCCCGGGATCAGGCGTGCGGTCGCCATCCGTTGGCCCGGGTCATCCACCAAGCTCCTCACTGATTTGTGCGAGGGGAGCTCGACCAGATCCACCCTGCCCGGCACGTCGAATCGGGAGGCTCGGTGGATGGCCCAGCGTCCGTTGGGCGAAGCCTGGTAGCCGTGGGTGCCGGGCGCATCGGCCGGAGTGAGCCGCACCGGTGCCCCCCGGCCGTCCAGCCGGGTTCGATAGAGGTACCGCTGCGTGGGATTGTCGGGTGAGGCGACGTAGTAGAGCCAGCCGCCAGCTTCATCCACCGCTGAAATGCTCACGACGTCGAACGCACCCGCGGTAATCAACGAGGCCCGCGAGCCGTCGCGGGACACCCGGTAAATGTGCTGCCAGCCGTCGCGCTCGCTCATCCAGGTGAATTCCTTGCCGCCTCCCAGCCACTGGAGGTCGTCCACCACGTCGACCCAGGCGGTGTCCCGCTCGGTGAGCACCGTTCGCGTCGAACCGGTCGTCGCATCCGCCAGCACCACCCGATTGGTGTTCTGCAGGCGGTTCATCCGTTGCAGCACCAGTTCCCCGGCGCCGGCCCACTCCATCCGGGGGAGGTAGTTCTCCCGCGGATCGTCACCCAGGTCCATCCACCGGGTGGTGCCGCCTGAGGCATTCACCACGCCCACCCTCACGCCGGAGTTGGTGGTGCCCGCTTTGGGATACTGGATCGGCGTGACCTTGGGGTAGAGCGAATCGGTGTTGTTGATCAGGCGGAAGGTGCCGACGCCGGTCATGTCGAAACTCCAATACGCAATCCGGGTCCCGTCCGGCGACCATCGGAATCCATCTTGCAGCCCGAATTCCTCCTCGTACACCCAGTCGGTCATTCCATTGACGTGCAGCGAATCGGCGCCGGCGGTCAGTCGAGTGATCTGGCCACCGGCCACTGCCTCAACGAATATCTCGCCGCCCCGGACATAGGCCACCTGATTTCCCGTGGGGGAGAACTTGGCGTACATGAGGGATGACTCCGGCGCCTCGGCGCCTCCCAACTTCCGGAGGAGGCCGGTGGAGCGCTGGAGCAGCCAATAGTCTCCCCGGGTATTGCTCCGCCACACTTGCCGGGTGTTGGTGAAGAGCAGCAGCATGCTCCCATCGTTCGACCAACCGTAATCCTGGAACGCGAGCGGCGCGGTGGCGCCCTGCGGCGTGAGCTTGGCCGCGGATACCATGATGCTCCGCTCCCCGGTGGCGGGGTTGTAGCGAATGATCTCGGAGCCCTCCACGGTGGTGTAGGCGGCGCCGTTCTCGATCCAGCGGGCCGGGCCGAAGCGCTGGGTGGTGCCGAACTCGGCCGAGGCAAAGATCCGGTGGAGCAGGGAATCAGCTGCCGGGCTCTGGGCCGCTGCGGCAGACGCTGCCAGCAGAATGCCCAGGACCGGAATGCAGAAGCGGCGTGAAGATGTCATTGGAAAAAGAGCCTCCTGGCGTTGCCGCCCAGAATTTTTACCTCGTCGGCCGGGGCCAATTCCAGCGACCGAATGCTGGAGAGCATTTTCGGAATGCTGCCAATCTGATGGGGATAGTCGCTTCCGGCCAGGATCTGGTCCACTCCCGCAAAGGAAATGGCCAGCCGGAGTGCCTGGGGATCAAAATTCACGGTGTCGTAGTAGAACTTTTTGAGATGCACGCTGGGCGGTTGCTGGAGATCCTTCCGGCATTCGGCAAACATCTCGTAACCCCGATCGAGCCGCTCCACCAGGTAGG
>JANNSC010000444.1:0-1659 GCA_031402135.1 Gemmatimonadales bacterium | reverse complement strand
TGAAGATACTCGACCGGATCCTGCCCTGCCGGGTCCACCCAACCGGTTCCGGTGGGCGTGACGAGCAGCAGCACGGAGCGCTCGAAGCCACCCGCACGTTTCAACTCATCGAGCGCCATTTGGGATCGCTCCTTCGGGCTGTCCGCTGAATTCAGACCGACATAAACCCGCACCGGCGCCATGACCGGAGTGCCGAAGAACTCTTTCAGTTCCTCGGCAGTGGGGCATCCAGAAATAAAACTCCGTCCCTGGTGTCCAAGATCACGCCAATCGACGAGCGACTCCGGGCTTCCCGTCTGGCTGGCCAGTGTCGGACGAGGGAGATTGTCATCGATCCGCGCGTCGAGTTCCTGAAACGAGCGGTCCGCGACTCTCAGCAGGAAGCCAAAAAGCAAACCATTGATCGCAAACCAGAACAACATGGCCGTGACCGCCACCGCCACGACAGCGGAAACCCTTGGCGGCACATGGCGCGCCAGGCCTCGCGACGCCCGCACCGCGAGCCAGCGGAAAACACGAGCCAGCACGAGGAACAGAAAAAAGGTCGCCACCGCCACAGGCACCAGCAAAAAAGGCTGGAGTCCCGGGATTTTCTCCATGCCCATGATCTCACGCAGCGAATTCTGCCAGTGGACCGTGTGCCACAGACTGGCCACCAACAACGACACACAAATCACCGCCGCCATGATCCCAGATGCCCGCGCCATCGGCCCGCCGAGAGCGGGTAGTCCGAGGTATCGCCATAGCGCGATCCAGCCCACACCCAGTCCGTAGCCGATCGCGAACGACAGGCCGGACAAGACGGCCTGCAACAGCATCGGCCGCGGAATCAGCGAAGGGGTCAGCGACGCGGCCAGGAAAACCGCAGCCGGCAGCAGACAAGGAAGACTCAAGCGGGGATTGAGCCGCGTTACGATTGATTTGAGGCTCATCCTGGCGGGTCTAATGCGTCCGTTTCGTCCTTTGGTTCACTCCATGATAAGCGGCGGTAGCGGGCAATCGAGCGTGTCGCAAATGGCGCGAAGCAACTCCGCTTCACGGACGCTGACCTGCTGGTTTGCCCCGATGCAGGCAGCGCAGGCGACGACGATCCGGCGCTTGATGGCCGGGACGGATTGATGGAGCGTTTGCAGGGCCGCGTCGAACTCGGCGAGGGAGCATTCCTCGCGGGGCGGCGGCAAACGGTAGCTGTGATCGCCGCCGATAAAGCTGCGCATGCCCGTATCGAAAGCCCGGGCGGCCTGTTCGGGTTCCGGTTGGCCTTCCCAGGCGAGGAGCGACAACACCTTGGCCATCGGGGGCGCCAGTTCTTGCGCAGAGCTTTGCAGCGGGCCCTTCGGACGCCGGGGAAGGAACTGGGCGTCGAGGTGGCGATGCAGCACGCAGCGCAGCGTGTACTCGAATAGGCTCAGCCGCTGGTCGGCATTGACAAGCGCCTCGACTTGGCTGCGGAAAGTCTTGTGCTGGCCGGGCGACATCTGCCGCAGAGCCGGCATGGCTAAGTCCAGCAACGGCAGGCGGAGTCTGTCTTCCAGAGCTTGAACCGGAGCGGCTAATTTCACGGTTTCTGCGAAGTCAGGCGGCGTAGCGCCGACCTTTACCTGGGCCAGTTGGAGGTCGCGCAGCTCAGCTCGCGGGTCCAGGAGGAGGGCGTAGATC
>JANNSC010000443.1:0-23184 GCA_031402135.1 Gemmatimonadales bacterium | reverse complement strand
ACTAGAACAGATGCGATTCGAAACGGCGCACAGATTCCTTGAGGAGATCCTGCCTCTACCGCAACTGCAGCCGCTTCAGGTTAAACCACACAAGCACGTTCACCACCCGCAACAGCCGTTCGTTCTCCACTGCCAGGGTAGCCAATTCTCCGGCAATGTCCGCCGCCAGGGCCCGGCGCTCACTGGTGGTTGCGCTGTCGAGCACCTCACCCAGATCCGCCCGGGCTTCCGACTTGCCCGACTTGGTGGCGTCCTCCCGGACCTTCTTGGCATTGAGTCCGGTGGAAAGCACCTGCATGTCCCGGCTGCCATCCCGATACACCGTCACACCTTTGCACTCGAGCGAATAGGCCAGTCGGTAAATCTGCTCGACATCCGCTTCGGTGGCATAGTTGGCAAAATTCACGGTCTTGGAAATGGCCGAATCGTTGTGTTCCTGGAATGCCGCCTGCATCCGGACGTGCCACTCCGGCTTGATTTCATTGGCGGTGACGAAGACTCGCTGCCACTTGGCCGGCACCTCGGAGAAGCGGATGTGCCCCACCTCGGCAATTTTCCGCATCAGTTCCTCAGAGTACCAGCCCTCTTCCCGGGCAATCCGGACGAAATCTTCATTGACGTCGGGCATCAGCACGCCGGCCTGATTCCGCATGAATGCCACCGCGAAGAGCGGCTCGATGCCGGAGCTGCACCCGGCGATGATCGAAATGGTGCCGGTCGGCGCCACGGTGGTGACGTTGCAGTTGCGCAGCCGCTGCATCGGGCGGATGCGATTGCCGTTCCCGTCCCGGGCGCAACTGGCGTCGGGCCCCCAGATGCTGCGTTCCCATTCGGCAAAGGGGCCCCGGACGCCGGCCAGCCGTTCCGATTCGATCTTGGCCTCGTGGTCCACGAAGCGCTGGATTTTGCGGCCCAATTCGACCGCCTCCTCGGAGTCGTAGGGAATTCCCAATCGGACGAATACGTCCGCCAGACCCATGACCCCGAGGCCGATGCGCCGGATCCGCTGGGCCAGGTCGGTAATGGCCTCGAGCGGATAGTTGTTGGCGTCGATGACGTTTTCGAGGAAGTGGGTGGTGAGGTGCACCACCCGGCGCAGCGCCGCCCAGTCGAGGTCGTTTCCTGCAACGAAGGCCCCGAGGTTGATCGAGCCCAGGTTACAGACGTCGTAGGGGAGCAGTGGCTGTTCGCCACAGGGGTTGGTGGCCTCGTAGCTGCCGAGGTGGGGTACCGGGTTGAAGTGGTTGGCGCGATCGATGAAGAACACTCCCGGCTCGCCGGTTTTCCAGGCGCCATGAATGATCTTTTCCCAGACCAGCCGGGCCGAGAGCTGGCCCACCACCTTGCGGGTATTGGGGTGGAGCAGGTCGTAGTCGCTGTTCGCGTCGACCGCCCGCATGAAGGCCTCGGTCACCGCCACCGAGATGTTGAAGTTGGTGATCTTGGTGGTGTCGTCCTTGCAGGCAATGAAGTCGAGGATATCGGGGTGATCGACCCGAAGAATTCCCATGTTGGCACCCCGGCGGGTGCCGCCCTGCTTCACCACATCGGTGGAGGCATCGAACAGCGACATGAACGACACCGGGCCCGACGCCACCCCCATGGTGGAGCGGACGATGTCATTCCGGGGCCGCAGCTTGGAAAAGCTGAACCCGGTGCCGCCACCGGACTGGTGCACCAGGGCCATTGCCGTCAGGGTATCGTAGATGCCGCTCCGCCCGTTGGAGAGGGCGTCGTCAACTGGAAGCACAAAGCAGGCGGAAAGCTGTCCCAGCGGCCGGCCGGCATTCATGAGGGTGGGGCTGTTGGGCATGTACAGCCGTTGGGCCATCAGTTCGTAGAACGCATCGGCCAGAGCTTCGACTGCCCCTTCCGATGCCCCGTACCGCTGGTCGGGTGCGGCGATGGTCCGTGCCACCCGTCCAAACAGATCGACCGAGGTTTCGGCCGGATTGCCCGCCTCGTCACGGATCAGATAGCGCTTTTCCAGCACCGTGATGGCGTTGGGCGACAACTGCAACGGAACCCGGGACGCGGCAGACCCCATGGGGACTCCCTCAGAGCGATGCTTGCATTGTAATTGGAGGCGGCGATGTCCGTGCACAGTCGTTCGCGGGCTCGCTCCCGCGATACGACCGACGGGAAGATCAAAGTAGGGGAGTTGGCAGTCGTGGACAATACGCGGAAAACTGTAGTAACGGCGCGGAATTCTGGTGTTCACATCACAAATCTGTCACGGGCCGATCACCCTACGGTACCAGTAATTCCAGCCGGCCCTCCGCCCGCGCCTCCTGCCCCGACATGTCAGTAGCCAGCACCGCAATCCACCATGAACCAGCCTTGAGCTTGCCAAGGGAGAGCGATGTCCGCCACCGTGCGATGGTGCCGCCGCCAGAAACCCGGGTCACCCGTCCTTCCGCCCTCCGATCGGGGAACGGCCGCCACGCCAACGCGGCGCCGGTTCTCGGGTCGGGGCCGGTTACCGGCGCAATCAACACCCGTACCGCCGCCGCCTCGCTCGGTCTGAGCCCGAACAGTTCCACCGCCAGTTCGAGTCCCTCACTCCGGCGCAGCACTCCGCCCGGCGAGACCGAAACTTCACCGCCGGCGCCGAATGGCACGGTAAGGCGACCCCGGCGCGAGCCGATCAGCAGATCCCCCAGGGCCAGCGCCCCGCTGGTCGGCGAAGGGACCACCACCGAGTCGACGCCAAAGGCGGTGCCGGCTCGGTCGCCATACTGCACCGCCGCCTGCACCGTCAGCCGGCCGGGCCGGACCGGGACTGCGATCCGTCCCACCAGATTCCGGTTGGCCGGGATCCGATCGCCCGGCTCGATCCGGCTGATCGAATCCACCGCCGCTACGATTGTTCCGGTCGAGTCCAGCGCCACGAACCCCACCCGGACCGGATAGACAATTCCCGCCACACCGGTGGCCGGCTCGATGGCGTATCCGGGGATGGCAAAGAGGACTTGGATTTCCGGCTGGGACCACGATCCGCCCGCCACCACCACGTCACCCCAGGCGTCGAGATCCTGCACGAACCGGAGCGCGTAACTGTCGCTCCGGGTGCCAACCTGAATGTTCCGCCGCCCCATGGCCCGCTCCTCGGCCAGGAAGTCCGCCAGCTGCTGGGGACGCCGGCCGGGCGGCTGTCTATATAATGGAGCCAGGGCCGATCGCGACCGCAGCAGCTGGTCGCCGTTGGTCCGACTCGCCGCCTCGGCGGCGGCGGGGCTTCCCTGCCCCGACCCGGCCCGGACATCGGAAACATCCAGGACACTCTCCACCAGGCGGAAATCGTTGGGAGCTTGGCGGGCGGCAAAATGGAAGACCATATCCGGACCGCCCCGGCGATATCGCCAGGACTCATTCGGTTCCACTCCCGGAAGTGAAAAGCTGGCTCGATCGTCGGGCTCTCCGTGCCGGACGAAAATCCGGCCCCGATCATCGAGGCGCTCGTTGCCACCGGACTCGACCAGCAGAAACTCGCGCCGGGCGACCGACAGCCGCCGCAGGTGCTCGGCCAGTCGCTCGCCGTCGGCCCTGAGTTCGACCCGATCCCGCATAGTCCAGAACCGCCGCAGCATCGCCACCCGGCCGGCGCCCCGGCGCAGATCGAAGTCGGCCAGCTCCATTTCGGTGGCAAGAGGCTGAAGGTCGGCACGGGCCTCAGCCACCCCCACTGGATCGTCGAGGGCTACGCCTTCGAAATACCGGGCCGCCCCGTCGAGATCTCCCCGCACCAGGCGGGTTCGCCCCAGCTCGACCAGCGCCAGCCCGCGATTCTCCCCGGAAGCGAGGTACGCCTCCAGCGAAGCCATCGCGCCGCTGTCGCCCATCTCCCGCTGCACCCGCCCGAATGCGAGGGTGAGGCGCGGACTTCGAGAACCGGTCGCTTCCGCCACGGCGAGTCGCAGCGCTTCCCGAACCACCACGACCTTTTCCGGCGCCCGCTCCCGAAACGCCCGCCGGGCCAACTCCTCCAGCCGGAGCGCGAAGCCCGGTTCGAGCAACGCAGCCCGCCCGAACGCCTGGCTGGAGCGATGCCAGGCATCTCGCGCCACGATTGGGCGGCTGCTGCCGTCGCCGCCGATCCGCGCACCCAACGCGTACTCCGCCAAGCCAAGGGCATACCAGGCGTAGGGCCAATCTCCGGCCAGCTGGGCGGCCCACTTGAATTCGGCGGCGGCGGCGTCGTAGTGCGCCGACCCGCCGATTGCTCCCTGCTGCAGTGAGACATAGCCGAGCCGGATGTGCAGCGCCGGGTCATTCCGATGCAGCCGGGCTTCCTCCAGAAGCACCGCTTCCATGCCGCGGAGCGCCACCGGATCGGCTTCGGCTTCCACCGTTTCCCGGAAGGCATCGAGCAGCCGGCGCTGTTCCGGGTTCTGGGCCCAGAGCGGGGCCGGCATCTCCAGCACCGCGAGCTGCAGCACGGCGAGCAGCAGCGCGGCCGCAGTTCTGCTCGTCCTTTGCCGTATCGCGGCGCTGCCGTGTATCACTCCAGGGGCTCCTGCAAGGGAAGGGGAAACGCAGCATGGAGACGAGAAATCGCCCGGTGGGCGCACGTTGTGCCTGTCACCGGCCCAACCCGCGGGTCCTTCAGCCCGATTCCCGCCAGAGGGCGGCGCGGAATTCATGGCAGCAACGGAAGGCTTTGCGGACATCGATGCAAGGTACACAACGACTAGGACTTACGGCAACGCACCGGTTGGCACTTTGGCGGTACGAAGCCTAGATTGCGGTGGGCGAAGTGACGTCGTCAATTTCCCCGCATCGATCCGAGGGCGCCGGCGTGAAGCTTTGTCCCATATGCGACACCGAGTATGGCGATGACGCTGCCTTCTGCTCGCGCGATCGCTCCCCACTCCAGCCGGCCGGCCCGGGCACTTCAAAGGGATTGCTGGGACAGCTGGTCGCCGAGCGCTACCAGGTCGAGCGCCGGATCGGCGAAGGTGGGATGGGGGAAGTCTATCTTGCCACCCACCTCTTGATGGGACGGCGCTGTGCGCTCAAGGTGATGAGTCCGGCGCTCAGCAAGGACGCCAACGCGGTGAGTCGCTTCAATCGGGAAGCCACCAACGCCAGCAGGATTTCTCATCCCAACGTCTGCGCAGTCTACGATTTCGGCCTCACCGCCGACGGACTGGTCTACCTGGCGATGGAATACGTCGAGGGGAAAACTCTCACCGCTGTCCTTTCGGAATCGGGTCCGCTGCCGGTGGCCCGGGCCGCTGATCTGGTGGCCCAGTGCGCCGCCGGTCTGGCAGCAGCCCATGAGCTGGGCATCGTGCATCGGGACCTCAAGCCCGACAACATCATGGTGGTGGCGGGGAAGGATCGCGAAATCGTCAAGCTGGTGGATTTTGGAATTGCCAAGGTAGTCGAAGGAAGCGAGGGACAGCGGGTTACTCAGACCGGCTTCGTGGTGGGCACCCCGGAATACATGGCACCGGAGCAACTCTCCGGCGACCCGCTCGACCCCCGGGTCGATCAGTATGCCCTCGCGCTGGTGTTGTACCGGTTGATCACCGGCCGGCTTCCCTTCGACGCCGGATCGATCCAGGAAACCCTGGTAAAACGCCTGACCTCCCTGCCCCAGCCACTCGCCGCCGCGCACCCCGGTGCAACTTTTCCGGCCGGACTCCAAGGCGTCATGGATACGGCGCTGGCCCGGATTCCCGAGGAACGCTACGGCAGCGTCGCGGCGTTTGCGGCTGCGGTCAACGAGGTTTCCGCTACGTCGGCGGTTGCCACCCGGAAGTTGGGCCGGGTCATTCCCCCCACTCGGCGTACCCCGATGGCGCCCCGGCGGCGCTCCCGAGTCGCCCTCGCCGCAACTGCGGTGGCGATCGTCGGCGGGGGCACCTGGGGCATGTTGCAATGGACCGGCGCACCGGTGGACGCCGGCGACGTGGCAACCGGAGAGAGTGTCCGCAAACCTGACACGCTGTCGCCCTTTCCTGGCGCGACGTCGAACCTCGTGGTTCCAGCCCCGGCACCGACTTCACCACCTGCCGCGCCCACTCCCGCTCCATTCCGCGGTGAATCGGTGAAATCGGTGGACGATTCCCTCTCGCTTCCGGAGCCCGAGGACTTTGACAATCCGGCACTCCGGCTGCAGGCGCTGGCCCAGGCCCGCCGGATTCTGGAGTCGGACCGCCAGCCGCCTCGGCGCCGCGCCGCGGTGGCCGCCTTGCTGGGGGGAGAGGCCCTCGACCGGACCGACCGCGCCGAGGCGCTGCGTCTCTATTCCCGCGCCAACCTGCTCTATCCCACCGACGGGTATCGGGCAATGATCCGTCGCCTCCAGGATTCAACCCCCGAATGACCCAGCCCCGCGGCTCCGTGTTGGTCACCGTCCGAGCCAAGACCGATCTCGGGCGCACTCGGGATCACAACGAAGATGCCTTTCTCGTGGCTGATTTCACCGCCCGCACCGTCGACCTGACTGACGGCCGGCCCCATGAAGTTGCCGAGCTGGGCTCCCTCTTCCTGGTGGCCGACGGCATGGGCGGCGCAGCTGCCGGCGAACTGGCCAGTTCGATGGCCGCCGATTTCATTTTCCGGCAAATGATCGAGCACTGGAACACCGAGCCGGTGCGCACTCCCGAACACTTCACCGCCCACCTCCGCAACGCAGTGGAGAAGGCCAATGAACGAATCCACCAATACTCCAAGGATCACCCCGACGTCCGCGGCATGGGCACCACTGCGACCGTGGCCGGGGTGGTCGACGGGGCGCTCTATCTGGCCCAGGTGGGCGACAGCCGGGGCTACCTGGTGCGCGGCGGTGTTGCGACCCAGATCACCAAAGATCAGTCGTTGATGCAGCGGCTGGTGGATGCCGGTGAACTCACCGAGGAGGAAGCCGAGCATAGCGAGCGTCGCAACATCATTCTGCAGGCGTTGGGGCCCGACCCGCGCATCAAGGTGGACCTCACCCGGCAGGAGCTCCACCAAGGTGACACGCTGGTGCTCTGCAGCGATGGACTTTCCGGCCAGGTCCGGCGGGAGGAAATCGGCCATCTGGTGAGCGAAGAACCCGACCTCGACGCCCTGTGCACCCGACTCATCGCCCTCGCCAATGAGCGGGGCGGGCCCGACAACATCACGGCAATCGTCGCCCGATTCGACGGTGCCGGTTTGCCGGCCGCCGGCAACGCCGGGGAAGTCGGCTACCACACCCTCGTTTCCGCCGACGCCAATTCCGACGAAACCCCCCTGCCCGCTGCACCGCTGCCGGTGCCGGTGCCGGTACAGCCCGAGATCCCCGAAGCAACGCCACCGACTCCTCTGGTTCGTCGGACTGGTTCCCCGATGACCATGGCCTTGGTCGGCGGTGGCCTCCTCCTGTTCCTGCTGATACTCATTTTGTTGCTCAAGCGCTGACCGGCGGCCCCTCATGTTCGCCGAATTCCGGCAGCTCGATGGACCCGGCGCTCCCGAAACCCACATCATTCGGAAGGATTTTGCCACCATCGGGCGGCATCCTTCCACCGATATCACCTTCTCCGCCGAGCAAGAGCTGGAGGTCTCCGGCCGCCACGCCGCGGTGTTTCGCCTCGGTGACCAGTGGGTGCTCCGCGACCTGGCCAGCACCAACGGTACCTGGGTCAACGGCGCCCGGATTAGCGGTGACCACACCCTCCACCCCGAGGAGGTGATCCGGTTTGGCGCCAAGGGACCCCGACTGGCCTTCCAATGCCGCGAGGGAGAGCCGCCCACCGTGCCGGCCACCCAACCTTCCTCGGCGCCGGCGCCGCGAATCCACCGGCCCGGTGCAACGACCGGATCCCCCGCCCCCATCCGGCGCCGAACCAGTGCCGCAAAAATATTGTTGGCCGCCATCACGACGATCGCCGCGATGGCGCTGCTGGGCAAAGCCGGCTTGACCTATCGCAACCACCGGGCCGAGGACGCCGAACGCCAGCGATTGCTGGTCGAGACCGACCGTGCGCTGGTTGGCCTCGAGGCAACCAGCAGCACCGTCGCGGCACTTCGGGCCGCCCTCGACAGCGCTCGGGATGACGCCCGCCGCCTCCGCGCCGAAGTCGCCGCTGGTGGCGGAGACCGGAAGGGGCTGGCGGCGCTTTCCAGCGACGTCGCTATTCGGCTCGGCCGCCACCGCGCGGTGGTTCGTGCCGCCGAGCTCGATGCCGCCGCAATCGGCCTCGCCAATGCCGATGCCATTGCTCTGGTGGTCAGTGAATTTCCCGACGGACGGCGGGTGGCCGGCACTGGGTTTTCGGTTCGGGTGAGGGGTGATACCGGATGGATTGTCACCGTTCGCCACCTGGTGGCCGATTCTCTCGGCAGGGCGCCAGTCCGGCTCGGCGTCATCTTCAACGGCTCCAACCAGAATTTCCGCGCTGAACTGGTGGCCCGGTCTGATTCCGCTGATTTGGCGCTGCTCACCGTGCGGATCCGCGGTGGTATGCCGGTGGTCCGCGCTGTTGGCGGTCGGGTCGAGCCCGGAGATCCGGTGGCAATCCTGGGGTTTCCCTTCGGCCTCGAATTTCCGTTGGCTGGGGATTGGCGCAAAAGCGGGGTCAGCGTCCGGAGCTTTGCCGGCTCGCTCTACGGAATGACCCGATCAAGGCTCGACGTCAACGGTTTCGGGGCAAGTGGCTCCAGCGGCAGCCCGCTCTTCAACGCAGCCGGTGAGGTGGTGGGAGTGGTGTTTGGCGGAGATCCCCGCTCGGCCGGGGGAATCGTGTACGCAATTCCGACGACCATCCTGGAGGCAATGCTGGCCACGCTTTTTACCCGGGGGTAACGCTGCCCAGCACCCGAGCACCCCGCGCGCCGGTCGCCGAAGGGACGTTGCCCGGTTGGCCGTGCACCGTGAGGTAGCCCAGCAGCGCGAACGCCACCGCCTCCTTGGCGTCGCCAGAAAAGAACAGCTCATCAAAGCGGTGCAACGTCCGTCCCTCCGCCGCCAACCGGGCGCCCAATGATTTCCACAGCACCGGATGATGGCAGCCACCGCCGGACGCCACCACCTCCGTGCCGGGCGGGGTCCACCGCAGAATTGCGCTGACAATCGACCGAGCAGTGAGTTCCACCGCCGTTGCGACGGCGTCGGGACCCGGCACCCGGGCGAAGAGCCGCTTGGCATACTCAAATCCGTACCGCTCCCGCCCGGTACTCTTGGGCGGCGCCTCCGCGAAAAAGGAATCACCCAGCAACTCGGCCAGTTCGGATTCGTTCACCCGGCCCCGCGCGGCCAGCCCGCCGTCTCGATCATAGGGGAGCGCCGGGTCGGTCAGCCGAGCCACCGCATCGATGATCGCCACCCCGGGGCCGGTGTCGAACCCAACACACCCTGCCTCGGTGGCGCGACGCGGCACCACCGTCAGGTTGGCCATCCCACCGATATTGAGCAGCACCCGGGCATGGTCATCCGAGCCAAACAACAACAAGTCCGCCATCGGCACCAACGGCGCCCCTTCTCCGCCGGCAGCGACATCGCGGGCCCGAAATCCGGAGACCACTCGAACGCCGAATCGCTCGGCCAGCACCGCCGGTTCGCCCAGCTGCCAGCTGACCGCCGGCGGCTCGTGCCAGATGGTCTGACCGTGGAATGCGATCAGGTCGAGCTTGTCGGCGGCGAGGTGGGCGCCCTGCAGCACCGCGTCCACCGCATCGGCAGCCCATTCCCCGAGTTGCACATGCAGGTGGGCCAGCCGCCGCGCTCCACCGGACTGTTGCTCCAACGCCTCCACCAGGAGCTGCCGCTCCAGGGGAGCGTAGGCTCGATGGGCAAAACCGAGGAGCTCGACCCGGGTAGGACCGTGAAAGCGCACCAGCGCCGCATCCATCCCGTCCAGTGACGTGCCCGACATCAGGCCCACTGCGAGGGTCGGGCGTTCGGTCATGAAAGGGGAACCGGAGGCGGATCGCCCAACAGCGCTCGCAGGTGAAAATCGTGTTGTACCAGGAGCGCATCCGCCGCCTCGGCGGGGCAATCGCGCCGCAACATGACGATGGCGGTGCGGACCCGCCCCCCGGCCGCCTGGATGGCGTCCCGGGCAGATTCGCGGGTTACGTTGGCCACTTCCATGACGATCCGCTCGCCCCGATCCACCAGCTTGGCGTTCCAGGTCTGCAAGTCCACCATCAAGTTGCCGTAGGTCTTGCCCAGCCGGATCATCGCCCCGGTGCTCAAGGTATTCAGCACCAGCTTGGTAGCGGTCGCCGCCTTCATCCGGGTGGATCCGGTCACCACTTCAGGGCCGGTGAGTACCGCGATGATGACATCGCAACTGTCCCGCTGCAGCGCCGGCGGCTCCGAGCAGGTCAGCAACACGGTGCTGGCACCCAGCGCCTGGGCCCGGCACAGCGCAGCCCCTACAAATGGCGTCGTCCCGCTCGCCGCGATGCCGACAACGGTGTCCGTGGGGCCGACTCGGCGACCATCCATTTCAGCGATTCCGGCATTGGGGTCGTCCTCCGCCCCTTCGACCGATTTGACCAGCGCGGCGTATCCGCCGGCAATGATGCCGGATACCATTTCGGGCGGAGTCCCGAACGTCGGGGGGCACTCCGAGGCGTCCAGCACCCCGAGTCGTCCGCTGGTTCCCGCCCCCACATAGAAAAGCCGGCCCCCGGCGCGAAACGACGCCTCGATCAGCACCATCGCCGCGGCAATCTCCACCCGAGACCGAGCCACGGCAGCGGGAACCCCGGCGTCCTCCGCCCCAATGAGATCAACGATCTCCAGCGGAGTTGCCGCGTCGATGTTGGAAGTGCGCGAATTGCGTCGCTCGGTCAACCGGAGCGGAGAGGGGTCACTCACGCGATTAACTTACCTGATCGTTCGCCCATCCGTCGAGGTCTCCATGCGCCACCGGTTCGGTTCCGCCCGGCTGCTTCTGCTGCTGGCCAGCAGCCCACCGCTCGCCGCCCAGACCGGAGGGACCGGCATTACCTCCGAATGGCCGATGTCGGGGCGCTCCATGGTTGCCGAAGCGCCCCGCGCGATGATCACATCGGGACATCCGATGGCCAGCGAAATCGGGCGCGCCGTGCTGCAGCGCGGTGGCAATGCCGTTGACGCCACCATCGCGGTGGCATTCGCCCTCGCCGTGGTCCACCCCGAAGCCGGCAACATCGGCGGCGGCGGATTCCTGCTCTATCGCCGGTCCACCGGGCCGGTGCACGCCCTCGATTTTCGGGAAATCGCGCCCCGGGCCGCTACCCCAAAGATGTATGTCGGTCCCGATGGAAAGAACACCGGCAAGAGCCATACAGGGCACCTTGCCTCCGGAGTGCCCGGCAGTGTCGCCGGTCTGGCCGAGTTGCACCGTCGTTTCGGGAAGCTGCCGTGGAAGGGCCTGCTCCAACCGGCCATTGGCTTGGCTCGGGATGGCTTTGTCATCGATGGGTACCGGAGCCGCTCGATTGCCCGCGACTCCACCCGCCTCAAACTCTTTCCGGCGAGCATCGCCCAATTCCTGCCGGGGGGAGCGGCCCCGGTTCCCGGCACCACCTTTCGCCAGCCCGACCTCGCCCGCACCCTGGAAGCGATCCGCGATCATCGCGCACTGGGGTTCTATCGGGGCTGGGTAGCCGATTCAATCGTGGCCGAAATGCAGCGGGGCGATGGCATCATCACTCATCGGGACCTGCGGACCTACCGGCCGATTTGGCGCTATGCCCTGAAATTTTCCTACCGGGGGTACACCATTTACGGCATGCCACCGCCTTCCTCCGGCGGGTTGACGCTGGCGATGATCCTCAACACCATGGAAGGGTATCGGCCGCTGCCGCCGTTCGGGTCGGCCGAGCTGCTGCATCGCGAGGCCGAAGCGATGCGCCGGGCCTATATCCAGCGCAACGCCAATCTGGGCGACCCGGCCTTCGTCACCAATCCGGTGACCCGCCTGATCAGCAAGCTGTTCGGCAACAAGCTCCGCGGCCTGATCGATACCACCCGGGCAACTCCGACACCGGAGGCGGTTGCGGCGCTGCACGAGGGCCCCTCCACCACCCATTTCTCGGTGGTGGATGCTGCCGGAAACGCCGTGAGCCTGACCACCACCATCAACAGCCTCTACGGAAACGCGGTCACCGTGCAGGGTGCCGGCTTCCTGCTGAATGACGAAATGGATGACTTTGCCACGGTGCCCGGCGGGGCCAACCTCTGGGGTTCGGTGGACGGCCAGGCCAACGTCATTGCGCCCGGCAAGCGGATGCTCTCCTCGATGGCTCCAACCATCGCCCTCGACCCTCAGGGAAAGCTGTTCCTGGTGGTCGGCAGTCCCGGGGGAACCACCATCATTACCACAGTGTATCACATCATTTCGAATCTGATCGACCACGCCATGACCCTGGCCGACGCGGCAGCGGCACCCCGGATGTTTCATCAGGCCCGGCCCGATTCAATTCAATTCGAGCAGGATAGCGGGCGGGTCGGAGTCCCTGAAGCGACCATGGCCGAGCTGAGAAGGCTCGGCCACGCCATTCGGCTGCGCGACTACATGGGCGACGTGGAGGCCATCATCCGCACCCCCACCGGATGGCAGGGTGTGAGCGACCCCCGCCGGGGCGGAGGTGGCGCCGGGTACTAGGATCCTGCGACTAGTGCCGACTTGAGCACCAGCTTGATCCTGGCGCCGACCGCCACGACCACATCCCGATCAGCACTCTTCACCGCCACGGCGGTACCTGCCGCGGCGCCGGCGGCGGCGCCGACCACGGTGCCGGTCTTCCCCCCGATCACCTTGCCAAGAATTGCTCCGGCTGCTGCGCCGACCCCGACTTTTGCCACCTCGGAAGCGCCGACTCCCTGCCCCTTGAGGGTGTGCTCGACAAAGGTCACCTGGGCATCCAGAGCGCGAGACTCACCATTGACCACGATGCCGGTGGCTCGGAGCTCGATGGTTCCGTCGGTTGCCGCAGTGTTGGTTGCCGGCCCAATCGCCACAATCGTGAATGTTACCGTCGCGCCCGCCGGAATCACCACCCGGCCGTCCTCGGCGGTCACCGCGCTGCCGATTGTGGCGCTGAACGACTCGCCGGCCTTGTTGCTGCGTGAATTGAGCGCCTTTGCGGCGGTGGCTTCGATTGCCGTACCGGCCTCGAGACGGGCTGGTCCCCGAGGAACCGGCGTCGGTTCGGGAGCGGCGGGCTCCGGAGCGGGCGCCGGCGGGGGAGCTCCCGCGGCCGCCGGTGCAGGGGGAGGCACCGGGCCAGCGGCTGGTCGACTGCTCTGGGTTCGGACCACCGGCTTGGACGCCGACGCCGGGGCCGGGGCCCGGCCCGGTCGCTCGATGAATACCGTATCCACTCGGGAAGGCTCCGGCGAGGCTGCATCATTGAGCGCCAGGGTGGAGTCGGCGATCGGAAGCGCAATGTCCCGGGCGGCGCTATCGGCAGCAACCTGGGCTGCTTGGGGTCCGCCGCACCCGGTCAGACCGAGCGCTGCTAGTAACGCAAGAGTGATTTGCCTCACGGTACCTCCAGGAAATGGAACTCGAGGGTGTTGCCGTCAGCGAGTGGCGGCAGCACGACCGCACCGAGGTTACAATTTGCTCCGCAGAAACTCCGGGGTGATCGCGTTCAGCCAGGTTGCCATCCGGGTCAGCTGGCCGGTGGCCATGAGCAGCCCGACCACGATCAGTAACACGCCGCTGACCCGTTGCACCCAGGGAAGATAGCGTCGAAATCGTTGAAACCAGTTCAAGAAGGATTCGGCGGCGTACGCCGCCAGCAGGAACGGTACCGCCAGCCCGAGGGAGTAGGCCCCAAGCAACAGCATCCCGCGGGAAAGGCTCGTTTCGGCGGCGGCCAGGGTCAGGATGCCGCCAAGAATCGGACCGATGCACGGAGTCCAACCCGCCCCGAACGCCATGCCCACCAGCACCGAGCCAAGGTATCCAACCGGCTTGCGGTCCAGGTGGAGCCGGACATCCTGATCCAGAAAAGAGAACCGGAACACCCCCAGGCAGTAAAGCCCGAACAGGACGATCAGCACCCCACCGACTCGCTGGATCCAGACCTCGTAGTAGTTGAGGGTCCGACCCAGCGTGGTGGCGCCGGCGCCCAGCAGCATGAAGATCAAGCTGAAGCCCAGCACGAACAGCCCGGCGTGAATCATTGCCATCCGGCGCCGGTGGGTCATTTCGTTGATGGTGAATCCGGTAATGAATCCAAGGTAGGAGGGAACCAGCGGCAGCACGCAGGGCGACAAGAAGCTCAGCAGCCCCGCGGCAAACGCCACCAGGACCCCGAGGTTGGGAGTGTCGGTCATCGAGTGACCGGGCGACTGGAGAGCGGTTCGAGATCGCGGCCTCGGCAGGTGGTGCACACGCCATACACCTCGACCCGGTGCCGCCGATACAGGAAACGCTGTTCATCCGCCATCATCCGGAGCATCCGCTCCAGCCGATCATTGGCCACCTCCACCACGCGCCCGCAGCGCGCGCAGATCAGGTGGTCGTGCGCCGGGGCCGTTGCCAGCGCTTCGAAGCGCTTGAAGCCCTCGCCGAAATCGTGCTCCACCACCATGCCGGCCTGGACCAGGACGTCCAGGGTCCGATACAGGGTGGCGGTGCCAATCACATGTCCGGCGCTGCGCACCCGGCGATGCAGTTCCTCGACCGAGGGGTGGTCGTCGGACTGGAACAGCAGATCGGCCACCGCCACCCGCTGCCGGGTCACCGGCAGCCGGCGATCCCGGAGGTGCCGGCGAAAGCGCTCCAACAGCGCTGCGGCGTCATCCGAGCTGAGGCGGGGCATCGCTCTCCAGGGAGGCAGCGCTCTCCGGCGGAAACCACGTCAGCCGGTCGATTTCTTCGGGAGGCTCTTCTTCGTCAGAACGCTTGGGCACCAGTGCCAGCAATTCATCGAGGGTTTCCAGCGGGCCGCTGCCGACCTCGTTGAGCGACCACTCGAACTGGCCCCGCTTCTTGCCCTTGACGGTGTGAATGAAGCTGGCGGTATAGATGCGACGGCGTTCGTCGTCGATCCGGGAAAGAATGGCGGTGCCAAAGTCCTGACCGTCTCGGCGCCGGACCTTGAAGACCCAGACCCGGTCCACCCCATCGGCGGGGAGCGTATCCCGGAGCGCGAAGGCGAGCCGCTCCCACCCGCCGCCAACGGCGGGGCCGTCCGAAGTCCGGTTCACGCTGACCGACATTTCTCGACGTAGGACCGCAGCACGTGCATGAAATCCTGGGCGTTGGTAACGACACCGTAGGCTTGGTGAGTCCCCCGATCCTTCAGTTTGCTCACCACGAACTCGGTTTGATCGACGCAAATGGTCATCAGCGGCTCCGGGGTTCCCCGATGGGTGTGGAACGAGGGCAGCATATTACCGACGGCAATGGCATGCAACGCGGTGGCCACCAGCACCGCCCCGGTGGCGCGGGTGGTGTGATTCCGCATGGCGTCCTGGGCCTCGAGACTGTTGCTGATCACGCCGGGAAGCGGTCCATCGTCCCGGATCGAGCCCGCCAGCACATAGGGGATCCCGCTGGTGACCAGCGCGTGCATGATCCCGCTGCCAATCAATCCGCTGGCCACCGCCTGCTCGATCGACCCCGCCGCCCGAACCCGATTGATGGCCCGCATGTGGAGGCCGTGCCCCGCTTCGGCAAACTTGCCGGTGTGGGTCATGCCCAGGGTGGTTCCGTAGATTGCCGCTTCGATGTCATGGACGGCAACAGCATTGCCTACCAACACAACCTGCACGTATCCGTTCCGAATGAACCACTCGAAATCGGCCCGGGCCCGCGAATGCACCAGCGCGGGGCCGACCACCCAGACCAGGTAGCCCCCGGCCCGGCGTTCCGCCTCGACCCGCCTCGCCATTTCCTCGTAGTTGACCGGCCGCTCCCGACTCACCTCGGTCGACATGAAGCGGAATTCGTTGGGCTTGGAGCCGCCGCCGAGGAATCCGGCTGAGTGAACCACGATTCCCTCACTGCCATCCTCGGCCAATCCCATTGCCACCGGCTCTCCCCGCCGAACCAGACGGGGCTCGATCGTTTCGAGCAGCTGTCCCCGAGAAACCACCACGCCGTCCATTCGCGGCCGGCTCGGCATAAGCCACTGCCCACCCAACCGGAGATAGGTCGGCAAATTCGAGGTCGAAAAGAACCCCTCGGGAAGCACTCCATCCTGCGGCGCCGGCTCGAAGCGCGCCTCCGGGGCCGCCGCAAAGGGAGGTTGGGTGAAATCCGGGCTGGGCGGGCGAGGTTCGAGGGCCATGGGAGAGCTGCAAGCTAGGCTGCCCCGAGAGGGCTTTCAAGCAGCATAAGGAATGGAATCCGCTGCGACTATCCTTATTGCCATGTCCAAACATTGGTGGCTCAGCGTCGCCCTGGCCTCGGCAGTCCTCCCTGGGGGAGCGCTCCTCGGCCAGACGCCCAGCCCCGCTGCAGATAGCGTCCCCAGGCGTGATACCACCCGGTTGACCGAACTCGAGGTGCGGGTCACCCGGAACAGCGAACCGCGGGCCCGGGTTCCGATGGCCGTCGGGGTGCTCGGGAAGGACGCCGTTCGCCGAGCCCAGCTTACCATCGGCCTCGACGAATCCCTGAGCCGCCTGCCCGGTGTGGTGGTCCTCAATCGGAGCAACTTCTCGCTGGACCAACGGGTCTCCCTGCGGGGCGCCGGCGCCCGGGCAAATTTCGGGCTCCGCGGCGTGAAGGTGCTGCTGGACGGGGTTCCCCAGACCCTGCCCGATGGCCAGAGCCAACTCACCAACCTCGATCTCGGAATCATCGACCGGGTGGAGGTGCTCACCGGGCCGGCGGGCGCCCTCTATGGCAACGCAGCGGGCGGCGTGCTCTCCTTTACCTCGGAAGCTCCCCAGACGCCGATGAGCGCCCGAATCCGGGCTGTCGGCGGGAGCTTTGGCACCAGCAAGTGGCACGGTGTGGCGGGAGGCATGCGGGGCAGAACCAGCGGACTGGTTTCCTTGTCACGCTTCAACACCGATGGCTTCCGGCAGCACAGCGGCGCCACCGCCACAACCTTCACCAGCAAGCTGGATCTGGTGCTGAACCAGCGGTCCTCCCTCGGGCTCCGGTTTTCCGCGAGCGATGCTCCAAGAGCAGAGAATCCCGGCGCACTCACCGTTGCCGAATACGCCAAGACCCGAGACAGTGCCGCCGGCTCCAACATTCTGCGGGGCGCCGACAAGAGCGTGAGCCAGCAGCAGCTCTCGCTCCGATACCGCTGGCTCAACGGGCGGGGTGCCGAGCTGGAGGTGACTGGCTTCGGGCTGCGACGCAATCTCGACAACCCCCTGGCCACCGCCCCGCCGGCGCCGGTTACTCCCCCGTCAGGGACTTACAGCACCATTGGCCGAGTTGCTGGGGGAATCCGGGCGGCGGCCACGCTGCCAATTGGCGGTGAGGAAAGCCGGGTGCGCCTTTCCGCCGGCGTTGACCTGCAAGCGATGCGCGACGACCGCCGCAACCAGCGGAGCAATGGGGGAGCCCCCACCGGCGTGTTCCTGGCCGACCAGCGGGAAACCGTCTCCGAAATCGGGCCCTTTGCCCAACTGCACTGGGAGCCGGCCCCCTCGGTGCTTTTCCTTGGCGCGGTCCGCTACGATCGACTGAATTTCCGGGTCACCGACCACTTCCTGGGTGACGGAATCGACAATGGCGGCCAGCGGGTGATGGAAAGCGTGAGCGGGAGTGGCGGTGTGAGCATCGCGCTGGCGCCGTCGACCACGCTGTATGCGAATGTCGCCTCCAGCTTTGATTCGCCCACCACCACCGAATTGGTGAACCAGTCGAACGGAACCGTCGGGTTCAATACCACACTGGGCCCTCAACGCACCGGGTCGGCCGAAGTCGGGGTGCGGGGTAGCCCGGGAGCCACGCTGGACTTCAGCGTATCGGTGTTTGCCAGTCGGGTGCGCGATGCCATTGTGCAGGCCCGGGAGCAGGATGGCCGGGCATTCTTCCGGAATGCCGGGAAGGTCCGGAACCACGGCATCGAAACTGGAATCGGCGCCACCCCGTGGCCTTGGCTCAGGCTGCAGGGTTCCTACACCTATGCCCGGTACGACTTCAGTGAGTACCGCATCCCCAATGGTGCGGTGGTAGATACTCTCGACGGCAAGCGGATCGCCGGCGTTCCCCGGCACTTCTTTCGAGCGTCCGCGCTGGGTTCCTTGGGGGCGGTTCGGATCGAACTGGAGCAGAGCGGCGCCAGTGATGTCTACGGCGATGATCGCAACACGCTGTACGTTGCCGGCTGGGGGCTGGGCATCACCACATTCCGGATCAGCGCCGCCATCGAGCGGGGTGCTCTGCAGTTCGAGCCGTTCGGGGCGGCCCACAATCTGTTTGACCGCCGTTATGTCGGGTCGGTCAACCTGAATGGTGCCTTCGGCCGGGTTCTGGAACCAGCGCCGGGGCGGACGGTATATCTGGGGTTGGAGCTGTCCTGGGCAAGGCGGTGAGCTGCTACAACAAACTCACCGGATCCCGATCCAGCACCACGCGCGCCTTGCCCCGTCCTTCCAACTTTGGCGCCGCGTAGCGCACCACCCGCCCGATTTCCTCGACCGGCCCCTTCACCAGCACATGCCAGCGCCACCTCGCCTTGATCCGGGTCAACGGACAGGGGGCCGGCCCCAATAAAACCAACGGCAATCCCTGCGACGAGATCAACTTCTCCAGCCACTCTGCTACCCCCGCCGCCTCTGCCGTCGCCTGCTCCTCCTGTTCCGCCGAAACAACCACATTCAACAGGCTGTTTTCCGGCGGATACGGCGGGTTCCGCCGCGCTTCCGATTCCAGCGCCATGAAACCGGCCGTGTCGTGCAACGCGGCACAGCGCAGCGCCGGATGCTCCGGATTCCTGGTTTGCACCACCACTCGGCCCCCCTTGGGCCCCCGCCCGGCCCGTCCCGCCACCTGAGCCAGCAACTGAAAGGTCCGTTCAGCGGCTCGGAAGTCGGGGAGGTGCAGCGCGGTATCCGCATCCACCACCCCAACCAGCGTCACATTGGGGAAGTCCATCCCTTTGGCAATCATCTGGGTGCCCAGCAGAATGTCCACCTCGCCCCGCTCGATCCGCTCCAGGATCCGGTGGTGGCTCCACTTTGTTGACGTCGTATCCAGATCCATTCGGGCCAGCCGCGCCGCCGGGAATCGCGCCGCTACCAATTCTTCCAGCTGCTGAGTTCCGATGCCGCGCGATCGCTGCACCGGATGGCCGCATTCGGCGCACGCCGTGACAAGGGGAACCTGACGGCCGCAATAGTGACAGCGCATTCCCGGCGGGGTCTGATGCAGGGTCAACGAGATACTGCAATCGGGACACTCCGGCACGTGGCCGCAGCTGTCGCACTGCACGAAGGCGGCATAGCCTCGGCGGTTGAGCAGGAGAATTGCCTGCTCGCCCCGGGCCAGCGTTGCTGCCAGCGCCTCATCCAGCGTTACGCTCCACGGCACCACATGGCCGGTCTTGGCCAGCGGTGCGCTGCGGAGATCCACCAATTGGACCGGCGGCAGCGGTCGCGACTCAACCCGATGCGGTAACTGGAGGAGGGCGAGCCGGCTGCCGGCCTGCGCCATCGTCTCGATGGCAGGCGTGGCACTACCCAGCACCAGGCGGGCACCTTCGAGCTGGGCCCTCACCCGGGCCACCTCCCGAGCGTGGTACCGGGGCGATTCGCCGTTCTTGTAGCTGGCGTCGTGCTCCTCGTCAACCACGATCACGCCGAGGTTGGCAACCGGCGCGAAGACGGCGCTGCGCGCCCCGACCGCCACCCGTTTTTCCCCGCGCCGGAGCGCCCGCCACGCATCGGCCCGTTCGCCGTCGGACAGCCCGCTATGCAGCACCGCCACCCGGTCGCCGAACACCCCGCGTACTCGGCTCACCGCCTGCGGGGTGAGCCCGATTTCCGGAACCAGAATGATTGCGCCCCGGCCGGACTCCATCGCGCGGCGGATCGCCTCGAGGTACACCAGCGTCTTGCCGCTGCCGGTCACCCCGAAGAGCAGCGCCCCGCCGCCCGGAGCCAACGCCTCGATCCGGGAAACTGCGCCCGATTGTCCGGGAGTGAGCTCTGGGGGGGGCGGAGTGCCCGGCTGGCCCGCGAAGGGATCGCGGATCCGCTCCGCGGTGACCAGACGCGCCAGCCCCGATTCTGCCAACGCGCGCACCACCCCGTCGCCGAATCCCAGTGCGCCAGTCAGATGCCGGAGCGGCGCTGATCCGCCCAGTTGCTCCACCGTTTCATAGAGGCGGCGCCGAGCCGGGCTTCGGGCAAACCGGAGCTGTCGTTCCAGGAGCGTGAGCGGCTCACCGGCCAGTTCCAGCTGTCGCTCGGTGGCTTGACCGGTGCCGGTGTCGGCGGCCACAATCCGGAGCTCCGCCGCGCCCACCCGCACCAGCCGATCGGCAACTTCCCAGAGCGGCCGCTGGAGCGCTCGGGCGGCGGAATCGAGCGGCGCCTCGCCGCCCTTGCGGTCCACCCACCGCAGCAGCTCTTCGGCCAGCCCGCCCACCCGGCCAGCCGCCCGACCCCCGGTCACCTTCAACCACACCCGGGATGCGCCCCAGAGCGCCGACGGAAGCATGGCCCGGAGGGTCAAGCCGATCGGAGCGCCGTAATAGCCGGCAATCCATTCCGCGGTACGAAGCAGCGGAGTGGTGAGCGCTGCCTCAGCATCGGGTGCGGCAAGAATTTCCTTGGCGGAAACCTTCGGCGCCTCGGCGTCCACCGAGGCGACGATCCCCACCAGTTCGCGGGCCCGCACCGGCACAACGACCCGCGCCCCCGGCACGATACGGTCGGCCAGGGAATCGGGAACGCGGTAGGTGTAGGGCTCGAAGAGGGGGAGCGGAAGGGCTATTCGGGCGTAGCGCTCAGTCATTTCGCCGAGAGGCCGAGCCCCGGCCCCCCGGGTAGGCGGAGCTGGCCTCGGTCGATGGTGGTGGCGCCGGCAAAGGGATCGCTGGCCAACAGCGCTGCCCCGTCGAGGTCACAAATATCCACCAGCGGTGTCACCTGGGCCGCGGCAGTGATGCCAATGGAGCTCTCGATCATGCAGCCGACCATCACCATCATATGATGGGCCCGGGCAATCGAAATCATCCGCAATGCTTCGCGGAGGCCTCCGGTTTTGGCAAGCTTGATGTTGATGCCGTCGACTTTCCCGACCAGAGCGGGAATGTCGGCCGCTACGATGCAACTTTCATCGGCAATCACCGGAATCCGCGCCTGGCGGGTGACTTCAGCAAGGCCGTCGAGATCGCCGGCTTCGAGCGGCTGCTCCAGCACGGTCACCCCGAATTCCTGGAGTACCGGCAGCATTCCGATTGCCTGCTTCCGGGTCCACCCGCAATTGGCATCGACCCGGAGCTCCTTCGCGGTGACCTCTCGTATGGCGGTCAAAATCGCCCGGTCGTCCGCCGTTCCCAGTTTCACCTTGAGCACCGGGTATTGCTCCGCCTCCTTCACCTTCATCCGAATCCGCTCGGCGCTGTCGATGCCGATGGTGAAGGTGGAGAGCGGGCACTTCGCGGCGTCGAGGCCCCAGAGCCGATGCACCGGCACCCCGAGCCGCTTGCCGACCAGATCGTGCAGCGCCGTCGAGAGCGCCGCGCGGGCGGCGTTGTTGCCGTGCAGCGCCAGTTCGAAGGCCGCTTCAGCATCCTCGAGGTGGAACGGGTCGGACGGCAGCACCGTCGCGTAAACCTGCAGCGCCTCGAGCACCGTCTCGGTGGTTTCCCCGTAATAGCGCTGTGGAGCTGCCTCACCCCAGCCCTCCAGCCCGTCACCGTCGATCAAGCGGACCTGGACAGTGCGGTAGGTATCCTGGGATCCCCGGGCGATGATGAAGGGATGCCGAGTTTTGAGCTCGAGAATCTCAGCCTGAAGGCGCAGAGCGGACACGGGAAGCCGGGGTAGAGGGCGGCCAGCGACTCAAAGAGCCAGGGAACCGGGCACTGGGGCGGAGTATAGGAGTCTGTACCGGATCGGTCAAATGAGGGCTTCGAGCGTTGCGATGACACCCTCGGCCACTCGAGCTGGAGCGTAGCCGCCCTCCAGGAGTGCCACGATCGGCGCGCCGCGGCAGCGTTCTCGAATCCGGCCGACCAGATCGGGGTAATCGGCCGGCTCCAGGGTAAAGCCGCCGAGGGGATCCCCGGCCATGCTGTCGTAGCCGGCGGAGATGATCACCACATCGGGCGCCCAACCGTCGGTAGCGGCTTCGACCGCCGCGGCGAGGTCGGCAAGGTAGCGCTCCGGGGGCAGCCCGGGCGGCCTCGGCACGTTGAAAATGTTCCCCACGCCGCGTTCGCTGGCAGCGCCGGTACCTGGATAGAGCGGCCACTGGTGCATCGAGACGAACCGGATCGTCGGATCCCGTTCCACCAGGGCTTGAGTTCCATTGCCATGGTGAACGTCCCAGTCCACGATGAGTACCCGGGCTCGGCCAAGCGCTTGGGCCTCGCGAGCAGCTATGACTGCATTGGCCAACAGACAAAACCCCATCGCCCGCTGTGGGAGAGCGTGGTGACCCGGTGGCCGTATCGCGGCGAAGGCGTCACCCCGTCCATCATGGCTGTAGGCAACGGCCGCCAGCGTGGCACCGACGGCGCCCAGCGCCGCCGTCCAGCTGGCTCGATTGACGAAGGTGTCGTAGTCGAGCATGGCACCACCACCGGCACTCGCGGCCTCGAGGTACTCGAGGTAAGGGAGGGGATGGACTCGAAGAATCGGCTCTAATTGAGCGAGGGCAGCCTGGTGGACCGGAAAGCGCGGTTCAGACTGGAGGCGGTCCAGCAGCACCCGGAGCCGGGCGGGCGATTCGGGCTGCCCCGGACCGGGGTCGTGATCGAGGCAATTCGGATTGCTGAAGACTGCGGGCAGCGGGAGGCGCCTCCGGGTCAGCGCACCGGAGTGCGGCGCCGCCGAAGCACAATCAACGCCGAGTGGGGCAGAACGCCGGCATCGGCAAGGGATTGCCCCTCCCGGAAAAGCTCAGCCCCCTGGTACTTGAGCACATAATCCGCCGGAGCGCCCCGAACCAGGGACCGGAACAGGGCGGCCCGCTTGACCTCGGCCACCGACGTCGTGGCGGGAAGCTCGAGCGGGATTACGTCCCAGGTATCCAGCACCGTGACCCGAATCGGCAACGTCGAGTCCATTACGCCAGCACCGCCGGTTCGGGAAGCGTGGTGAGGAAGCGCGCC
>JANNSC010000442.1:0-1531 GCA_031402135.1 Gemmatimonadales bacterium | reverse complement strand
GCCCACGCCCTGGCCCGAGCGATCAAGGACCGGGGGCTCCGCGAGGCCAGCGATCCGGTGGCGGCACCAGGCCCCTGGGAATACCTGCATGATCTGGACTTTGCGCTCCCCGACGAAACCGGCAGTCCGCTCGTACCGGTGCTCGTGTTCGACCAGTTCGAGGAGTTGTTCACCCTTGGCGCCGGTCGCCGCGACGAGGGAAAGCTGGCGGATCAGGTGGTCGAGTTACTGGGCGACCTGATTGAGAATCGCGCCCCGCGGAGCCTCGAAAGGGCCCTCAAGCAGAATCCGGCTCTGGTGGACCGCTACGATTTCACCCGCGCCGGCTACCGTGTGCTCTTGAGTCTGCGCGAGGATTTTCTTCCCCACCTGCACGGGCTGCGCGGCGCAATCGCTTCGGTCATCCTCAACAACGTGCGGCTCACTCGCTTCGACCGGAGACAGGCTCTCGAGGTCGTTGAAAAGCCCGCCGCAGCGCGAAACCTGGTAACCCGCACCGTCGCTGAGGCAATCGTGCAGGCGGTGGCCGGCCGGGAGGCCGGCGGCGAAACCACCGGCACCCACCGCGCCAGTGAGCACCGCACCAGCGAGCAGCGAACGGCCGCCGCAGTGAGCAAGGAAAGGCCCGGCCAGCGCCTCGAGGTCGATCCGGCGCTGCTCAGCATTTTTTGTCGAGTGCTCAACACCGTCCGCATCGAGCGGAAGGAGTCGGCCATCTCACTCGACCTGGTGGCCCGCAACCGGGAAAAGGTGATGCGGGACTTCTACCTCTCCTGTTTCAAGGACCTGAGCCCGCCACCGGAACCAGGAGTCAAGGCGTTTGTCGAGGACTACCTCCTCACCGTCAAGGGGTACCGCGACCGTCTCACCGTCGAGCGAGCCCATGAAATCCTGGTGGAGGAGTATCACGGGCACCCCGAGGAGCTCAACATCCTGGTGGGGCGCCGACTCCTCCAGATCGAGGAACGGGGCAAGACGCCTCAGATCGAGCTCACCCACGACGTTCTTGCGCCCATCGCGCTGCAGGAGCGCGCCGAACGTCAGCGGAACGAGGAATTGCGCCGGATCGAACAGGAGGCGGCGGAGGCCCGACTCCGAGCCCGCCGAGACCGGAAGCGGGCCATTGTCATTGGTGCCGGCCTCACCGTGGGGCTCCTGGCCACCGGCCTCGCCGCCTCGTACTCGATGAAGCAGGCCCGCGATCTCTCCCGCGAAAAGGTTGCGGCGGACAGTGCCCGGCAGGCCTCCGACCGGAATGCGTTCAAGGCCGAAAGCCTCCTCGCCGTTTCCCAGGCTCAAACCAGCGAGCTCGAGGAGCGCAACCAGCGGGAGGCCCGCCTCACCCGCGATGCCGTCGTCGCCCGCGACCAGGCCAACAGCAACGCCGCCATGGCCCGGCGGGAAGAGGAGCGCTCCACCAAGCTGCTGGTGACCTCCTGCGACCAGCAACTCCGGGTCCTCGGTCTCATGGCGGATTCGGCGGCGGACAACCCCCAAGTGAGCCGCCTCTACGACACGTATCTCAGCACCT
>JANNSC010000441.1:0-2609 GCA_031402135.1 Gemmatimonadales bacterium | reverse complement strand
GGTATTTCGAGCAGCGCGCCCTGCGCCTCGGCGTCAGCGCGGGAGATCGGTCCGAGAAGTGCCTCCAGCCCCCGGCCGAGCCGTTTGGATTCTGTCACGGCCGCACCTCCGGCATGGCCGGCTCCCCATCAACCGGCAGCTCGGCCCGCCGCACCAGCTCCTGGGCCACCGCCAGGTAGCTCTTGGCACCGACCGACTGGATGTCGTACAGAAGAATCGGCTTGCCGTAGCTGGGGGCCTCGGCCAGCCGGATGTTTCTCGGGATCGGAGTGGAGAACATCCGCGCGCCGAAGTGTTCCTTGGCGTCTGCCGCGACCTGACGGCAGAGATTGATTCGTGAGTCGTACATCGTCAGCAGCACGCCATCGATGGCCAGCGCGGAATTGAAGTTCTGCTGGACCAGCTTGATGGTGTTGAGCAGCTGGGAGATTCCCTCGAGCGCGTAGTACTCACACTGGATCGGGATGATTACGCCGTCTGCCGCAGCGAGCACATTCAGCGTGATGAGACCCAGCGAGGGAGGGCAGTCGATCAGCACGAATTCGTGCGTACTGCGCGCGGAATCGAGTGCGCGCCGCAGTACCGTCTCTCGATGGGCGCGCTCTACCAATTCGAGTTCGGCACCGACGAGATCCTGAGTCGCGGGGACGATGTCGAGGTAGGGCAGGGCGGAATCGTTGACGACGGCATCACCCAAGGGCCGACCTTCGATGAGCACATCGTAGAGCGAGATCCGGATCTGATCACGCCGCAAGCCCACGCCGCTGGTGGCATTGCCCTGCGGATCCGCATCCACCAGGAGTGTCTTCCGTTCCGAGATAGCCAGGGACGCGGCGAGGTTCACCGCCGTAGTGGTCTTGCCGACACCACCCTTCTGATTTGCGATAGCGATGATTCTTGCCATTATAACACTTTATTATATAATGAGTTACGCAACTAAAACAGATTGTGCCTGCCTGCTGCGCGCTTGGACACGACGGGAACCAGTGAATATAAGGTGCTCGCGGCCAGAGCGAAATGTTTCCAAGGCCCTTGGCAGGGACCAAGGCTGGGAACTCCAAGCGGGTCAACTGCATGGCGGAGTTATGCCGGAGCTGGGAGAGGAGGCTCCGACTAGCTCATGGGTGGCCTGGATGGGATCCGCCGAGGCACCCGCCCACACAGACCTCCGGTTCCGGCGACAATCTGCGCGGTGTTTCACGTGCAACGGCAAGAAAAACGCGACCAAGGAGGGTTGGTCGCGTCATGAGTGTTGCACGTGAAACGCTGGCCTAGGCGAGGCAGCACTCCCGGTTCCGCCTCCATTTCAGGACCTCTGATACCAGATTCTGCAGGTCACTCGGAGTGATTCCGGGAATCCGTCCCGCTCGCCCAAGACTCTCCGGTTGCCGAGACGAGAGCTTCTCCCTCGCTTCAAAGGAAATCGAACCGAACGTCACGTATGGAAGCTCGGGAGGCAAGGCAAATTCTTCCAACGACCGAAGCCGCGCCACCGCCTCGCGCTCCCGATCCAGATACCCTTCGTACTTGAGTTCCACCTCTGCCCAGGTGGCATCCTCCGGCTCTCCGGGAGACCCGGAGCGGTTGAGCAGGTCAGCCAGCGTGACCCCGGGACGTCGAGCCAGCTCACTAATCCGCGCTGGTTCCAGAAGACCATTGCCGCCGGCGTCTTTCAAAAGGTCGTTCACCGCTTCTGGCCCGATTGCGGTCTCGTCCGCATACCGGCGGGTGGCTTCCTCCCGACCGAGTCTATCCCAAGCCGCCCTGGCCTCGCCGGCGGAGAGAGTGTTCAGCCCGTCAGCGTATGGCAGCAGTCGTCTCAGCGCATTGTCCTGGCGAAGCAGGAGGCGATACTCCGCTCTCGAGGTGAACAGTCGGTAGGGTTCGTCCACCCCACGGGTCACCAGATCGTCGATCAGCACCCCGATCATCGCCTCATCTCTACCAAACACCACCGGTGCCAGGTCCAGGGCACTACTCGCTGCATTGATGCCAGCCATGATCCCCTGCCCAGCAGCTTCCTCGTACCCGGTGGTCCCGTTCACCTGCCCGGCGAGGAAGAGTCCGGCGATCGCCCGGGTCTCCAGCGTCGGCGTAAGCTGCGTCGGCGGGAAGTAGTCGTACTCAATGGCGTAACCAGGGCGTGTCATGACCACCCGCTCGAGTCCGGGCACCGCCCGGAGCATCTCCAGCTGAACCGCCTCCGGGAGCGAAGTCGAAAGGCCATTCACGTACATCTCGCCGGTCCCCAGACCCTCAGGCTCCAGAAACACCTGGTGCCGCTCCGCGTCCCGGAACCTTACGATCTTGTCCTCAATCGAAGGGCAGTACCGGGGACCTCGAGAACTGATCGCCCCGCCATAAAGGGCCGACTGGTGGAGGTGCTGTTCGATGACCGCCCGAACCTCGGCACCGGCCCAGGTCAAATAGCAGGTGAGTCTCGGAAGCTGCGGGACACGCTCGTGATAGGAGAACCAGTACGGCGTCGCCTCGCTCTCCTGGCGCGCCAGCCGGGAAAGCTCCACGCTCTCCCCAGCGATTCTCGGTGGAGTGCCAGTCTTGAAGCGTTCAAACGTAAGTCCTTGCTCTATAAGAGTTTGTGATATCTC
>JANNSC010000440.1:0-32287 GCA_031402135.1 Gemmatimonadales bacterium | reverse complement strand
CCGGGCGCGTCCGCACCTACCCAACATTATCAAGGGTGGTTCGACTGGTGTTACAAGAGTCCGCAAGGCGTCGTGGGGAAATGGGAGGTCTTCGTTCCCATAAATAGCCAGAGCGGTTTTCTGGATCGCTATGTTCGCGATTACCTTGGAAAGCCAACCCTCAGTGTAATAATTGTAACACCAACCAACTTCAATGGCTGTTGGTACGGACAGATGTACGATTACTTGCTGGGGGGCTGGACCATGCCGATGTCGTCCTGCAAAAGGCCCACCAGTTATTCCCCTGGTGGGCTTGGTGGAGAGCGTGGGTGGACCGCGTGGGAATCATGGTATGTGTCCGGGAACCCAAACTGTCCACTCCTGCCAGACATTCGAGCACTCAACATTCAATTTGCAAATCCAAACACCGGGGCCTTTCAGCCTGTCACCGATACTCCGAGTGACGTCAGTGCGACGGGGTCGGTCTCCTATTGTTGGATAAACAACGGTTACGGACCCTACACACTCGTATTTCCTGGCGGGAGTTTAGGACTGCCACCGAATTCATGGCAGGCGGTTACCTCGGTGGCTCCACCGCCATTGACGGTCACCATTACCGGTCAGGGAGCTGTAAGGTCGTTAGGAACCTGTCTATGGACGGCGACTGTCAGCAACGGCGCCCCTCCGTACGTCTTTTCATGGTATGTTAGTAACAATTCGGTGAACAATAACTCGCCGAATCCAAACGAGTTGATCTACCACAATGCCGGATCGTCATTCACGATTGGAGTACAGGTCAGTAACGCAGCCACCGCAACGGGGTACGGATCCAAGAACGTGACGATTAGCGCCTCGGCACCAATCTGCCTTTATTGAGAAACCTCATGGGTCATCCCCGTTCGGTCAATTCTCCTCGAGCTTCAGACTTCGTGGGGTGTAGCTCAACCGGCAGAGCGCCCGGCTGTTAACCGGGAGGTTGCAGGTTCGACCCCTGCCGCCCCAGCTTCACAATGCGTGCCTCCAACCCGTTCCGTCTCTCTTTCTCTTCGGTGCGCCCTGCTCCTCGCAACCGGCCTGGCCCCTGCCCAGCGCCCCACTCCTAGGCCGTGACCCCCAGGAGCGCCCCAAGGTCGGGCGGCTCCGTCAGCCAGAAATCGGGTTGGGTGTGAGCCAGCTGGTTCCGCTCGAACGGGCCCCACAGGACCGCCGCTGTCCTCACCCCCGCCGCGCGCCCCGACTCCATGTCGTGCACGCTGTCTCCTACATATAGAGCGCCTCCGGCCGTTTCACCGAGCTGCCGCAACGCCAGTTCCACCGGCTCCGGGTGCGGTTTCGGATTGATTACGTCGTCGGCTCCAATCACCAGCTCCATTGCCTCCTCCAGCCCAACCAGCTTGAGTCCCTTGAGCGCCCCCGGCTTGTTCTTGCTGGTTACCAGGCCGGTGCGATAGCCCGCTCGCTTGATGGCGCACACCACTTCCACGATACCCGGATACGCCGTCACCATCGAATCGTGAAGCGACAAATTGTATTCCCGGTAGGTCGCGACCATCGCCTCGAGCCGGCCCGGATCGCTCGCCCACGGCGCCAACTGCACTCGAAGCGGGGTGCCCAATCCGGCCAGCCAATAGTCGTCGCTCTTGGGCTGCTCCTGATGCATGGCGAGCGTGTGATGATAGCTGTCGAGAATCAACCGGACCGAGTCGATCAGGGTGCCATCGAGATCAAACAGCACGGTGGTGAATCTTGGCATTGGGGAAAATTAGCGTACCCCTCTCGCCGGCTCTACCAGCAGCAGGCCGATCAGTTCAACCTGCTCGATCGATTCCGGGGGAGCCGCCGGGAGCTGGCGCAGCCGTTTTTGCAGCTCCAGGTCCCCCAGTCCGAGCCATTCCTCGAGCAGGGCGCTTTCCCCGGCGGTATGCCCCCGGCGGATGAAGCAAAGGCCCCGCTCCAGCCAACCGAGGCGATCGGCATCCCGGGCCCGCGCTGCCAGGGTGGCCAGCGCCCGAATCCTCCGGATCAGGCGCCGGACTGCTGGCGTCGTCCGTCCGACCCCCGCCGCTGCTCCGTGCAGGGTGGAGAGTGCCGCCCGCACCACACCGGAAACCCGCCTGAGCGAAGCCCGCACCAGCGTCGGATTTGCACTCGAGATTCCGCATTGCCCCCGCGCCGTTGCCAGGAACGTGGCGACCTGGTCCGGGTCATCGGTCCATCCGGCCCCGGTCCACGCTTTGACCACTTCCCGCACCGTTCCGTTCCGGCCGACCAGACGGAACCCGCAGACAACGGCACGTCGATTCCCCTCGACGTGCGCAGTGCCTTCCCGGGCTGGGCAGCCGCTCCATTCCTCCGCGATGCTGGCCAACTGCCGCCACGGCGCCAGCTTCCCGTGGCCGAGTCCCAGTGCCTCGGGGAGCACCGCCTTGCGGTCGATGATCGATAACTTCCGGAGCTGGCCCTCCAAGCCGGCGCCCGGCAGGAATCGGATGACCTCGATCTCGCCGGGTTTCGAGGTGAGTCGAACCGCTCGTCCGCTGCGTTGTTCCAGCCGAACCGCGGTCCACGGCAGGTCGTAGTGCACCACCCGCTCGATCAGCGGAAGGTCCAGCCCCTCGGCCGCCACGTCGGTTGCGAGCAGGATGTGCGGATAGGGCGGGGAACGCCGCCGGAACCATTCCAGCACCACCTCCCGGGACGCTGGCATTCGGTCGAGACCTGCCGCGTTGCCGGTGCACCACGCCACGCCGGGACCGTTGAGGTGAGTGCGGATGTGCCGTACCGTGGCAGCATAGCTGCTGAAGACCAGGGTCGGCTTTGGGTCCGAGGTGATCTGTCGCAATACCTCCAGCTTGCCGTCATGGCGGCGCTCCCACTCCCGCGCCTGGGCCCCGAGGGCCGCCGCCAGCGGGAGATCGTCAAGAGCGAGTTCGGGAAGCATCGCCGACTCTGCCACCAGCGGCCACAGCACCAGCTGGTCGAGCCCGCTGCCGACCAGGCTCCGGATCCGGTGGCGGGTAACCCGCTGACCCGCGTCCAGCGCGTCCCGGGCATGCAGCAGCAGCGCCTGATACCGCGCCAGGGAATCGGCCACCGCCGCCGGACTCGAGGCCAGCGCCTGCAGCAGCATGACCCGGAGCAGTGAGGCGATGGCCCGATCGGTGGAGAGCGACAAGGCCTCGATCCCGCACTGCAAGGCCACGGTGGATTCCACCGGCTCGGGAACCGTGATGCTGCGCTCCCGTCGCGTGGGTAGCGCCCCCGAGCGGTCGGCTCCGGTCACTACCAGTTCGGCAAAATGTCCGGCCAAAAGCGTTCCCGCGCCCCGCCATGCCAGCGCATCCTCCCGGACGAACAGGCGGAGCTGGTGTACCACGTCCTCCAGGCGGTTCACTGCGGGCGTTGCGGAGAGCAGCAGGCCCCGCCGGCCGACGCACCAGCGGCACATCGTCCGGTACCGAATGGTGTGGGGTTCTCGAAAGCGATGGCTTTCATCCACGATCACCGCGCCGCGCCCCTCGGTCGGTTGCCGTCCCCGGCTCAACCTTTCGTGGGAGTGGATGATCAGGCTGACTCCGGCTCGGCGGCCCGCGTCGTGCCACTGGGCCCGCAGCGAGGCCGGTACGATGACGTGAACCGGATGGGCCGGTTCCAGTCTGCTGGCCACTGCGAGGGCAATGAATGTTTTCCCGGTGCCGACCCCGTCGGCCAGCAGGGCTCCCCCAAAACGCCGCACCGCGGAGAGCGCCCGCCCGAAGGAAAGGTGCTGATCGAGGCGCAGCCAGTTCGGCGCTGGGTCCGCCGCTACCTTGGGCAGAAAGGCCCGTGCCAACGCCGAAGCGACCGCCTCCGGCGAGGCCGCGGGGCCGGGGCGAAGCCACGCCGCCAGCGGATCGGTCAGGGCGCCCAGATCCTCAGCGACCAGCGTCGCCGCTCGCCCGAGCCACTCCCGCCAGTGTTTCGCGTTCCCCGGGCGCCAACCGGAGGAGATCGACGCAGCACTCATCCACTTCCTCCTGGGTGAAATCCCCCCCGGCGGCTCGGCGCCCCAAGGCCAGCAAACGGGTATCGGTGAGCACCGCCTTGGGACAGGGAAGTCCGGAGACCACCCCGGCATTGAACCGTGCATACCCGCCGGACGCCGGATTGGCCACGGCGGCCGCCGCAGCTCGACACCAGCTCGAGTTGAGCCAGGCGGCAAGCCGGAATGCGGTAGCCGGGTTAGGGACAGAAATCACGTAACAACTGTTGAGTGGAATGGCGTCGAGCCCCCCGCTGCCGGTCAGGGTTGCCGCCTCCAGCCGGCGGGAGACGTCCGCCCAGATCACCCGATGCGCCGCCGCCGCCGCGCTGGTGCGGAACACCGCCCACGGGGGTCCACCGCAATGGTCGGCGCGGCGGCGAAGCGAGGCGCTGTGGGTTTCCACATGACGGGCCGCGCCGGGAGGCAGCGAATCCAGCGGACGGCCCGCCCCGTCGCACGGCCACAGCAGGCGTTGGATTCGCCGGATCCGGAACGGCCCGACGTCTCGGCCGCGCACCGCCCATCGCACCAGGTGCGTTTCGACATCGGGAGGTGGATCGAGAAAGGCCCGATTGAGGCCGGTCTTCACCCCGAGATGACAGGTGAAGTGATCTCCCACCGCGGGGAATTCCCGACCCAGGCGATCGACCACCGACCGCACCGCATCAGGAACCAACCCCCAGGGGCCCTGGCCGAGTCCACTCTGACGCACCCCGGCATCCGCCTGGCCTAACCCGGTGCGCAGACGGTGCCGCTCCGGGGGCGCCGCCAGCGCAGTCACCAGCGCCATCGGATACACCGTCGCGTCAAACGCGGCGCGAGGCTCGTTGCGCAGATCCGCCACTACCGAGATTGTGGTGCGTCGCGCCAACTCCTCCCGTGCTGGGGCGGCATATCCCGCCGTCGCCAGTTTGCCGGGAACCAGAAACGCCAACACCCCGTTCGGCGCCAGCAGTTCCAGGGCCCGCTCGACGAACACCACCGCCAGATCGGCCTGGTGGGCATAACCCCGCTGCATCTGCCGCCCGCCCCGAAACCACCGGAATCGCTCGGCTAAATAGCGGAGTTGTTCCCGATCGAGCGCCTCGGCCCTGACCCACGGCGGATTGCCGACCACCAGATCGAAGCCGCCCGACTGCATGACGTCTCCGAAATGAACCGGGTAGTGAAACCACGGCACCTCTCCCGCCTGGGTGATCGCGCGGAGCTGCATCCGAGCCCGACGTCGAGCGCTCCGAAATTCTGCCAACTCGGCCCGGGTGGCCCGAGTGAGCCCCCGCCGCTCCCCGAACAGCGACGGACTCCGTGCCGACTCCAGCAATTCGGCGATCCGTGCATCCAACGCCCCCACCGCACCCTGGAAGGCCGTTTCGGCCATCCGCCGCTCCGCCCCGATCAACTGTGCCACCGCGGTTCGCTTGGGCACCCCGGTTGCCCCGACCACCGTCCGCCGCAGCGATGCAAGCAGCCGGGCGTCTGGCACTCGCGGCGGCGGAAGTGGCAAGCCGGCGGCCGGATCGCTCAAACTGTCCCCCTGGCGAATCAGCGCGTCGAGATTGGGAAGCGGTGGCACCGAGAGAGGAGCCTCCGTCGGATCCGAGGCAACCACCTCGAGCCAGAGCCGCAATTCGGCCAGTCGCACCGCGGCGGCATTCCGATCGACCCCGAAAAGCTGCGTCTGGAGAACCCTCCGAAGGCGGGCCGCGTGTTCGGGGCTCGGTCGCGGTGTCGGACCAGCGAGCCAGCGGAGCGCGCCGAGCAGGAACGCTCCACTTCCCACCGCGGGGTCGAGGAGCTTGGCACTCCGGAGAATCCTTCGCGCCGCGGGATCCGGGGCGTCCAGCCGCCGGCGCGCCTCGGTCCACCCGATCTTCATCCGCCCGGAAAGCCAGGTGGCGAGGCCATCGGCCAACAGGGCATCGACCAGCGGTGCCGGGGTGTAATAGCTCCCGGTGGCATGCCGTTCCTCCGGGTCCATCACCCCTTCGAACACTCGCCCGAGCATGTCGGGCGCTACCGCGCGTTCGCCGCCTGGTGTCAGGGTGAAGTGGAATCGCTCGAAGAGTCGGTCGAACGCCTCTCGCAGAATGGGCGTCGGCAAGGCAACCCGCCAACGCCGTTCCAGCGGGTGTGGTTCAAACAATCCGCCATTGAGGAAGGGAATTCGGCCGAACTGTCGTGCCAGCGCGCTCCGAACACCGGCCGGCCGGTTCAAGGTGCCGAAGAACAGCGGTTGCAACAGATCCCGGTTGAGCGAGCGTCCCCGGGCCAGACAGCGATCGACCTCCTCTCGCAAGAATCGAGGCCGGCCGTCGAGCCAGCCCTTTGCCTCGATGAAATACAGGAACAGGATGCGGGTGAGCGTCAGTAGGGCGAGGGCGTGCCGGTCAGTGCGGGAAACTTGCGCCGGAAACACCGCCATCATGCCCAACAGTGTCCCCCGAAACCCCGTAAAGAACCGGTCGTCCACTCCCTTGCCGTCCAGTGCCTCGGCGATCCGGAACCCGGTGGCGAGCGCACCTTCGCCAGAGTTGGGCGCGCAGCGCTCGAGGCGGGCCAGATCAAGTGGATTCGGCGCACTGGTCGAGAGCGAGAGCGTCTGTCCGTCAGCCCCGGCAAAGACCAATTTCCGGGCTCGGGTGTCGAGCCCAATGACCCCGGCGGGTCTGCCGCCCGCCGCCAGCCGCCGAGCCAGCCGGGGCGCCGCCTCCCGCTCTCCACTCTCGATGGCGTGCCAGGCGAACTCGCCGTGACGGGCCACGATCGCCACCCCGCCGGGCAACTCCTGCCACTCGGGCACGAAGCCGATCGCCTCCAGCACACGCGAGAGGTCTTCCAGGCGGTTGATCGATGCGAGCAGTTCGCCGAGTCCCATGACTCGGCATGTTGGCGAGGGAGCAGTCGATCGATGGGACCGTTCCAGCGCTCCGGGTTACCCAATTACCCCGGGCGTTGCTGGGGCGGGGGACTAGGCGGCTGGGCGGGGAGCGGCAATGGTGCGGGTCAGCTCATCCTGAATCTGGTCCAGCGCCAGCGAAAGTTCTGCCCGGTCGGGAGTCCGCCGGCCGGCCGGGGCGTTGTCGCCCTCGGGAAGCAGGCCCGCCACCAGTGCGTCGGTGTATCCAACCACCGCCATGGCGACCCCCTTGTCCACCAGCCGATTGAGCCGCAGGAGGAGCGCCATACCCTGTCGGGGCCGAAGCGCCGCGATCGACGGCGCCAGGAATCGGATCAGCAACTCCCGGAGATACTGCAGCTCTTCGACGACTTCACCCGCCGCGAGGCCGCGGGAAGCGGCGTGGCGGCCATACTCTTCGGTGACCCGCAGCCAGATGGACTTGGTTTCTCGCCGCAGCGGTCCCACCATCGAGCCGAATACGTCGATAAGGAGTTGCAGCTCGCGGGTAACCACGTCCTCGGGGACCGAACTCGATGAGGTGACCCGGTCACCCAGCCAGGTGAGCCACTGGCCTACCATGGCGTCGCGTTGCGCCGAGATGGCGCGGCTGGCGGCAACGAGGGTCGGGTGGGAAAGGCGCAGGGATGGCTCTCCGTGCCGGGGAGTTTGCGGTCGGCGGGTCAATACTAACCGTGGCGGCGGTCAGGTCAATGACATACTAATATTCAATCCATGATACGGAAGATCCTCCTGGGACTCGTCCTCATCGTTGCGGCTGGATTGGGCTTTGCGCTGTACGCCGATAGTCAGGGCGCCGCGCTGCCGGGTCGCGAACTCCCGCCAATTCCTGCCGCTCTCTCCACCGCCATCGAGGCCGATGATTCGGTTACCGTGGCCAATTTTACCCGCACTCGCTGCCGGCTGCTCCGGGGTTCAGACCGACGCGCCTGCTACGAAGATGTGCTACTCCAGCTGGTCGAGCAGAACAAGATCAGCCTCTCGATGGGCACCCTCGACCTGATGGGTCAGCGGGACGTCGCCATTCGCAAGTATGGCCACGATTATAGCCATGTAGTCGGAATCAATGCGTGGACCCCCGGTGAAAATCTCGGGGACGTCTACCTGCAGTGCACCGAATTGTTCCAGTCGGGCTGCTACCACGGCGTCATTCAGGCGTTTCTTGCCTATGAAGGCACCGACAGCGCCAAGGTTGCCTCGATTTGTCAGGACACCCCCGGCATCCGGGATAGCGGATGGCTCCGATTTCAGTGTGTGCACGGCATTGGCCACGGCCTGTTGCAGACCTATACCATGGATCTTCCGCGCGCGCTCGATGGGTGCGACAAGCTCGGTAATTACTTCGATACCGAGTCGTGTTACGGTGGGGCGTTCATGGAATTTGTCGTCGGGGGGCGCGGGCAATCCCACCGTCCCCACCTCAAACTTCGAGGTAAGGACACCGCGGCGGTGAATTCCTCCACCATGGATCATGAGGGGATGGACCATGGCAGCGCGGCTCCTGTGAGCACCACCCAGTTCAAGGTCCGAATGCCGGGGTCACTGTTGTATCCCTGCACCGTCCTCAGCGAGCGCTACCTGCGGGCTTGCTATCAGAACCAGGCCGGCCTGATGGTGGAGCAAACCGGGCTCGATTTTGCCAAGGTAGCGGCCGGATGCGATACCGCGCCTGAGCGGATGCGCCCCACCTGTTACCAGGGCATCGGCACCTACGTCAGCGGTGTCACCACCCGCGAACCAGAAGAGTCCATCCGCCTCTGTTCACTCGGCAGCATGCGCTACCAATCGTGGTGTTTTGTCGGAGTGGTGAAAAACTTCGTCGACGTGACCGCCAATCCGGATGATGGGCTGGCATTCTGCCGGAGGCTGGGGCCGACCGAAATCGCCACCGCCTGCTATAACGCAGTCGGTGAGCAAGCTTCGGTGCTGTATGTCCCGATGGCAAAGCGTGATAGCGTCTGCATGAAGGTCGAACCGAAGTACAATCAGGCCTGCCGATACGGCGCCGGCCTCACCACGGACCGCCCCATCGCCCTGCCGAAACGCTGATGCCCACGTGCGCTCTCCGCAGCCTTGTTCCACCAGCCGCCGGTTGCGACGGCGTTGGCGCTTGCCGGCCCCAGCCCTGACCCGGCTTCCCGCGCTGGTCGACCGGCTGGCCCGGCACACTCCCAAGACCGAAGACTTCCCCGACCGACCACGGGCGGCAGTGGCGGTCGTTCTGGCACCGAACCCGGACAGCGTTCTGGTCATCCGCCGCGCCGATCGAGCCGATGATCGATGGTCGGGCCAGCTCGCCTTTCCCGGCGGTCGCTGGGATACGGGGGACACTGATCTTGTGGGCACAGCCCGGCGCGAAACCGCCGAGGAGGTGGGCCTCGATCTCTCCGGCCGGGATGTCGTGGCTACACTCGACGATCTCGCGCCCCGAACGTCGGTCCTCCCTCCCATTCTGGTCCGACCCTTTGTCTTCACCGTTCCCGATCAGGTACAACTTCGTCCTAACCATGAGGTCGCTGCAGCGTGGTGGGTTCCGCTCGAGAGCTTTCTCGGACCGGGCAAACTCGGCCCGGTGGAATTCGCCCGCTACGGAACCCTTTTTCGCACAGTGGGTTACCAGCTTGAGATCGGGGTACTCTGGGGAATGAGCGAACGGATTTTCACCCCCCTGCTCCGACTCCTGTAGTTCTTGGCTGAATCCCCCCAGCCCTCGCCCATATTCCGCCAGGTATTGTCAATTTAGGCAAGACTAATTATTGTGTTCGTGTAATCGCACATCCCGTTTCTTAGAGGTTAATTGCCACCACCTGTTTTGGCGCCTGACCCAACTCTCGCGCTGCTGCTCTTTGGCGCCTTTGTCGTGCTTGGAGCCTTGGGCTTTTGGCCGAAAATCGGACTCTTCTGGCGGGCCCGTCGTCTGGCTCGGCTGACCGAACGGGTCACCCTCGAAGACGGGCTGAAGCACCTCGTCAACTGCAAACTCTCCGGACGAACCGGCACCATTGAAAGCCTTGGCGGAGCGCTGGAAGTCTCCCGCGGCCGTGCCCTGAAGATCCTCTCGGCGTTGGCGGCCCGCGGTTTGGTCATCACCGACGGGGTCGCAGTTTCACTCACGCCCGACGGCCACACCTACGGCATGCGGATGGTGCGGGCCCACCGACTCCTGGAACGGTACTTCGCCGATCGCACCGGTATCGCGCCGGCCGAGTGGCACGAGCGGGCCGAACGGGAGGAGCACCGCATCAGCGAAGCCGAGGCCGATCATCTGGCCGCCAGCCTCGGCAATCCGTTAATGGATCCGCATGGTGACCCGATCCCATCGGTGTCCGGCATCCTGCCACCGGCCTCCGGCGTCCCGCTTTCCGGGCTGGCGCCCGGTACCGCCGCTACCATCGTGCATCTTGAGGACGAGCCCCGCGAAGCCTATGACCGGCTTCGCGCGATGGGATTCAATCCCGCCGTCCCGGTGAAAGTCCTCGAGTCGAAACCCGGTGTGCTCCGCATGCTGATCGCCGGGGTCGAACAATTTCTCGATCCGGTCCTGGCGGGGAATGTCACCGTCGAGCCAGTGACCGAGCGGGAAACCCACACGGTGCTTCTGCAGCGGCTCGATTCGTTGCCCCTGGGACAGTCCGCCACCGTGGCCCAGATCGCTCCGATGGTCCAGGGTCCTCAGCGGCGCCGGTTGCTCGATCTCGGGGTGATTCCCGGCACCGTCATCCTGGCAGAAATGAGCAGCCCGTCCGGTAATCCCATGGCCTACCGCATTCGCGGTGCGTTGATTGCGCTCCGGCGGGAGCAGGCCCACGGCATTCTGATCAGTCGGCTTCAGTTGCCGGCCCCCGCGGAGCTCATGGCATGACCTCGGTCATCGCGCCCCCCTCGGCCCATTGTCATGGCTGCGCCGTGCATTCTCCCATGGCGGAGATGGTGCAGATCGGCGGCCGGCAGGATCAGTGGGACTATTTGGTTGCCCTGGCGGGAAACCCCAATACCGGCAAGAGCACCGTTTTCAATGCCCTGACCGGACTCCGGCAGCACACCGGGAACTGGCCCGGAAAGACGGTAACCCGCGCCGAAGGGCTGTTTACCAACCACGGTCAGCGGGTCAAGGTGATCGACCTGCCCGGAACCTATTCCCTGCAGGCCGGGAGCAGCGACGAAGAGGTGGCGCGGGATTTCCTGCTTTTTGGCCGGCCCGACGTCACGGTGGTGGTGTTGGACGCCACCCGCTTGGAGCGAAACCTGAATTTGGCGTTGCAGGTGATGGAAATCACCGGCAAGGTGGTGATTTGTCTCAACCTGATGGACGAGGCGCGGCGCCACGGTATTGCCGTCGATCCCGGTAAACTGGAGCAGACCCTCGGGGTGCCGGTCATTCCGGCGTCGGCCCGCAGTGGCGTGGGGATCAAGGAACTCCAGAATGCCATCCACGACGTGGCTACCGGAGTCCGGACTACCACCCCGTTCCGGATCTCCAAGCATCCGGCCGACGTGGAGGCTGCCATCGGCGCGCTGGTTCCCTTGATCGAGGCGGCGTTTCCGGGATTGCCGAATCCCCGGTGGGTGGCCCTTCGCCTGCTCAACGCCGACGAGCGCATCGAAGCCGCGGTCAAGAGCGGCGAGATCGGCGTCTTGAGTTCTGCCACCCTCGATAATTTCACCCATCAATCCAGTCCCCCGGCTGTCCTGCCGCCGGGATCCGACGGCCAAACCACTCTTCTGACCGAAGTAATCGCGCAGCGTTGGAAACTTTCCGGCTCATTCCACGACACCATCATGGAAAGCCTCTACGCCACCGCGCAGCGGATCGCCTCCGAAGCGGTGCTGGTCGGGGTCAGGAAGACCAAATTCAACGTGGACCGCACCCTCGACCGGTTGCTGACCAGCCGGTGGTTCGGGTTCCCCTTGATGCTGCTGCTCCTGATGGTGGTCTTCTGGCTCACGGTGACCGGGGCCAATGTCCCGTCGGCCATGATCGCCGATGTCCTGATCGGAAAATTTCACCCGATGCTGAACGGCATTGGCACCTCGATCGGAATGCCGTGGTGGCTCTCCGGATTCCTGTTCGATGGCGTCTATCTCGCCAGTGCCTGGGTCATCAGCGTGATGCTGCCGCCGATGGCCATCTTCTTCCCGTTGTTCACCCTCCTGGAAGACTTTGGCTACCTCCCTCGGGTGGCCTTCAATCTCGACGGGATGTTCCAGAAGGCGGGGGCCCACGGCAAGCAGGCCCTCACCATGTGCATGGGCTTCGGCTGCAACGCCGCCGGCGTCGTTGCCACCCGGATTATCGACAGTCCCAGAGAGCGGTTGGTGGCCATCATCACCAACAATTTCTCGCTCTGCAACGGACGCTGGCCCACCCAGATCCTGATCGCATCCATCTTCGTCGGGGCCCTGGCGCCGGCCCGGGTTGCCGGGCTGATCTCCGCGTCGGCCGTCGTTGGAGTGGCGCTCTTCGGTATTGTCATGATGTTCGCGTCGTCCTGGCTGCTCACCCGCACCGTGCTCCAGGGCGAGGCGACCACCTTCAGCCTGGAACTGCCACCGTATCGACCGCCCCGGATTCTCCAGACCCTCTACACTTCGCTGATCGACCGCACCCTGATCGTGCTCTGGCGGGCCGTGGTCTTCGCTGCGCCGGCCGGTGCGGTGATCTGGTTGATCTCCAACATTCACCTTGGGGGCGACAGCATTGCCGGGCATATGGTCGGCTGGCTCAACCCGACCGGAATCCTGATCGGCTTGAACGGGGTGATTCTGCTGGCCTACGTGGTGGCGATCCCGGCCAACGAAATCGTTATTCCGAGTGTGCTGATGCTCACCGTTCTCACCGGGCACCTGGCCGGGGGCCAGGGTGCCGGGGTGATGTTCGAGCTCGATTCCGCCCAGCAGGTCGGTGACCTGCTTCGCGCCGCCGGATGGACCACCCTCACCGGCGTGTCACTGATGCTCTTCTCCCTGTTGCATAACCCGTGTTCAACGACGATCTACACCATCTACAAGGAAACCGGCAGCGTGAAATGGACCACCGTCGCCACCCTGCTCCCGGTCGCGATGGGATTTACCCTCTGTTTCCTGGTGGCCCAGGTGTGGCGACTGGTGGCGGCATGACCGAGTTGCCCGCCCTCGACGCCTGCGGCTGTTGCCAGGTTGAGAGCGCGCCGGCCAAAGTGGTGCGCGAGGGGCTCCCTCGCGATGCGCTCGCAGCCACCATCGTTTCCGGGGTGGCCGTAGGAATCGGCCTGTTGCAGCAAGGCACCGCGGCAACGATTGCGTTCGGAGTCGCCATCGCCGCTGGTGGCTGGCTGGTCCTCCCGAAGGCGTGGAAGTCGCTTCGCGCCGGCGCACTCGACATGAACGTCTTGATGGTCCTGGCCGCGCTGGGCGCCGCCGCCATTGGTCAGTGGGCCGAAGGCGCAGCGGTCATGGCGCTCTTTGCATTCGCCCAGCTGCTCGAACGTGGGGCGATGACCCGGGCCCGCAACGCCATCGCCGGACTCATGGAGGTGGCTCCTGCCCAGGCGCTGGTGCGGAGGGAGGGTCGGGAGGTCACGGTGGCGGTCGAGCGGGTCCTAGTGGACGAGCTGGTGGTCGTCAAACCGGGCCAGCGGATTCCCCTCGACGGCGTAGTTGCCGAGGGGAGCTCGGCCGTCAACGAAGCCCCCATCACCGGCGAGGCGATGCCGGTCGAGAAGTCCACCGGTTCCGAGGTCTTCGCCGGATCTCTCAATGGCCATGGCGCACTGCTCATCCGAATCACCAGCGCCGCCAGCAATACCCTGCTGGCTCGAATCGGCCGCGCGGTCGCTGCTGCCCAGGCTTCCCGGGCCCCCGTCCAGACATTCGTGGAACGCTTCGCCCGCGTGTACACGCCAACCGTCGTCGTCCTTGCCCTGCTCGTTGCCGTGGTGCCGCCGCTTGCCACCTCGGCGGAGTGGGGCACCTGGATCTACCGCGCCCTGGCGATGCTGGTGATTGCGTGTCCCTGCGCCTTGGTCATCTCCACGCCCGTGACGGTGGTGAGCGGACTCACCGGTGCGGCGCACGACGGGGTGCTCCTCCGCGGCGGAGATGCGCTGGAGCGGCTCGCTTCAGTCGAGGTCGTGGCCTTCGACAAGACCGGCACGCTCACCGAGGGCAGGCCGGTGCTCACTGATCTCGCCCCGCTCGATGGCAACGATTCGATCGGACTGCTCCGGATGGCGGCGGGCATCGAACGGAGTTCGGAACACCCGCTCGCCCATGCCATCGTCACTGCTGCCCGCGAGGCGTCACTCGAGGTCCCGGAATCCAGCGGCTTCCGTGCCCTCCCCGGTCGCGGGGCGCGCGCCATCCTCGACGGCAGGGAGCTCTTCCTTGGCAGCCGCCGCATCTGCGATGAACTCGGCACCTGTCACATCGATGCCCACGAGGCGATGGATCGATTCGCGGCCGAGGGAAAGACCGCAGTCCTGCTGTCGTCGGCGCATGCGTCGGTAGGCGTCCTGGCAGTCGCCGATCGAATCCGGCCGGAAGCGAAGGCCTGCCTTTCCGAATTGCGCCGGCTGGGCGTTCGCCGCACCGTGCTGCTGACTGGAGACAGCGCGCCCGCGGCGCAACGAGTCGCTCAACAGTTGGGCCTCGACGAGTGCCGCGCCTCACTCCTCCCCGAGGAAAAGCTCGCGGCGGTGCACCAATTGCGGGAAGGCGGCGCCAAGGTGGCATTGGTGGGCGACGGCATCAACGATGCGCCGGCGCTGGCCGCGGCCGACGTTGGCATTGCGATGGGCATCGCCGGCAGCCACGTCGCCCTCGAAACGGCTGATGTGGCGCTGATGGCCGATGACCTTTCCCGGCTCCCCGCAGCCATCGGCCGGGCCCGCCGCACCATGGCTCTCGTGCGCCAGAATGTGGCGTTTGCCATCGGTATCAAGGCGGTGTTTCTGCTCTTGGCGGTCTTGGGGCAGGCAACCCTGTGGATGGCGGTACTGGCCGACACCGGTGCCTCTCTCATTGTCATTGCCAACGGGTTACGCGCGCTGCGTGCCCCCCAGGGAGTCGTGCAATGAGGATGACGGCGCAGCCGGTGCCCGAACCGCTGACCCGATCGGTCGAGGATTACCTCAAAGCCATTTATCGCCTTTCCAGCGGAGGCCACCCCGCCTCGACCAGCCAGATCGCCCAGCGCCTGGAGCTCTCGGCCCCATCGGTGAGTGGCATGGTGCGCCGCCTTTCCGACCAGGGCCTACTCGAGCACGTTCCCTACAAGGGTGTCGAACTGACCGCGGAGGGCCGCCGCATTGCACTCCGAATGCTGCGCCGACACCGGCTCATCGAGGCCTATCTCGTCGCCTTCCTCGATTACGCCTGGGACACCGTGCACGACGAGGCCGAGCGGCTGGAGCACGCCGTCTCCGACGTGTTGGTTGAGCGCATGGCCCACGCCCTCGGTCACCCCCGGGTCGATCCCCACGGCGACCCCATCCCCGAAGCCGACGGGTCCATCGCCGAGTTCATTCACGTGCCGCTCTGCGACGTTGCCGTCGGGGAAAACGTCACCATCTGCCGGGCGGATTCGACCGACGCCGGCCGGCTGCGTTACATCGCCGAGGCGCACCTTATGCCGGGGACCCCGGTCACCGTACTCGACCGGCAGCCGTACAATGGACCGATCACCCTCGAGGTTGCTGGAGTCGAGCGAATCATCGGACACGAAATTGCGGCGCTGCTCCTCTGCGCTCGGGAGGATCAATGAGTCTGCCTCTTCGAATGCTGGCGGTGCTCGCCCTCGCCGGTTGCGAAACGGTGTTGCCGGGCGCGCCGGATCCTGACACGCTCCTGGAGGGCCCGGTGGAGAATCTCACCGGCCCCCAGATGGCGGCGTTTCTTGCAGGGGATGGAGAGTTCTCCCGGCGATTCGGAGCGGAGGACGGACTGGGTCCGATCTTCGTGGCCGCGTCGTGCGAAAGCTGTCATGTCGGGGATGGGAAGGGACACCTGCTCTTCAACCTCACCAGGTTTGGACGGATGCAGGGCGGCGTTTTCGATCCGATGCGCCCTGAGGGCGGCCCCCAGCTCCAGCATCGGGCGATTCTCAACTACATCGCCGAGGTGGTTCCACCCGGCGTCACCGGTGTCGCCCAGTTCACTGCGCCGAGCGTGACGGGCCTCGGGTTTCTCGAAGCGGTGGAAGACGCCGACCTCCTTGCCCTGGCTGACCCGGAAGATGCCAATGGAGACGGTGTCTCGGGGCGGGTGCAGTTGGTGGGTGCCTCGGACCTGATCGCCGAAGTGGCGCGGCTCGAACTGCTCTTCGACCCCGGCGAACCGCGTCGTCACCTCCTCATAGGCGATAAGTACATCGGGCGCTTCGGCAAGAAGGCCTCAGCCATCAATCTGCTCCAGCAGGCCGTTACCGCCTACCGCGAGGACATGGGGCTGACCACCGATCTCATCCCGGAAGATCCGGTCAATCCACGGGTGGGCAACTTTGCCGGCGACAATGTTCCGGATCCCGAAGTACCCACCAATACGGTGAGCAATGTGGTGTTCTATCTGAAGACTCTTCGGCCGCCGCCCCGGCGGAACGCCGGGGCGGTCGAGGTGATGGCCGGAGAGGCGCTCTTTGCCCAGGTCAAATGCGGCAGCTGTCACGTGCCAGCGCTTAGCACCGGCCCCTCCAGGGTTGGGGCGCTCAACCGGGTGGTGTTCAATCCCTATACCGATCTGTTGCTTCACGACATGGGGCCCGACCTCGATGACGGGTACACCGAAGGGCGCGCACTGACCTCCGAGTGGCGGACCCCGCCGCTCTGGGGCATCGGCCTCGCGGAGCGGTCCCAGGGGGGAGGGGCGTTTTATCTCCACGACGGCCGCGCCCGCTCCCTCAGGGAAGCGATCGAGTTCCATGGCGGCGAGTCTTCCGCCGCGCGTGCCGCGTTCCGGGCGCTCACCCCGGCCCAGCAGGAGTTCCTCCTCGCGTTCTTGAGGTCACTATGAACCGGCGGGAGTTCCTTGGCCGCGTGGAGGGGCTCTCCGCCGGCGCGCTGATCTGTGGTGCCGGTCTCTCGATGAACGGCTGCATCGGGTTCCACTACGTCAACACCACCGTGTCGGGGAACCGGCTCATCGTTCGCGCCGCCGACTTCGGTGCCGGCCGCTTTGCCCTGGTCGAGACACCCGGCCTCCCACTGCCGCTTTACCTCTATCGTCTCGAGGACGGCAGCTTCTCCGCGGTCTCCACCCGGTGCATGCACCGGGGCTGCCAGGTGGAACCCGTTGCCGAACACCTGATCTGCCCCTGCCACGGGAGTGAGTACACCAACACCGGCGAGATCCTCAAGGGCCCCACTCAGCGGCCGCTCCAGCGCTTCCCCGTCACCCGGGAAGGGAACAACATTATCATCGAACTTGAGCCCGGCGCGGACCGGCCGTGAGATGCGCCGCGGTGGCACTCGCCCTCCTCGGGTTCGTCCCCGCCGTGCGGGCGCAGGACACCTCCATGGTGCAGGGCGGTATCTACCAGCGGCCGTTTCTGGTCTCCGCGGGAAGGACTGCTGTGGGGGGGTATGCCGAGGGAAACGCGAATTATTTCCGGACCGATGGAGTCGGGGAGGGGCTTTCGATGGAGCTCCGCCGCTTCAATATCTTCCTGTTCTCCTCAATCGGCCGGCGGGTCCGGTTCATCTCCGAACTCGAGTTTGAGCATGGCACCGAGGAGATTGCCCTGGAAACGGCGCTGGTGGACTTTACCATCAACCCGTCTCTGGTTGTTCGCGTGGGGATTCTCCTGTCCCCCATTGGTGCCTTCAACGTCAATCACGACAGCCCCCGGTATGATTTCGTCGATCGGCCGCTGGTATCCACCCAGATCATCCCAGCCACCCTCTCCGAGGTCGGGTTCGGCATTCACGGGCGACTCGCCCCTCGCGGGCTGACACTCTCCTACGACGCCTACCTGGTCAACGGCCTCGGGGAGGGCGTGGTGCTCAATGGCACCGGCAGGACCAACCTGGCGAGCGGAAAAACTGCCAGCCGATTCGAGGAGGACAACAACGGCTCGCCTTCGTTTTCCGGCCGGGTTGCGGCGCAATCGCGTCGCTGGGGGGAGCTCGGTCTCTCCTACTATGGGGGGATTTATAACTCCTGGCGGGTCGAGGGCGAGGCGGTGAATGAGAAACGCCGGCTCTCGATTATGGCGCTGGACCTCAATACCGAGGTGAGCAGCCTGAGCCTCCGTGGGGAAATTGCATGGGCCGCCGTGGATGTTCCGGTTGATCTCCAGGAGCTCCTGGCCGAGCGCCAGTGGGGGCTGTACCTCGATGCGGTGCTCCCGGTGTGGCGGCCCCGCATTCGCGGGCTGCTCGATCCGGTGGTGAGCCTGGGGCTAAGGCTCGAGCGGGTCGACTTTAACCGCGGGGAGTTTACCTCCACCGGAAGCAAGATCTTCGACGAGATCAATGCGGTCACCGCCGGAGCGAGCTTTCGACCTGCCCCCGGTACCGTGTTCCGGCTCAACTACCGATTCGAGTCCTCCCAAGACCTGCTCGGCAATCCGCCGTCGAAGACCGGCGGGTTTCAGATCGGGTTCGCCACCTACTTCTAGCAGAATTGACACACCTGCCTGCCGCCCCGCGAGTGGTGGCCGGATCTCTTCCCGCCGGATATATTGGCGGTGCCATGCGCCCCTGCCGCACCGTCTTCCGCCTTTTGTACGCGCTCCTCACCGTGTGGTGCCCAGGGTGCGCGACTGTCGGCCCCGACGAATCCGCTGCGGGCCCGATCGAGGTCCGAACGCTCCTCCGTAGCGAGAGCCCACCGCGTCAGTACCAACTGGAACTGACCGGCTGCCTTACCGAACAATCGGACTCCTGCTGTGAATGGCCCTGTCTGACCTGCTGCCGGTACCTGCCCATGGCGAGTTTCCAGATCCAGGCTGAGCCCGTCACGACTGCCGCGCCCGGGCTGCTGCTCGTCATGTCCCGGACTCTCCCCGACACACCACCGCTGGTTCGCCCCCCGATCCTCTCCTAGTCCACAGCATTCCGTTGCACTTTCGGCGAGGTAATGCCGTCGCCGGCATCCGCGGGCGGCGAGCCTCTTGCCGGTGCACCCGCTTGGAAGCAATCTGGTCGGCGCGGATAGCGCCGGGAGCTCAAATGTCTCGAATCCATTCAGCCTCCGCGCCACTCCGTCGGACGGTGGGACTCGTTGGCGTGTTGTGGTTCTGGGTCGGCAGCTTCCCCGCACGGGCTCAGGCCCTGCCGGAGACCGCCCGCCCTGCTGCGGCGCCCCTCTCCCTCCGCCAACTCCTTGACTCGGTCGGAGCCCACCATCCCCTGCTCGCCGCCGCCTCGGCAAATGTTCGCGCGGCGTCCGGCTCTCGGATCGCGGCAGGCTCGCTCGGGAATCCGATGGTCACCTTCCAGGTGGAGAACGTCGCCCTGCCGGGAGGTGCGGCGCCAATAGGTTTGGACCAGGAGTCGTTCGCCACCGCCACGCTCCCGCTGGAGCCGTTCTACCAGCGCTGGTCCCGGGTGAGCGCCGCCGGTGCCTCGGTCGACGTCGCGGACGCCTCGCGTCGAGAGGTGCGCCGCCGACTTGCCTCCGGAGCGATTCAGGCCTTCTATCGGACCGCCCTCGGTCAGATCGACGTCGAGATCGCTCGCGAGCTGGCCCGCTGGCTCGACACCCTGGTCGCTGCGAACACTGTGCGGGTGCGCGAGGGCTTCTCCGCCGAGGCTGACCTGCTCCGCTCCCGGATCGAACGGGCGAGGGCCACTGCCGAGGCCGGAACCCGGGAGGCTGAACTCGCTCGCGCTCGCGGAGAACTCGCGCCGTTCCTCGGTGGATCTGGGTCGGCCACCTCGCCAACCCTTGCCATCCTGGTCCGGACTGATTCGATCGACGGCATTCGCGGCGACGCCTCCGGTGCACTGGGGCCCGTTTCGCTGGAAACTACGCTGCAGCAGCGGCCCGATGTGGTTGCCGCACGGGCCCTGGTGCGTCAGCGTGAAGCTTCGGCGGGCCTCGAAAAGTGGAGGATTCTGCCCCAGCTGAGCGTCACCATCGGCGCCAAGCGGACGGCCGGGACATCGTCGATGATCGCCGGAATCAGCGTGCCGATTCCGCTCTTCGACCAGAACCGGGGCAACATCCGCCGGGCGAATGCCGAGGCCCACATGGCCCGGGAGGAACTCCTCGCGGTGGAACAGGCGGCCGGTGGGGACATTCTCGCCAGCCAGGCCGCGGTGGAGGCCTGGACCGCCCGGGTCCAGGAGCTCCCGCTGGATCTGCTCGCCGCCGCGGATGAAATGCGGCGGATCGCGCTGGAGGGCTACCGGGAGGGAGCTATCAACCTCCTCCAGGCTCTCGATGCCATCCGCGCCTGGGGAAACGCCTCTCACGACTATTACCAAGTCACCTTCGCCCACCGCCAGAGCCACTATGCACTTCTGCTGGCCACTGGTACCGATCTGTTGCCTGATTCTCCCTCGGTGCCCCGCGGCCGCGAGGAGCCACGTCCATGACACATCTGCGATCTGCCCTGGTGATGCTCGCCGCGCTCACCACCGGCTGCGCCGGCAAGGAAACCGGCAGTGCGGCAGGCCAGTCGCCGGGCGACTCCATGCCCGGCATGGTCATGGTGAGCTTCACTCCGGCGCAAGTCCAGCATGCCGGCATCGCCTGGGGCCCCGTGACTGAGCGTGCCGGCGCCACCGTGGCCATCGTTCCCGGGCAAGTGATTCCCGACGAGGACCGCACCTCCCGGCTCGGCGCGCCGGTGGGCGGGCGGGTCGTTAGCGTGGCAGTCCGCCCCGGCGATCGGGTCGCAGCCGGTCAGCTACTTGTCACCATGATGAGCCCCGAGGCCGGTGCGGCCCAAGCCGATCTTGCCAAGGCCCGCGCCGAGCTTGCCGCTCGCCATGCCGAGGCTGCGTTTGCCCGCACCGCCGCCGAGCGGGCCGAACGACTCTTCGCGCTCAAGGTCATCGCGCGACAGGAGGTCGAACGGACAGTCGCCGATCGGGAACAGGCCGCCGCGGCGCTCGCCCAGGCGGAGGCCGAGATGCAGCGTGCGGATGTCACGGCCGGGCAACTGGGGGCCAATAACACGCGCAGTGGGGAGAGTGCCCTGCGAGCGCCCCAGGCCGGCGTCGTCCTGACCCGCACTGCAGTCCCCGGAACCGTGGTGGAGGTGGGATACCCCCTGGTGGTGGTGACCGACCCCGCCAGGCTCTGGCTCGCGGTCAATGCTCCCGAAGTCTTGATCGGATCGATGCACCGTGGCGACCGGCTCAGGTTTACCGTCTCAGCCTTCCCATCGGACACCTTCACCGCGCGCATCGACGCCATCGCCCCGGGCCTCGACCCCGACACCCGAACCCTCGCCGTGCGCGCGGGGATCCTGAATGGCACCGGGAAACTCAAATCGGAAATGCTCGCCAGCGTGGCTGTTGCCGGCGACCCTTCGATTCGCGCCATCGCTGTCCCCGACGAAGCCATCCAGGAAATCGGCGGAGAGATGCTGGTCTTCATGGCGACGCCAGATGGGAAGGGCGGCGTGGTAGTGATGAGCCGTGGTGTCGAACTGGGCGCCCGATCCGGTGGGTGGACCACCGTACCGCGGGGCGTGGCCGCCGGAGAGACGATCATTACCCGAGGCGCCATCGCGGTGAAGGCGGAATACCTGAAGGGCATCATGCCAAAGATGGAGATGTAGCATGGCCAACCTGCTCGAGCGCCTGGTGACCGTGTCGCTGCGCCACCGGATTGGGGTACTGGTAGCCACCGCGGCCCTCGCCGGAGCCGGCTTCTGGGCCTTTCTCACGCTCAACACCGACGCCTTTCCCGACCTGACCCCCAATCAGGTTCTGGTCATGACCACGGTTCCCGGGCTCTCCGCGATCGAGGTGGAGCAGCAGGTGACCTTTCCGATCGAAACGGCAATGCTCGGGCTGCCCGGCACCGTGAGCGTGCGGTCCATTGCCAAGTTCGGCTTGTCGGTCGTCACAGTCACTTTCGAAGACGAGGTCGATTTCTACTTCGCCCGGACCCAGGTGCAGCAACGGCTCCAGCAGGTCATTGGCCAGTTGCCGCCGGGAGTGGACCCGATGCTGGGACCCCCCGCCACCGCGATGGGCGAGGTGTTCCAATACCTGGTCGAATCGACCCGCGAGGCCACCGACTCGCTGACCTTGATGGACCTCACCGAGGTCCAGGAGTACATCGTCCGCCCCCTGCTGCGCACTGTTCCGGGCGTCGCCGACGTGAATGTGTGGGGAGGCATGAGTCGCCAGTTCCAGGTGCAGGCCGACCCCTCCCGGCTGTTCGGGTATGGCCTGACGCTCGGGGACCTGGAAACTGCCGTCGCGGCCAACAACGCAAACTTCGGCGGCGGCTACCTGGAGGATCGCGGAGAACGGCTCACGGTGCGCGGGTTAGGGCGTATCGGCACCGCCGAAGATATCGGCCGGATCGTGGTCGCCACCCGCCAAACGGTCCCGCTGTATGTGCGCGATATCGCCACCGTGACCGAGGGCCCGGAGCCGCGCTTTGGCGCCGTCTCCCGTGACGGGCGCGGCGAAGCGGTCAGCGCCACCGTGCTCATGGTGAAGGGGGCCAACGGCCGCCGGACCGTGGATCTGATCCTCGCCAAGCTCGAAGACATCCGGCCCCTGCTGCCCCAAGGGGTCCGGATCACCCCATTCTACAGCCAGGGCGCGGTGGTGGAACACACCACTCGCACCATGTTCCGGAACCTGACCGAAGGCGCGCTGCTCGTCATCGCGGTGCTGGTGCTCTTCCTGCGTAACCTCCGCGCTTCACTGCTCACCGCGGCGGTGATCCCACTTTCGCTGTTGGCTGCTTTTCTTGCCATGAAATGGCTTGGGTTCAGTGCCAATCTGATGAGCCTCGGAGCACTGGATTTCGGATTGATCGTCGACGCTGCCGTGGTGATGGTGGAGAACACCGTGCGCCGTCGCGGCGGCAGCGGGCCGGCCGGGATCGACATGATACGGGACGCTACGCTCGAGGTGGCCCGGCCTATCGCCTTTGGTGTCGCCATCATCGTCGCCGTATACATTCCGGTGCTCACTCTGGAGGGGCTGGAAGGACGAATGTTCCGTCCCATGGCCTTCACGGTCTGCGCCGCGGTCCTCGCCTCACTCATCCTGGCGCTCACCTTTGTCCCCGCGGCGGCCTCCCTGCTGCTCGCCGGCGCTGCCCCAGGGCGCCCGGACGTCCATTCTGAAGAGACCCGCTGGTTCGCTCGACTCCGCACCGCCTATTCCGGCGGCCTCGCCAGCCGACTCGGCCGGTCAACCGGCGTGATCGTCGCCAGCGTCGGGCTCCTCCTCGTCGCGCTGGCGTCGGTTCCCTTTCTGGGCACGGAGTTCATGCCCCAGCTCGACGAGGGCTCCCTGCTCATTGAGACCCGCCGCCTGCCTAGCGCGTCCCTGTCCCACGGTGTTTCCGTCTCGGCCGAAGTCGAACGCACCTTGCTGCGCTTCCCCGAAATCCGGAGCGTCGTGACCAATCTGGGCCGGCCCCGCGAAGCCACCGAGACCATGGCCCTGTTTGCCGGGGATGTCTACGTCCTTTTCCAGAAGAACAGCGCCTGGAATTCCGGGATGCTCACCACACTCATCCCTCGAATTGATTCCGCCCTCAGCGAGATCCCCGGACTGGACTTCAATTTCAGCGCACCCATGCGGATGCGGCTCGACGAAGTGATCTCCGGGGTCCGGACCAGCCTCGGTATCAAAATCTTTGGCGACAGCTTGCCGCTCCTCCAGGAACGCGCCGAACAGGTCCGGGAGACTGTGGCCGGAATTCGTGGCGCCGAGGATGTCTTCGTCGCGACCGGCGACGGGGCCATGCAGCTGGAATTCGACCTCGACCGGGGAGCCATTGCCCGGTACGGACTGAATGTGGCGGACTTGCGTTCGACGGTGGAGATGGGCATCGGTGGGATGCAGGTCACCGAGGTACTCAAGGGCCGCCGTCGCTATCCGGTGGTGGTCCGTTGGGATGCCCCCTCTCGCGCCACCCCGGAAGCCACCTCCCAATTGCTCATCCGAACGCCAAGCGGAGCCAGCGTCACTCTGGACCGCCTGGCCCGCATCCGAAGGGTCGAGGTTCCCGAGGTCATCGAGCATGACGGCGGGCAGCGGTTTGTGTCGGTCCAGAGCAATGTGCGCGGACGGGACTTGGGAAGCTTCGTGAACGAGGTTCGCACCGCAGTTCGCAATCGCGTCCCGCTCCCGTCCGGCTACTACCTGACCTATGGAGGCCAGTTCGAAAACCAGACCAGAGCGCTCCGGCGCTTCGGCCTCATCGTGCCACTGGTCCTGACCGTGATCGCCGTCCTGCTCTACGCCAGCCTTGGTACTCTGCGCCACGCACTTGTCGTGATGCTCAACGTTCCCTTCGCCCTGGTCGGCGGCGTTGCGGCGCTGTGGCTGAGCCGGATGCCGCTCAGCTTGAGCGCCGCGGTCGGATTCATTGCGGTATTCGGGGTGGCCGTGTTGAATGGCGTGGTGCTGGTGACCTACATGAACCAGTTGCGGGCCGGAGGCGCGGCGGTGCGCGATGCGGTTCGCGCTGCCGCTGAAACCCGGCTCCGCCCGGTGCTGATGACAGCGCTCGTGGCGAGTGTCGGATTCATTCCGATGGCATTCTCGACCAGCGCCGGCGCTGAAATCCAACGACCGCTGGCCCGGGTGGTGATGGGAGGGCTGGTCTCCTCAACCCTGCTCACCCTCCTGGTGCTGCCGATCGTCTACGCCATGATGGAGGAGTGGGTCGCCGCCCGCCAGGGAAACCCGTGGATCGGGCCGGATTAGAGGCCCCAGGCTGCGATCACCGAAGTGATTTTCGATCCGGGCTATGAGTGTGCGGTGACGGCTTACGGCAGCGGAGCCCTCGCGTCGTGCCGAACGGCGGCGACCGGCGGGAGTCCCCCCGCCACGTCGAGTCAGATTGTGGTACTGTTATTGAGAGTAATTCTCAAATCACTTGATGCAAATCAAGAGTGCCGTTCGCGAAATTCACATCAAACCCAAACCACCCTCCACCGGAAGTACGTTGGGAGGGTCTTCTCCTCTTATCCCGGGACCGGATCGTGAACCACACGGCCTTGAATCGCCGACAGTTCGTCACCTCAATGGGCGGCTTGAGTGCCGGCCTCGCGGCAGCCCGGCAGGTCCACGCCGAACTGGTCGAGGCAACCAACCAGGCGGGCTGGCAGACCTTCACCCCGGAACAGGCGGCCCTGCTCGAAGCGGTCACCGCCTGCGTCATTCCCACCGACGACGCCCCCGGCGCCCGCGAGGCCGGCGTCGTTCGCTTCATTGATCGCTGGCTCGCTCGGTACGAGCCGGACAGCAAGCCGGCGTACACCACCGGCCTGCAAGACCTCGAGCGACGCACCCGGGCCAAGCATCCTCGCGCCGCTTCGTTCGCCGCCCTCACTGAGCCGCAGCAGATCGCGCTGCTCACCACAATCGAGAAAAGCGATTTCTTCGGCCTGGTGCGGAGCCATGCTGTGATGGGCTACCTCGGAGCACCCTCCTACGGCGGCAACCGGGGCGAGGTGGGTTGGAAGGCAATCGGCTTTGAGAATCATGGGATCTGGCAGGCACCCTTCGGCTGGTACGACACCCCGGGCAACGATGCCCGCTGACCTGACTCAGGCCCTGCGCGGGCCCCGCTACGCTTCCACCGATGCAGTGGACTTTGTCATTGTCGGTGCCGGAGCCGCAGGAAGCGTGGTGGCCCGCGAACTTGCCCGGGCCGGCTTCCGAATCGTGCTGCTGGAGCAGGGGCCGTTCCTGGGGAGCCAGGACTTCAAACACGATGAACTCGGGGTGCTGAATCTGCACGGGATCAGCAACGATTATCGCACCCAGCCCAACAGTTTTCAGGAAGGGCCCGGCAAACCAGCCACCACGCGCCCAGCGGTCCAGTATGGCAGGATGGTGGGTGGCGGTGCTGCCCACTTCACCGCCAATTACTGGCGTTTCCACGAAATCGACTTCATCGAGCGGAGCACCAACGGCTCCATCGCCGGGACCGGCCTCGACGATTGGCCCATCACCTACGCCGACCTCGAGCCCTACTACACCATGGCCGAATGGGAGCTTGGCGTGTCAGGGCAGGCTGGGGCCAGCCCCTTCGATCCACCCCGGAGCAAGCCCTACCCGATGCCGCCGCTCCCCATCAAGTCCATCGGCGTCCTGGCGGAACGGGGGGCCAGGAAGCTCGGCTGGCACGCCTTTCCAGCGCCGATGGCCATCACCTCGGTGCCCTATCAGGGACGGCCTCCCTGCGCCCAGTGCGGCTTCTGCGAGGGTTTTGGCTGCGAGTACGGCGCCAAGTCCAGTCCGCTTCCGACCATCATTCCCCAGGCGCTCGCCACCGGAAGATGCGAAATCCGACCTGGCAGCTATGTCCGAAAAATCGAGACCGACGCCTCCGGCAGGGTAACCGGTGTCAAGTACTTCGATTCCGCACGGAAGGAAATTTTTCAGAGGGCCAAGTCGGTGGTGCTGTGCGCCAATGGCGCCGAAACACCGAAACTGCTCCTGATGTCGAAGTCCAATCGCTTCCCCGACGGACTGGCCAACTCCAGCGGCGTGGTGGGCAAGTATTTCATGCCCAATGGCGGGGCGATGGTCGGCGGGCTGTTCGAGCACGAGGTGAACGGATCCAAGGGCACCCACGTTTCCAGGGTCATTCACGATTTCTATCAGCTCGATCCGAAGCTCGGCCTGCAGGGCGGTGGCGGCATTGATACCCGTTGGGACGCCTATCCCGCCGGCTTCGGGATCCGGGGCATGCCCCCCAAGGGGCCGCAGTGGGGCAGGGAATGGAAAAAGCTCCTGCGCCAGGGATTCAATCGTTCTCTCTACGCTCTGTCCCACACCACCTCCCTGCCCCTCGAAAGCAATCGAATTACCCTCGATCCCGATTTGAAGGATGCCTGGGGGCTCCCTGGGCTGCGACTGACCTACTCTCACGATCCCCGCGACCTCGCGCTCTACCGCTTCTTCGAGGCCCGGGCCAATGATCTTCTGGAGGCGGCCGGGGCCACCAGGACCTGGACGGTCTTCCCCATCGACGCTCCCCCACTCCCCGCCAGCCACCTGCTGGGAACCTGTCGCATGGGAAATAATCCGAAGCACTCCGTCACCGATAAATTCCATCGCGCCCACGATGTGCCCAATCTCTTCATTGTGAGCGGTGCCAGCTTCGTCACCTCCGGCCGAGGCCAGCCAACTGAAACAATTCAGGCGTTGGCCTTCCGGGCTGGAGAGACGATTGCTCGCTGGGCCCGAACCGGCGCTGCATCCCGCCCGGCCCGAGCCCGACCATGATCGCATTGGAACCGGGTGCTGGAATTTGGGCTCAATCGAGAGTGAACCGATGACCTCCGCCACCGAGCCGAGCGGCCAACTGGCTCCAGCCCGAGAATTGGTCGACCGCTTTGCCCGGGGCTGGTCCAAGGGCCAGATCGACAGCATCATCTCGGTCTTCGCCGCCGAGGCGGTCTTCTTCGAGACACCCTTCGCGGCCCCGGCCCGAGGCACTGCGGAAATCCGCCGCTACTGGAGCGACGTACCCGCGCACCAGTCCGAGGTCACCGTAACCACCGGAGAGGTCTACATCGCAGGTCCCTGGTTTGCCACCGAATTCAAGGCGGTCTTCCGGCGCCGCCGCACCGGGGAATGGGTGGAAGCCCGGGGGGCCTTGTTCTGCGAGACCGTCGAAGGCCTGATCTCCGAGATGCGGATGTACTGGCACCGACAGCCGTAGTCCTGAACTTGGGAATCGAAGCTGAATCTGTCCGAGGACCCGGACACCTCCACAGGCCCAACCCAAAAGCCAACATGTTGTGACACAAAGCGTTACCTTTGGAGAGCGCATGGCACGGATCTGGATAGCACTGGGGTAGTTCCAAGCATGTTCACTGCACAGTCGTTTCGGAGGTTCCCATGCTGACCCTGTTCTCCTTGCTCCTCGGGCTCGGCGGCACCAGCGTTTCTGCTGCGAGTGCTGCTGTCAGTGCCGTCCCAACCGGTGGCGCCCCGGTCCGGCTCTGGATGAACAACGACCGCCGCTACCGCCCCGGCGATAACGCCCGGCTCCAGGTGGATGCCGACGTCGACGGGTTTCTGCTCGTCCTTCTCAACGACACCGATGGCCGCATCCGGGTGCTCTTCCCGCTCGATCCGAGAGACGAAACCACCGTGCGTGCCGGACGTCGCTACGAAATTCGCGACGAAAGCGGTGAAGGCGCCTTTCATGCCAGCGGCGACGGCACCGGTCTCATCTATACCGCCGTCTCCCCGGACCCTTGGCGCTTTGACCAGGTTACCTTGGCGGACCGGTGGGACTACACCCGGCTCGAAATTGACCCCAGCGCAACCAACCCCGAGTCAGCGATTACCGACATGCTCCAGGGGATCGCCGGACCCCGCGGCTTCGACTACGATGTCCTCGGCTACCGGGTGTACGGCGAATCGACCTACGGATACACCAATGTGGCCTACCCATCTGCTCGGGTATTCCTCTACGACAACTACAATTGCAGCAATTGGTCTTGGCGGGTTGGCAACTGCCGTAATTGGATGTGGGATGGCGGGTTGGCTTTGGGCTGGGGCTACGATCCCTACTTCTCCGGCTATGGCCGTTACGGGTACGGTTCCCGCTACGGGTTTGGAAGCGGCTACGGCTACGGTTATGGAAGTGGCTACGGCTATGGAAACGGTTACGGTTACGGAAACGGCTATGGGTATGGAAATGGGCATGGCTACGGAAACGGCCGCGGCTATTACCCCTCCCGACCGGTCAATGGCAACACGCCGGTGGTCGTCGGGCGGCCCCGTGGCTTCACCGTTGCGCCGCGATCGTCGCTCCCCGGGTGGAACGGTCGCACCAGTCGGCCGGCCGGAGACTTCGCCGGCGCAATTCGCCGCACCCCGTCGTCGGGCCGCGGCACGGACGCTGGGAGGAGCGCGGCCCCCCCGGCACGTCGCTCCCGAGGCGACGGCGGAGTCGACTATCCGACGGGGCGGGAATCAGGAAATCGCGGTGCCGCTCCCTCCGGGCGCGATCCTGCTTCTCCGCGCTCGGAACCCCGCCAGCCCCGCAACGATCCACCCGCGGCCCGCCCGTCGTCCCAGGGCAGCGGTCGGAGCGCCGGCGGCGGTGGCAGTGGTGGTGGCAGCCGTGGCGGAGCCGCTCCCAGCCCCTCGCCAAGACCTTCTTCAGGACGCCCGCGCCCGTAGTCTCCCCCGAGGGCGCAGGCCAGAACGGGCGGCGTTAGCCGCCCGTTTTGCGTCGGGCATACTCGAGGCCCCACTCCAGCAGATCCGCCGCGCGAAGTCCCACCTTCATCGCTGCCGCAACGGCTGCATCCTCCGACATCCCCTTGTCGATCATGAACCAGGGGATCAGCGCGCCTCCCACCCGATTGGCCGAGGCGCAGTGCAGCAGAGTGGAGTGGTGTGAATGCTTTCGGATTTCGCCAAGTACGGCATCCATGACGGCGTCGTCCAGAGCGCCCTGGCGGACACTGACGTTTACGTACTCCAGGCCCAGCCCTCGAACCAGTGCCGGTTCATCAAACGGCCGCGGCTCCATCGAATCGCGAATGTCGATCACTGCCGCCAGCCCGGCCGCCTTGAGTGCTTCGAAGTGTCCCGGCATCGGTTGACCGCTGGTGAGCAGCCCTGGCGAGGGCTCGGAAGCGTTGGGGACGCCGGAGAGACTCTTCAGCATGACGGGGTTCCTCGGTTCAGGGATCGGTGAGCCGCTCACCGCTTACCTTTACAGCATGCTACGCCTGGCCGTTGTCCAGCTCAAGCCCCGGAAGGGCGCCTTCGCCGAAAACCTCGCCCGCCTCGGAGAGGTATTTCAGCGATTTGCCGCGGCGCCCGAGCCGCCCGACCTGGTCTTGCTCCCCGAGGCGGCACTCACCGGTTACTACCTCGAAGGCGGCGTTCGGGAGCTGGCTCGAACTGCAGAACAGCTCTACACCGATCTGTCGCGCCTGCATTCCACAGCGAAGGCTCCACCGTTCGACATCGTGGTCGGGTTTTACGAGCTCTGGCACACCCGGCTCCATAATTCCGCGCTGGTAGCAACCCTCGGCGGGCCCCACGCCGGCATTCGCCACGTCCATCGCAAGATCTTTCTCCCCACCTACGGCATCTTCGATGAGGAGCGATTCGTGGAGCCGGGGGAATCGGTCGCGGCGTTCGACACCGCATGGGGCCGTGCCGCCGTCATCATTTGCGAAGACGCCTGGCACTCGATCGTACCGACCCTTGCGGCACTCGACGGCGCCCAGATCCTGCTGGTTGTGAGCGCCAGTCCGGCCCGCGGACTTCTGCCGGGGAAAGCCGATGGGGAGAGCGACGGTCGACCCTCCAGCATGCTCCGTTGGGAGCGCACCATGCAGGGTATCGCCGCCGAGCACGGAATGTACGCTGCCCTCGCCCAGCTGGTCGGGTTCGAGGGAGGGAAGGGGTTTCCCGGAGGGTCGCTGGTGGTGGGACCGTCGGGAGAGGTGCTGGCCCGCGCAGCGGTGTTCGACGAAGACGTGCTCGAGGTGACGCTGGACCTCGGTGAGGTGCCCCGGGTTCGCGCCGAGTATCCCCTGTTGTCGGATCTGGAATCCCGCTGGGGCCGCCTGCTCGACGGTTGGAGGGCACGACGGCCGGACGGATGGAAGGAACCCGGCACGCCGTTCTCCCGGCCCATTGCCGCGGGCTCACCGCTCGGTCATCATGTCAACCCACTCGACATTGACCCGGCGCTCACCCGGCGCTGGTTGGTCGAATTCCTCCGGGACGAAGTGACCCGGCGGCGGGGATTCACCAAGGCCGTCGTGGGGCTCTCCGGCGGAGTGGACAGCGCGGTGGTGGCCTATCTTGCCGCCGAGGCTTTCGGACCGGAAAATGTCACCGCAATCCGGATGCCCTACCGGCTGTCCAGCCCCGATTCGCTGGCCCACGCGCAGCTGGTGATTGACCGGTTGGGAATCGCCTCGAATACGGTGGACATCAGCGCCGCAGTGGACGGGCTTGCCGCCGCACTCCCCGACCATCCCGGCCCCGCCCGGATCGGCAATATCTGCGCCCGGGTCCGGATGGTGGCACTGTTCGACCGTTCGGCGGCGCTCCAGGCCTTGCCCCTCGGCACCGGGAACAAAACCGAGCGACTGTTCGGCTACTTCACCTGGCACGCCGATGATACCCCACCGGTGAACCCAATCGGTGATCTCTTCAAGACCCAACTCGTCACCCTCGCCCGGCACCTCGGCGTCCCCAGCGAAATCGTGAACAAGCCGCCCACCGCCGATCTGGTTGCCGGGCAAACCGATGAAGGCGATTTCGGGATCACCTACGACAAGGCGGATGCCGTGCTGCATTGGCTGTTGACGGGTTATGATTCCCCCCGCATCGAGGCCCTGGGATTCTCCGCCCCGGAGGTTGCCCTGGTCCGGAAGCGGCTCGATTCGACCCACTGGAAGCGCAAATTGCCGACCGTGGCGGTGCTGAGCCCCACGGCAATCAACGAATTCTACCTGCGGCCAGTGGACTACTAGCCCGCCCGAGAGCAGCCGGCATCCCTGCCAAGGAGTCCAGACCATGGTTCCGAGTTCCCGCCTCATGTCCTACTCCCGAGGAGAAATCACCACCTTCGTCATGCCCCACATGCAGAACGTCCTCGGTGACCTCTTCGGCGGGCATCTGATGGCGCTGGTGGATCAGGCCGCGGCGGTGGCGGCCATTCGTCACGCCGGCGGTCCGGCGGTCACCAAATCCATCGACCGGCTCGATTTTCACCATCCGATTCCGGTTGGCGCCCTGGTCACCTGCTACTCCACGGTGGATTTTGTCGGGAACAGTTCGATGAACATCACCGTCAACGTCTATTCGGAGAAGGTCAGCACCGGGGAACGACAACACACCCACACCGCCCACGTTGTGTTTGTTGCCATCGACAAGGAACGAAAGCCCTGCCGGGTACCTCGCCTGATCGCGGAAACCAGCGAAGAACAGCAACGCTACGATGCCGCCAGCGTGCGTTTCGAGGCGCGCAAGAAAGGGTGACCGATCGCTTGGTTGCCGTTCTTTCTGGAGGTGGGGTTAAGACCGCGGCCCACCTCGGTGCCATGCGGGTGTTTTTCGCGCATGGCATGGTGCCAACCCGCTACGTGGCAACCTCCATGGGTGCGGTGATTGCCAGCGGACTCGCCGCCGGGCTGTCGCCGGCGGAGGCAATTGATCGGCTCCTGGCGGTTCGTCGGCGCGACATTTTTTCGGTGGACCGCACTGCCCTCATCAAAGGCGTCTGGGCCCGATCAT
>JANNSC010000439.1:0-18754 GCA_031402135.1 Gemmatimonadales bacterium | reverse complement strand
CGACCGGAACGCCTTCCTGCCACCCGATGACAATATCGGCCGGGGCCGGGGCATCGGTGGGAGCATCGAGCAACTCGGTGGGTGGAGCGGCCCAGGTGTCGTGGGTCCAGCCGCCACCCCAGGTGGTGCCCCAGAGACCAGCATTGATGCTGTAGGCGCCGGCCTTGGCGGGCACCGGAAGTTTGCGGGCCTCGAGATAGGCAATGGCCTGCTCGCGGGTCAGGTTCTCGTCGCGAATCGGGGTGACGATGGCCATTTCGGAAGCCAGGACCCGAATGGCAATGTCAAAGCGCACCTGATCATTGCCGGCGCCGGTCGAGCCATGGGCAATTGCCTTGGCCCCGACGGCTCGGGCCACCTCGATGACCGAGAGGGCCTGCTGGGTCCGCTCCGCGCTGACCGAGAGCGGATAGACCTCGCCACGAAGCACGTTGCCCTGGATCAGGTAGCGCACAAAGCGATCGAAGACCAAAGCGCGGGCATCGATCTCGTGGTGTTGCACGGCGCCCACGGCCATAGCCTGAGCCTGAATGGCGGCGCGCTCCAGCGGGGAGGCGCCGCCGGTATTGACGTAGACGCTGTGGACGGCGTAGCCCAGCTCGGTGAGGCGGGGGACACAGTAGGAGGTGTCGAGTCCGCCGGAAAAGGCGAGGGCAATTGGCGGTAGTTGCATAATGCATAAATATGCAACCGTGCCGGAATCCGTGCAAGGCCGATGCAGCCGGCGAGCGGCCGGGCCGCTCGCGGCTGATCGGCTCACCACGGCGGCCTGGCGGTCTCGGTCGACAGCGGCAATAAAAAGAAGGGGGCTAATCGCCCCCTTCCCTGGTGCCCAGCCGGGGGAGAACCGGGTGGGGCTACTTCTTGGCCCCGGGCAGAAACCGGCCAATGACGCCACCAACAATTCCGGCCACCGCGCCGGTCCCGGTGGCCATGCCGATGGTCTGGGCCACCGCACCAGGTGCCAATCCCAGCGCCCCGGCGAGCGCCGAACCGACCAGGCTGCTCAAACCGCCCGCCGCGAGGCCCCCGCCCACCGAAGACCCGATCGCGCCGGCGCCGGCCGAGCGGGTGTACTGGATGCCGGCGAGGGCGGCGATAGCGGTTCCGACGGCCGGCAGGAAGGTCTCACCACCGCCGATGGACGGCACGAACTTGGCAATCAACACCATGACGATTTGCAGAATCGAGCCGAACATCGCTGACCGCTTCATTGCGGTGTTATCCATGGGTGCCTCCGAGAAGGTGAATGCTTCCTACGGAACCGTCGCCATGCACTCGATTTCAACTCGACCGTTGAGGGCCAGTCCGCTGGCACCCAAGGCGCTGCGGGCTGGGCGGTGGGTCGGGAAAAAGGTGACGTAGACAGTGTTCATCTGGCCCCACTCGGCGATATCGGCCAGCATGACCAGGCACTTGACCACCCGATCCATCGAGGAGCCGTTGGCTTCGAGGGTGCGCTTGATGTTGAGCATGGTCTGCCGAGTCTCTGGAGCGATTCCGCCGGCCACCAGCCTGTTGGTGCTGTCGGTCCCGAGGGTTCCCGAAAGGTAGAGCATGTGCCCGACCTTGACCGCAGTCGAGAACGGCATTGCGGCCGCTGCCCCGGCGGGAACGATGTACTTGACCTCGGGTGGCTTGTCCTGGGCGCGGAGCGCCGGGGCCATTGCCAGGAATGCGCCGATTATACCGGTACGGAGAGTCATTGCGAGAAGTTCCTCCATGAATGGTGGTCTGTCAACCAAGCTACACAAATCTGCTGATCCGCTCTACTGAATGCCGGTGGTGGGGGAGTCCCGGCTCGTCGCCCCGGCCGATTGCCACCAGCGCCGGAATCGTCGCGGTGGCCGGGAGGTGGAGCAGTTCGGCCATTGCCTCCGCATCGAAGCCAATCATGGGGCTGGTCTGGTATCCCATCGCCTCGGCGGCAAGGAGAAGATACCCCAGCGCGATATACCCGATGCCGTGGGCAAATGATTGGCGCTTTTCCAGCGGCTGCGCTGCGAAGTTCTTGAGAAAGTTCGCCTTGACGCGCGCCCGCTTTGGCTGATCGAAGCCTGGATGGATGAATTCATCGGCGGTGGCAATGACGTCGTCCGTGTCGGCATACAGCACGATCAACGCGGGGGCCGAGGCCACCTGCTTCTGATTCTGCGCCAGGGGGAGTACTCGGGCCCGCATGGCGGGATCGCGCACCACCACGAAGCGCCATGGCTGCATGTTGTTGGGGCTGGGCGCCAGCCGGACTTGCCGGATGATTTCTCGAAGGTCCGCCTCGGGAACGTCGGTCGGAAGGTACTGGCGGATGGCGCGGCGGGATTCTGCCGCCTCGCGGACGGTGAACCTGGATGGAGTGGACATTCAGAATCCTTCACTGGTGTATGCTGGTCGACTCTCCCAAAGACCGGGGCGTGAGGTTGCTGCGCTGGGCCCGCAACACCTACGGCTGCCCGACGACCTCAATCCCGATTTCGTTCCAAAGCCCCCCGACCTCGGCGCGGATCCGGTGCTTTCCAGGGACCAGCGGGCGGCGGCCCCCGATCACCAGCCGGTCGTCGACATACCAGCGTACCCGGGTGGAGGTCGATGGTCCAGTCGCCCGCAGGCCAATGGTGGCGTAGAGCGGATCGACCCGAGGCACGAGATGGTACACATCACCCTCCGCCGGACTGGTGATGCGAGAGTACGAATGTACCGAATCATGCCCATTGACTGGCGGGGTACCGAGATGGGTCGCGCTGCGCTCTTCACTCGCCACCGCAAGCCGGGACTGCTCGGCCCAGTCATGGTACTCCGCCGGCAGGGTGAGTCCTTCAGGGTCGGTGACGACAAGGAGAGCTAGGCGAGGTGTTAGCACCAGATGGATCGACCCCAATCGAGAGGACCTGTTCTAAAGAGCTAAATCCTTGCGTTATAAGCACGTCGGTGTATTTTAGACGCTCAAAGCAAGGCCGGTTTGGACCCCGGAGAATCTCATCGTCGGATTCGGGGCACCGAATTGTCAACGTACCATAAGGAGTCTTGATATGCGCAAGCAGCTAGTGGTGGCCACCCTCCTCGCTATGGTCGCCGCCCCGGCGATGGCGCAGCAAAAGGGGTCGGTCGAACTCGGCGGGTTCATAAAATTCACCCATTATGACAAGAGTTACGGCACCTCCGAGAAACGAGCCAATAGCTGGGGTGGCGGTGCCCGGCTCGGCTATTTCCTGAGCAAGAAGTGGGAGCTGGAGCTGGACGGTTCAGGAAACGCCACCGACGTGAAGGAGTTCTTCACCGGCTACGGCAGCACGGCGCTGACCTATTACCCGTTCCACCTTCGCGCCCTCTACAACCAGAAACTGGGCGAGGGAAGTCCCTTTACCTGGCTGATCGGCGCCGGGCCGGCATACAGCCGCTACGGCAAGAACCTTCTAACCGAACCGAACTTCAAGGGAAGCGACTGGGGAATCGGGGCCATCACCGGGATCCGGGCGTCGTTGACTAACTGGCTCGCGGCACGGCTGGACGGAACGCTCGACTACATCCCATCCCCCAACAATGCCAGCGACCGGGTGATCCACCAGGGCAACGGCATCACTGCCGGGTCTGCCGCGTCCTCGAACACAAATTTGGGGGTCCAGCTCGGCCTCTCGGTCATTCCGAATGGTTGCAACCGGTCGAAGGACGGCACAACGATCGCGCCGACCAGCACTACGATCCAGACCGGCGGCTCGGCGAGCTTCTCGGGCACGGCGACCTACTGCGGCAAACCGGACGAGGTGGTCTACTCGGTGAGCGGCCCCGGCAGCGTGGACGCCATGTCCGGCCGGTATACCGCCGCCGGCCCGGGCAGCGCGACGGTTACGGCGTGCGGGCGGAAGAACAAGCTTTGCTCCACCGCTACGGTGAGCGTCAACGCGCCGCCGCCACCTGCTCCGCCACGGACGATGAACCGCTGCGAGCTGGCCCCGGCCTCTTCGATGCCCCGCATCGATCAGCCGGTGCAGTACAGCGTCACCGGGTACTACAGCGACAACACCAGCGCGGCGCTTCCCAACGCCACGTTGTCGGCGCCGGGCGGCAGCGTATCGGGCAATTCGATCAGCTGGAGCACTCCAGGGAGCAAGACAGTCACCGCCAATTGCGGCGGCGGCTTGTCGGCCAGCGCCAGCGCAGATGTGCAGCAGCTGCTGATCGTGGTCCGTGACTCGGCGTACTTCAACGTCGACAAGACGGTCATCTACCGGACGGAAGACCAGGGGCAGTTGAACGAGATTGCCAAGATCCTGATCGAGCACCCGGACATCCGGCTGGTCATCGACGGCCACACCGATTCTGATGCATCGGTGGCCTACAACGAGAAGCTCGGCATGAACCGGGCAATCGCGATGAAGACCTACCTGGGCAAGCGGGGCGTTCCGGTGGACCGGATGACCATCATCCTGCGCACCTTCAGCGAGTGCGTACCGGTTGCCACCAACGCCACTTCGGAAGGCCGGACGCTGAATCGCCGTGCCGAACTTCGTGAGTTTGGCACGACGGAGCCGGGCCCGGCGAATGCGATGTGCGCCGAATCGGCGCGGCAGACAATGCCGTGAGAAGTGAGCGGTGAGCAGTGAGGTGTGAGGGGGGGGCGGGCCAAGTGGCTCGCCCCTCCTTCGCAATTACGGCTCGGACGGTTCGGTGGTGGCGAGGCGGATCAACATCACGCCGCCTACGATGACCCCGGCGGCGAGGAGAGTGCGGGGGGTCACGGCCTCGCCCAGCAGCGCCCAGCCAAGAAACACGGCGACCAGCGGATTGACGAATCCCGAAGTGGAGACCGCCTGGGGCGTGCTAACCCGAAGCAGGTAGGTAAACGCACTGAAGCCGATCAGACTGCCGAAGACGATGAGGTAGCACCAAGCGAGAAACGCATTCGGGGTGATCATCGCAGTGGAGAGGTGAGCTCCCTCACCGAGGAGCAATCCCGCGACGACCAGCAGCGCCCCGCCAGTCAACATCTTCATTGCGGTACTCAACAACGGCGAGGGGTGGAGCGGCACGGCGTGGGCCGCGACCGAGCCGGCAGCCCAGCCTATTGCCGCCAGGGTGATTGCTGCGGCACCGGCCAGGTCGACGTGCGCCCCGCCGATGAATTCACCAGGCGTGACCAGCAGCGCCACACCTCCCAGTCCCACGATGATCCCCACCGCAACATGCAGAGGTGGACGGCGCCACCCGTCCCGAGCGCTCTCGAACACGCCGGTAAAAAGCGGGGAGGTGGCGGCGAGGAGCGCGGTGAGGCCGGAGGGTAGCCGGGTTTCGGCCCACGAAATGCCGCCGTTGCCAACGAGAAAGAACAGGCCACCGAGCAGTGCCGCCGGCGCCCAAAGCCTGGGGTGGGGAGCTGGGGTGCCCCGCCAGCGGGCCCAGGCGTACAGCATGGCGCCGGCAACGAGAAATCGACTGCCCCCCGCGAGCAACGGGGGGACGGCTGCAACCATCACTCGAATCGCGAGGTAGGTCGAGCCCCAGATGATGTAGATCGCGGCAAACGACCAGAAGATCGCCGCCCGATTTCCGGGACGGGATCCAATCACGCCGTGAGGTACTCCTCGCGGTACATCCGGATCAATTCAAAGAAATAGGAAAGCGCCAGCGGCCCGATCAGCAAGCCGAGGATGCCGAAATAACTCACCCCGACCACCGCCCCGACCAGGGTGATCATTGGGTGAATTTCGGAAAAGCGTTTGAAGACGTAGGGGCGGATCAGGTTTTCGACGTTGGCCACCACCACCAGCCCGATGACGGCGAGCAGCACGGCCATGCCGGGGTGGTTGCTGAGCACCAGTGAAATGGCGGCCGGGGCCCAGATCATCGCGGCGCCGACCACCGGGAGAATGGCAAATACCATGGTGACGACCCCCCAAAAGAGCGGGTCGTTGAGACCGGTGATTGCAAAGGCGATTCCGACGATGGCGCCCTGGACCGCAGCGGTGAGGCCGGTACCCACAACCGTGGCTCCGGTGACCGAGCGGAACCGGTCCTGCAGAATGGCAATGTTCTCCTTGGAGAAGGGGATGTAGGGAACAACGCTCTGCCACGCTCCCCCGGGATTCAACAGCAGATAGTAGAGACCGAAAAAGGAAAAGAGCAGGTTGAGGGTAAAGCGGGTGGCGGTGCCGATAAATCCGATGGCGCTGCCGCCGATCCAGGAGAGCAGTTCCTTGGCAATGGACGCCAGTTGGGGACCAACCTCGAACTGGCCGATCCGGAGCGTGGAGAGCCGTTCGAGCAGCGCGCTGTTGAGCAGGCCGGACGCGGCCCCCTGGGCTTGCCCCACCAGCATCCCGATCAGCCAGGTGCCCGGCAGGACGATCAGCAGGAAGGCAAGGAGGATCACCACTCCGGCGGCGGGTCCGGGGCGGATCTTGGGCGCCAGCCGCCGATGCAGCGGGGCGAACAGCACGTACAACACCGGTGCCCCGAGAAGACCACTGGCATAGGGCGCCATGGCGATGGCCAGCCCGACTGCGAGGAGGCCGACAATGAGCGCGGCCCGCTGCTTGTTGGTATCGAAGAAGCTCATGGCAGAAGAGTACGGGCTCGGCGGAGTCCACGCCAGCAAGGTGACCAATCCACCCGAACCTGCAATTTATCGGGCGCGGGTGAGCGCCTCCAGCACCTTCCAGACATTGGCAGCCACCCTGCGCGCACCCACTTCGGTCGGATGGATACCGTCCTCTTGATTGAGTGAGTCCACTCCCGCCACGCCATCGAGCAGAAACGGGATGAGGGCGGCGCCATTGGCCTTGGCCAAGGCGGGGAAAATCGCCCGGAAACGGCGCACGTAGTCGGGCCCCAGGTTGGGCATCGCCTCCATCCCGGCTATCACCAAGCGGGGCGGCTCTGCAAGCGCCTTGGTACGATCGAAAATGGCCTGAATCCGAGTGCGCACCGAGTCGGGGTCCTGCCCCCGCAATCCATCGTTGGCCCCGGTTTCGACCACCAGCACGGCGATTTGCTCCCGGGCCAGCAGCCAATCAATCCGTCCCAGCGCCCCGGCTGAACTTTCTCCGCTCACCCCTGCGTTGACCACCCGGAAGGGCCGTCCCGCCGAGTCGAGCTTGGCTTGGATGAGGGCGGGGTAGGCAAGCGAAGGGGCACTGAGGCCGTAGCCTGCAGTCAGGCTGGTGCCCAGGAAGACGATGGCGGGACGGGTGTCGTTGGCCGGGGCGCTGGGCGGGGCCGCGGCTGGCCGGTCGGCGGAAGCCGCAGGTGCCTCCTGCTTCGCGCCACACCCAACCAGCAGTGCCAGCGACAGTGGTACAGCGCACTTAGCTTTCATCGCTGGAGAATCCGCTTTCCCTGTGGAGTCGTAAGCATGCTGCGCTCTGAATCGCTGACCCAGACCTATCTCTCCGGCGGGCGACCGCTCACCGTCCTGAACGATATCACCTTCTCCCTCGAACGCGGTGGCTTCCTGGCAATCGTAGGGCCGAGTGGCAGTGGCAAGACCACCCTGCTCGGGCTGCTGGCCGGCCTGGACCACCCCGCCAAGGGGCGAGTCGAGCTCGACGGCCACGACCTTGGGAGCATGACCGAGGACCAGCGGGCTCGGCTTCGTTCGGAAAAGGTGGGATTCGTGTTTCAATCGTTTCAGCTGATCCCGACCCTTACCGCCCGTGAGAATGTGCAGGTTCCCCTGGAGCTCCGGGGCGAACCGGCGGAAGCGCGGGCCCAGGAACTGCTCGACCGGGTCGGCCTCGGTGACCGGGCCCACCACTACCCGGCGCAGCTTTCCGGCGGCGAACAGCAACGGGTGGCCCTGGCCCGGGCGTTCAGTATTCGGCCTCAGATACTTTTTGCGGACGAGCCCACCGGGAATCTGGACGCCAAAACCGGCGCCACCATCATCACCCTGATGGAAGAGCTCAATCGCGAGCTCGGCACCACCTTGGTCCTGGTAACTCACGATAACGATCTTGCCGCCCGGGCCCGCCGGACCATCCGCCTGGCCGACGGCCGAGTGGTCGAGGACACCGGCGCGTGATCGGTCCGCGGTTCGTTCTCACCATGGCATGGCGGGAAAGCCGGTCGGGCCGGCGCCGCTTGTGGTTGCTCACCGGCGCAGTCACCGCCGGGGTGGCGGCGCTGGTCGCCATCAATTCCTTCACTCAGAACCTGCGCACCTCGGTGGCCGAACAGGCCCGGGCAATGATGGGCGCCGATCTATCGATCAGCGGCCGGCAGAAGTTCTCCCCGCGAGTCGAGGCGCTGATCGATAGCCTGATTGCCCCGGACTCCGCTGCCGGCCGGGCCGCGGGCCGCCGGGCCCAGGAGGTGACGTTTGCGGCGATGGCGTACGTCCCGCGCACCACGGGAGTGCGGCTGGTGCAGGTTCGGGCCATCGCCGGCGGCTACCCGTTCTATGGAGAGATTACCACCGACCCGGTGGGGCGGTGGCGGGAGCTCAGCAGCGGCGACGGGGCGCTGGTGGATCCGGCCCTCCTGACCGGGCTGGGTGCGCAGGTGGGCGACACCCTCTCCCTCGGCACCGCACGGTTTCCCATCCGGGGCACCGTCCTCAATGTGCCGGGAGATGTCGGCGCGGCGAGCGCCTTCGGACCCCGGGTGTTCATTCCAGCGAGTGCACTGGAGCGCACCGGGCTGCTGCAGTTCGGCTCCCGGGCCGAGTACGCCGCGTTCCTGCAGCTGGCGCCCGGGGTGCTGGCCCAGCCGATCCGGGAGAAGTACCGGCAACCGCTCCGGGCCGAGCGGGTTGGGATCCGGACCGTGGAGGACCGCCGGGAGGACCTGACCGACAATCTGACCCGGTTGGGGAATTATCTCGGACTGGTGGCATTGATTGCGCTCCTGCTGGGCGGGTTAGGAGTCGCCAGCGCGGTGCATGTGTTCATCAAGCGAAAACTCGACACCATTGCGGTGCTCCGCTGCCTCGGTGCCACCTCGGGAGAAGTCTTTGCGGTGTACCTGATTCAGGCCCTGGTGATGGGCGGCATCGGGAGCGCCATCGGGGCGCTGCTCGGCGTCGGCCTGCAGCAGGTGCTTCCGTTCCTCTTCCAGGACTTGTTGCCGGTGGATGTCCGGGTACTCCCGTCACCCCGATCGATTCTGCTCGGCATGGGCCTGGGCCTCTGGGTTGCGGGAATTTTTGCCACTCTGCCGCTGCTGGCAGTGCGCCGGGTATCCCCCCTGATGACTCTCCGCCGAGATGTCGAACCGGCGCCGAGTGGCCGGGATCGCTTGAGCTGGCTCCTGGCGATTTTGCTCGGCGTCAGCGTTGTTGCCCTGGCGGCAATCCAGGTAGGCAACCTCCGGGACGGCGTGATCTTCGGGGTGGGAACCGGGGTGGCGCTGCTGTTTCTCTGGCTGGCCGCACGGGGCCTGATCTTTGGGGTGCGCCGGTGGTTTCCCTCCCGACTGCCGTATCTCTGGCGCCAGGGGCTCGCCAATCTCTATCGGCCGGCCAATCAAACGGTGACAGTGGTGCTGTCGCTGGGATTTGGAGCATTTCTCCTGGCCACGCTGTACCTGGTGCAGCACAACCTGCTCCGGCAGTTCCGCCCCGGCGGCACTGCGGAGCGGCCGAATTTGATGTTCTTCGACATCCAATCATCCCAGCGGGAGGGCGTGGCGGGGATTATCACGACGCGCGGGCTCGAGGGGACGCCACTGGTTCCAATTGTGACGATGCGCATCAAGTCGATCAAGGGCGTGCCGGTCCGGGTACCGGCTCCGGCCGACACCGCTGCACCCCAGCGGCAACCGCAGGGTCGAGGCCGGGGCGGCGGAGGCCCGGCGGGTTGGGCCCAGCGGCGGGAGTACCGCTCGACCTACCGCGACTCGCTGACGGCCACCGAACGCCTCACTGCGGGGACTATATGGAACAGTACTGTTGCACCCCCGGCACCCGGTGCACCAGCGCTGGTTTCGCTGGAAGTCGGCATCGCCGAGGAGCTTGGGGTGACCATCGGGGATGAGGTCGTGTGGGATGTGCAGGGTTCCGGAATCGCCACCACGGTGGCCAGCATTCGAGAGGTCGAGTGGGGCCGCTTCGACACCAATTTTTTCGTGGTATTCCAATCCGGCGTCCTGGAATCGGCGCCCCAGATGTTTGTCACCCTGGTGCGGGCCGACAGCGCGGGCCCGAGGGGAGAGCTGCAGCGGGCAATGGCGGAGCGTTACCCGAACATCACCGCCATCGACCTTTCCCAGGTCCAGCAGGCACTCGAGGGCATCCTCAACAAGGCGGCGCTGATTGTCCGATTCCTGGCGCTGTTCAGCCTGGTGACCGGAACGATTGTACTGGTCGGTGCGGTGTCGGCCTCGAGGCTTCAGCGGATCCGGGAGGCGGTGCTGCTCAAGACCCTGGGCGCCACCCGAGCCCAGGTACTCAGGATTCTGGTGGCCGAATACACCGCGCTGGGCGTTCTGTCGGCCTTCGCGTCGGTGGTGTTGGCGTCCGCTGCCGGCTGGGCCCTGGCCCGGTGGATCTTCAAGGCGCCCTTTTCGCTCCCGGCGCTCTCGTTGGGGGGGCTGACGCTCTTGTTGGTGGCCTTGACACTGGTGGTCGGCCTGTGGAACAGCGCGGAGATCCTCAAGCGGGCCCCGCTGGCGGTTCTCCGGGAAGAGTGATTTCTTTACCCTGATGCTGGGAATCAATCTCCAAGGCAAGCGGGCGTTTATCGCCGGAGTCGCCGATGACGGCGGCTTCGGCTTTGCTATTGCCAAGGCTTTGGCCGAGGCGGGGGCCACGGTCTGTGTCGGGACGTGGCCTCCGGCGCTCAACATTTTCCTGAGTCTGCTGGAGCGGGGCAAGATGGCGGAGTCGCTGCGGCTCTCCGACGGCAGCAGCCTGGTTTTCGAGAAGATCTACCCCCTCGATGCCGCGTTTGATTCGCTGGACAATGCCCCGGCGGAAATCCGTGACAACAAACGGTACCGGGAGCGCGGGGATTTTTCGATCGACGGGGTCACCGCGCGCCTGCTGGAGGATTTCGGTAGTCAGGGACTGGATATCGTGGTGCACAGCCTCGCCAACGGCCCGGAGGTGCGGAACGCGCTGCTGGATACCAGCCGGCAGGGCTACCTCGATGCGGTGAGCGTCAGCGCCTACAGCAATATTTCGCTGGTGCGGCATCTGGCGCCGCTGATGCGCCCGGGGGGATCATTCCTGTCGCTGACCTACATGGCCGGCGAGCGGGTAATTCCGGGTTATGGTGGGGGAATGTCCTCGGCCAAGGCAGCGCTGGAATCAGACACCCGCACCCTGGCGTTCGAGGCGGGCCGTCGGTTCGGGGTGCGGGTCAACACCATTTCGGCGGGCCCCTATGCTTCACGCGCCGCCACCGCGATCGGGCTGATCCAGCGGATGATCGCCTATACCAGGGAAAACTCACCGCTCACCCGGGAATTCCAGGCGACCGATGTCGGCAACGCCGCGGCGTTCCTCTCCAGCCCGCTGGCAGCAGGGATTACCGGCACGGTGATGTACGTGGATAACGGCTACCACGCCATGGGAATGGGCGTGGAAGGTCCCGGCACCGTCTCCGAGCAGCAATGACCGGCAGCACCCCGGAGCGCTGGACAGCGGCCGGCGCGGTATTGGCCGGCCTTGCCGTTGCGGCGGGAGCGTTCGGAGCGCATCTGCTCCGCACGGTGCTGGCCGAGCCGGCGCTGGCCATCTGGGAGACGGCGGCACGGTATCAGATTTACCATGGCCTCGCGCTGGTCTTCGCCGGTCACCGGATGTCACGGCGGCCGACGCCGTTGCTTCAGCAGGCGTGTCGACTCTTCCTGGCGGGCATTGTCCTCTTTTCCGGCAGTCTGTATCTGCTGGCGGTGACCGGAACTGCGGCGTTGGGCGCCATCACGCCGTTTGGCGGGGTCGCGTTCCTGGCAGGGTGGGGATGTTTTGCCACCAGTGCGCTGCGCCGATCGTCGTGAGCCTCCCGCACGACTACCCCGCGCTTCTCGGCATTGTTGATCGGTGGCAAGCTGAGGCCCAAGAGCGGCATCCCGGCATCATCCCGTGCCGAGCGGGGTGCGCGGCGTGCTGCCACGGACCCTTCGACATTTCGGTGGCTGATGCGCTGCTGGTCCGGAACATCGTGGCCGCTCTTCCGGAATCGATTCGGGAGAGTCTGCTGGGGCGAGCCGAGGCGCAAGTGGACCGCATGAGAGACCTCGAGCCGGAATTCAGGTCCCCGTACGACGTGTCCCGTCTGGGCGACGACCGCTTCGACGCCCTGACCGACGCCTTTGCCGAAGAGCCGTGCCCGGCGCTCGATGACGAATCCCGCTGCCTGATCTACTCCGGCCGCCCCATGGTCTGTCGGATGATGGGGCTCGGGATGGAAACAGACGTGGGTGACATCATCGAGAATGCCTGCCCGATCCAGGATGAATTCCCGGCCTACCAGGCACTACCGCCCCAGCGATTCGAACTTTTGACCTGGGAGGCTGGCGAAGAGATGGCCCAGGCCGAGGCGGCGGCGGTACTTTTCGGGAGTGACCGCGGCATCGGATATGAAACCACGGTGGCCGGGGCGATCATGCTCAGTTCAGCCTGAAGGATTCACCATGCGCATTGCTCCAAGCGGCGACAGCCGCGACATCGAAGACCGACGGGGTGGGTCGGGCGGACGCGGGGGCCGGAAGCTGCCGGGCGGGCGGATGGGACTCGGCGGCATCGTGGTGCTGCTGATCTTGAGCGTGGTCTTCAAGCAGGATTTCCTGAGCCTCCTGGGTGGTGCCGGGGCGGGAGCAGCTTCGACGCTCCAGGACGGGCCGGTGACCGGCTCGGCGGAAGAAGAGCAGCTCAAGGGCTTCATCGGAGGGGTCCTCGACGATGCCCAGACAATGTGGGATGCCACGCTGCCGGAGCAGGTCGGAACCCAATATCAACATGCCACCCTGGTGCTGTTCCGTGACGCGATATCTTCGGCGTGCGGCTTTGCCGAGGCGGCGAGCGGCCCGTTCTATTGCCCTGGCGACAACAAGGTCTACGTGGACCTCGGCTTTTACCAGGAGCTCAAGGACCGGTTCGGCGCTCCGGGCGATTTTGCCCAGGCCTACGTGCTGGCCCACGAAATCGGACATCACCTGCAGTTTCTCCTGGGCACCGAATCGAAGGTCCGTCAGTTGCAGGCCCGGAATCCGGGGCAGGCTAACCCGCTCTCCGTGGCAATGGAGCTCCAAGCCGATTGCTACGCCGGGGTCTGGGGGTACTCGGCCGCCCGGCGGGGCAGGCTGGACGCCGGCGATGTCGAGGAGGGGCTCACCGCCGCCGCCGCGGTGGGCGATGACCGGATCCAGCGCATGTCGGGCGGTCAGGTGAACCCCGAGGGGTGGACCCACGGATCGGCGGAGCAGCGGTCCGCCTGGTTCAACCGAGGACTTTCGACGGGCAAGTTGTCGGTGTGTGACACCTTCAAGGATCGGTGAGCCGGTGCAACTCGAGAGCTCGGCAATGACGGGGCACCGCGACGCGGTCAATCGCTTCGTCGCGGCGGTGAGTGCGCTGCCGGCGGAGCGCTGGACCGAACCGGCCGCCCCGGGCAAGTGGTCCCCGGCCGAATTGACCGAGCACCTGAGCATGACCTATGACGGCGTGTTACGGGAACTTGCCGGCGGCCCCGGCATCCGGGTGCGATTCACCGGGCTCAAATTATTCATGGTCCGATTGGTGGTGATGCGCCGGTTTCTGGGTCAGGGAATCGTCCCACCCGGGGTGCGGGCACCGAAGGAAGTGGTGCCGGTTTCCGCCAATCCCGATCGCACCGCTGCGCTGGCACGGTTCCAGAGCCGGGCGGCGGATTTCGAGCGGGAAATCGGCAGCCGTTTGGCGGACCGGAAGGGGCGGGTCACCCATCCCTTCTTCGGCCGATTGACGATGGCTCAGGGGCTTCGCTTTGCCGAGGTGCACCTCAGACACCACACCAAGCAGGTGCCCTCCGGGTGAGGGGGTACCTTGGCCAGTCGGATGCTGGCACTTGGCACTCCTATCGTCACTGCAGGTGGTGGCCTGGTGTGGCGCCAGCGCATCGCTTGACCAGCCGAGTGGGTGTTTCGTAGCTAGCTCGGTTTCTGTCGCGGTTTCTGTCGCGGTTCACGGCGGCGTGAGCCGTGCGGTTTCTTTGTTCAGCACCACCCAGCTCCCGTATTCACCCTGGATCGAGGTAGCCCGATGCATCGCAAATTGACGTTCTCGCTGGTACTCGGCACCGCCACGCTGGCGGCGTGTTCCCAAGACACTCCGAGTGCCCCGTCCGACTTGATAACGCCATCCTTCGCGATCCAGGCCAGCCCCCAGCTGGGTGATCTCATCCCGGATCAGTACATCGTGGTGTTCAAGGACAACATCAGCGACAGCCCAGGCCATGCCCGCAGATTGGCGGCGATTCACGGCGCCACGGTGCGCCACGCCTACGGACGGGCGCTCAAGGGGTTCGCCGGGCGAATGTCGGCGGCGGCAGCGGGCCGGTTCCGGGGAGACCCCACGGTAGCGTATGTGGAGCAGGATCAGGTGATGACTGCCGACGAAACGCAGAGCGGAGCCACCTGGGGGCTGGACCGAATTGACCAGGCGGATACGCCGCTCAGTACGACCTACAATTACATCTCGATGGGCGCCGGAGTCACCGCGTACATCATCGACACCGGCATCCTGATCGGGCACAATGAATTCGGCGGGCGGGCCAGCAGCGGGTTCGACGCGGTGGACGGCGGCGATGCGGACGACTGCAACGGGCACGGCACCCACGTGGCGGGGACGGTGGGCGGTACAATGTACGGCGTAGCGAAGGGAGTGAATCTGGTCGCAGTCCGGGTGCTCAATTGCTCCGGCAGCGGCTCCAACTCGGGAGTGATTGCCGGTATCAATTGGGTCACGTCGGATCACCAGCCCGGAGCTCCCGCGGTTGCCAACATGAGCCTGGGAGGCGGATTCAGCTCAGCCCTCAACGCGGCGGTGACCGCCTCTATCGCTGACGGGGTAACCTACGCGGTGGCGGCGGGAAACAGCAACGCCAACGCCTGCAACTACAGCCCATCGAGCACGGCCACAGCCCTGACGGTGGGCGCTACCACCAGTACCGATGCAGAAGCATCCTACTCGAACACCGGAACCTGCGTGGACGTCCTGGCGCCAGGCTCCTCCATCACTTCGGCGTGGATCTCAAACTCCACCGCCACCAACACCATCAGCGGGACGTCGATGGCCTCGCCGCATGTGGCGGGCGCAGCGGCCCGGTACTTGAGCACCAATCCAGGTGCCTCAACCGGCGTGGTGGCTAGTTTTCTGTTGGGCCAGGCTACCCTCAACACCATCACGCTCAAGACCAGTGGGCGGGGCAAAAAGGGGGGCGCAACCGGAACGCCAAACAAGATGCTCTTTATGGGTTCGGGGCAATGAGCGCTGAAGGGTGAGTCGTGAGGAGGGAGCAGTGAGCGGTGAGAGGGTCCCTCTCATGGCTCACCGCTCTGTCTTGGCCCACTTGAAGAACAGCACACTCATCGCCCCCCAGATCCATAAATTGCCAATCACCCACATCAGCAGCCCGCCGATCTTCTGATCGTCGAGAGGTGAGAGCCCCCACGTCCTCGGCGCGGCAGCGTACCAGGTGTAGAGCGGCGCATCGGCAAAGGTGACGATGGCGCCGAGAATCTGCATCGGAATCTGCACCAGGAACAGGTAGAGCATGGCCCGGCCCGGCGCGAGCCTTGGCAAGACGGAGGAGGGGCTCATCACCGGCCACCAGAGAATCACCGCCGCCACCATGAACAGCACATGGGTGAAGACGTGCACGTCGTGGTTCCGCATCATCAGGTCGTAGGGACCCTGGGCGTGCCAGGCCAGCAGGGTTCCGCTGAAGAACACTCCCGCCACCAGAGGATTCACCATCAGCCTGGCAACCGACCGCACCGCGGGGTGGCGGAGCAACGGCTCCAGCAGCCAACCCGGCGTCCCGGCCAGGAGGAGTGGCGGCAGCACCATGGTGAGTAGCAGGTGCTGAGCCATGTGGACCCAGAAGAGGTAATAGTCGCTCAAGTCGTGCATCGGCCCGTTGAGCGACAGGAGGCTGACAAGGAGGCCGCCAAAAAAGCAGACTGGGCGCCACCACTCCGGCGCGGGCCCCAGGTCGTGGCGCTTTCGGGCCGGGCCAATCCCGTACAGGTAGAGCGCCCCCAGCAGCACCACACCAATGACCACTGACGGGTGGATGGACCACTCGACGGTGAACGGGGTGGTGGCGGGGAGCTGTTCGTGAAAAAGGAGCATCAGGGATTCAGGAGAGAGACGCCGTCGGCCTCCCGAGTTGACCGGCTGTTACTTGGCTCCCACGACGCGCCAGTAGTTGAGGAGTACGATGAGCGCGCCGATGACGGAGGCGGCAAGGAGGATGGGCCAGACGAAAAGATTGGAGAGCAACTTGGAGTCTTGCTTCAGGTGCATGTAGAACATTGCCACCAGGGCAAATTTGGCCGCCGAGAGCACCAGCAGCAGGAGCACGACAATCGGGCCGAAAATCTCCTGAAATCCCGGGCCCATCCCACCCCGGCCGGCTTCGTAGGCGGCAACCTCGAGGGCAGTGAGCACGAAGAGGATCAGCGCAACCTTGAGGTACAGGGCCGGGCTGGGGTGGGAGTGTGCGCCAGCGTGGGCGGTGGTCTGGGCGTCCATGCGGCTACCTCATCAGGTAGACAACGGGGAAGATCACGATCCACACCACGTCCACGAAGTGCCAATAGAGCGCCGCAATTTCGAGGTTGAGCGCCTTGGCCGGGGGGATCTTGCCCTTGATGGCCAGCACCAGGAGCGTGGAGAGCCAGATCACCCCGGCAGTAACGTGGCTGCCGTGAAAGCCGGTCAAGGTGTAGAAAGTGCCGGAAAAGAGGTTGGTGCTATACCCCAGCCCCTTGTGATAGAAATGCTGAAACTCGTACACCTGCATGCCGATGAAGAAGAGCCCGCACAGCACCGTCAGCGCCAGCCAGCTGATGAGCTTCTTGCGGTTGCCGCTCTGGGCCCCGTTAAGCGCCATCACCACGAAGAACGAACTGAAGAGCAGGATGGCGGTGCCGAACGTGACCAGCGGAATCTCGAAGATTTGTTCGCAGGTCTGCATTTTTCCGTGCAGCATGCACTGCGATTCCGTATGGGGCAGCGGCCCGACCAGGCTTTTCCCCTTGTACACCAGGTAGGTCGAAATCAGCGAAGCAAAGAGGAGGCATTCCGAGCCGATCAGGGTCCAGATGGCCACCTTTCGGCTGTCGATACCGGTGGTTGTGGTGTGCTCCATGGCGTGTGCGGCGGCCTCAGACACGGTGTCGTCTCTCCTTAAAACGCCGGCTCGAAGGCCCAGCGGTAGATGCCGTAAATGAGAATGGCCGCGCCCGAAACGCTGATCGCGTACCACTGGGGCCACGCATGGGTGAACAGGATGCCAACAAAGACCAGCAGGAGCCCGATGGCGGTGACGACTGGCCAATAGGACGGACGGGGCATGTGAATGGCGCTGCCGTCCACCTGCTGCGGCTCGGGCACCGACCCACCGTGCGCCCGCCGGTTGTCCCAAGCCGGCATCGAGCTGTGCACGGCGGGCACCTCACCAAAGTTGAAGTGCTGTGGTGGAGAAGGGATCATCCACTCCAGGGTGGCACCACGCCACGGATCCGCCGGAGCGTTGGCCGGCTTCCGGGAGGCGCGCCAGAGGTTGTAAATGAACACCAGGAACGACGCGCCCAGGAGCATCGAGCCCCACGTCTGCACCTGGTTCCAGAATTCAAAGTTGAGCCCGGCGGGATAGGTGTATACCCGGCGCGGCATCCCGTTGAGCCCCAGGAAGTGCATCGGGAAGAAGGTGATGTTGAAGCCCAGGAACATCATCCAGAAATGCAGCTTGCCCATTCCCTCATCCAGCATCCGCCCGAACATCTTGGGAAACCAATAGTAGGCCCCGGCGGTCAGCCCGAAAATGCTCCCTCCGAACAGCACGTAGTGGAAGTGCGCCACCACGAAGTAGGTGTCGGTCTGCTGCAAGTCGGCTGGGGGCGAGGAGTGCATCACACCGGAGAGACCCCCGACGATGAACTGGGCCACCATGCCAAGGGCAAAGTACATCGGCGTTCTCATCTGGAGCGAACCACCCCAGATGGTGCCAATCCAGTTGAAGATCTTTACCCCGGTGGGTACCGCGATGAGCATGGTGCTCAGCGCGAAGAAGGAGTCAGCGAACGGCCCCATCCCGGTGGAGAACATGTGATGGCTCCACACCCCAAAGCCGAGGAAGGCGATGAACGCACCCGAGAAGACCATGGCGCTGTAACCGAAGAGCGGCTTCCGCGAAAAGACCGGAAGAATTTCCGTTACGATCCCGAATGACGGCAGGATCAGAATGTAGACCTCGGGGTGTCCGAAGATCCAGAAGAGGTGCTGCCAGAGCACCGGGTCGCCGCCGCCCTCGGGGAGGAAGAAGTGGGTCCCGAAATGCCGGTCCATCATGAGATAGACCAGTGCGATGGTGATGACCGGGAAGGCCAGCAGCAGCAGCATTTGAGTGATGAAGCTCATCCAGACGAACATCGGCATCCGGAGCATTTTCATGCCCGGCGCCCGGAGGTTTACGATGGTGACAAAGAAGTTGATGGCCGCGGCCACTGAGGCAATGCCAAGAATCTGCAGGCCAAGGAGCCAGAAATCGGTGTTGAGACCGGGGGAATACTGATTGGAGGTCAGGTTGGCATACCCGAACCAGCCGGCGTCGGG
>JANNSC010000438.1:0-5403 GCA_031402135.1 Gemmatimonadales bacterium | reverse complement strand
GCAGCAGTTGCTGGAGCCGGGGCGGGCGCTGGGTGATGCCCTCCGCCGGGGCGACCTGGGCAGCTCGATTCTCTGGGGCCCTCCCGGCACCGGGAAGACCTCGCTGGCCCATCTGATTTCCCGGCACACCGGCCGGGCGTTCATTGGCTTCAGCGCGGTGACCGAGGGGGTGCAGCGGGTTCGGGAAATCATCAAGGAAGCGGAGGAGCGCCGCCGGCTGGGCCGGGGCACTATTCTTTTCTGCGACGAAATTCACCGATTCAACCGGGCTCAGCAGGACGCCTTCCTGCCCCACGTGGAGCGGGGCACCGTCACCCTGATCGGGGCGACCACCGAGAATCCGTCATTCAGTCTCAATGCGGCGCTGCTGTCGCGCTGCCAGGTGTTCGTGCTGCAGCCGCTCACCCCGGTCGATCTGGCAAAGGTGGTGGCGGCGGCGCTGACGGATTCCGAGCGCGGACTCGGCGGCATGGCGCTGGTGATGGACTCGGAGGCGATCGAGTGGCTGGCCTTGCAGTGCGACGGCGATGCCCGGCGAGGGCTGACTGCCATCGAGGCGGCGGCGCACTCGGTGGGGCAGGGGGGCCGGGTGACTTTGGCGATCATGGCCGAAGCGTTTGCCCGGCGGGTGCCGCGCTACGATCAATCGGGGGAGGAGCATTTCAACCTGCTCTCGGCGTATCACAAGTCTCTCCGGGGAAGTGACCCCAGCGGTGCATTGTACTGGATGGCACGGATGCTGGAGGGAGGCGAGGACCCGCTGCTGCTGTTTCGCCGGGCGATTGCGATGGCGGCGGAGGACATTGGGCTGGCCGACCCCCAGGCACTTCCCTTGGCGGTGGCGGCGCGGGAGGCGTACCGGCAGCTGGGCGCGCCGGAAGGATATCTCCCGCTCGCCGAGATGACGATTTACCTGGCGACGGCTCCGAAATCGAACAGCGTGGTCATGGCGCTCCGGGCAGCGCTCGAACTGGCCCGAGCGACGCCGGCGGAGCCGGTCCCGGTGCACCTCCGGAACGCGCCGACCAAGCTCATGGAGGATCTGGGATACGGCGCGGCGTACCAATACCCTCACGATTTTCCGGGGCATTTTGCGGTGCAGGCGTATCTCCCGGAAGTGCTCCAGGGCCGAGAGTTGTACACCCCGGGTGGGCTGGGGTACGAGAAGAAGGTGGCGGAGCGGCTGGCGTGGTGGCGGCGGAAGGCGGAGGAGTGAGGCGGCAAGATTATCTTTCTCCCGTTACCCTGATCCAACGAGGCGCACCATTCGAGAGCTGATCAACGTGCAGCCGCCGGCCGAGCGAGCCGTGCTGGTTGCGGTAACCCGCAAGGGATCCCGGGAAACGAGTCAGGTCCAGGAACATCTCGACGAACTGGCCCGGCTGGTGGATACGGCGGGCGCGGTGGTGCTGGGGCGGCTTACCCAGCAGGTGCAGTCGCCCAGCCCAGCCACGCTCCTTGGTGAAGGCAAGGTCGAGGAACTGAAGGCATTGATCACCGAGGTGGGTGCCACGCTGGCAATTTTCGACGATGAGCTTTCCCCGGTCCAGGGCGTCAATCTGGAGCGGGAGCTGGGGGTGCGGGTCATGGACCGCGCCGAAGTCATTCTGGACATTTTTTCGACCCGGGCGCGCACCGCGGAGGCCAAGCTGCAGGTGGAGCTGGCCCAATTGGAGTATCTGCTGCCGCGGCTGACCCGGATGTGGACCCACCTTTCCCGGATCCGCGGCGGTATCGGCTTGCGGGGCCCCGGAGAAACCCAGCTGGAAACCGACCGCCGGATGATTCGGCAAAAAATCCAGCACCATCGTGGCAAGCTGCGGGATGTGGCTCGGCATCGGGAGACGATTCGGGGCGGCCACCAGAAGCTGCTGCATGCGGCGCTGGTGGGGTACACCAACGCCGGCAAGTCGAGCGTGCTGCGGGCGCTTACCGGCGATCATGATATCATCGTCGAAGACCGGCTCTTTGCCACCCTGGACACCTTGACCCGCGAAGTGGACATCGGCGAAGGCCTCCGGATCCGAGTGACTGACACCGTCGGGTTCATCCGCAAACTGCCCCACCATCTGGTGGCCAGCTTCCGGGCCACCCTGGAGGAATCCCGGGAAGCCGATTTGCTGGTCCATGTGGTGGACGCCGGTCACCCGGAGTGGGAAGAACAGGTGGAGGTGGTCGAACAGGTGCTGGGCGAACTGGAGATGGCGGACCGGCCGGTGTTGCTGGTGTACAACAAGATCGACCTGTTGCCCGACCCGACGGCGTTTGCCAGCCGGATTCGAGGCCTCACTCCGGACGCGGTGTTTGCCACCACGATGCAAACCGACGGCGTGGATGCGATCAAGGCGGCGCTCAGGGAACGGGTGCGGCTGGGCCGGCCGACGCTTCGCGTGGTGGTGCCGGAGGGAGACGGGGCCCGGTTGGCGGCGGTGTATCGGGCGGGAGAGGTCCTGAGCCGGGAGCATACCCCGGAAGGGGTGGTGCTCACGGTGCGGATGGAAAGCTGGCAGGCCAGGAAGCTGTCCGGAACAAACGGCGCAGCGTGAGGGAGCCGGCCGCGGTCTTGGTCCGGCCGCGGCCGGTCACCGGCCGAAAAATCCGCTGCGCCGTGGTGGGTTGCGGCCGCATTTCCGCCAATCACTTCGAGGCCATCGAAGCCCACGCCGCCGACCTTTCGCTGATCGGCGTGGCGGACATCGACCCAGCGGCGCTGGCCCGGGCCACCGCCAGGACCGGTGCCCGGGGATTTCCCTCGCTCAGCGCATTGCTGGCCGGCTGCGACGCCGACCTGGTGATCCTGGCCAGCCCAAGCGGGTTACACGCCAGCATGACGCTGGACGTGGCGGCGGCGGGGCGGCATGTGATGACCGAGAAGCCGATGGCGACCCGGTGGCAGGACGGCAAGGCGATGGTGCAGGGGTGCGATGAGGCGGGTGTGCATCTCTTCGTGGTCAAGCAGAACCGGAACAACCCGACGCTGCAGCTGCTCAAGCGCGCGGTTACCGCCGGGCGGTTCGGGAAGATTTACCTGGTGGTGGTGAACGTCTTCTGGAGCCGGCCGCAGTCCTACTATGATAGTGCCGCGTGGCGGGGCACCTGGGAGTTCGACGGCGGTGCGTTCATGAACCAGGCCAGCCACTATGTGGACATGCTGGACTGGCTGATCGGGCCGGTGGAAAGCGTGCAGGCCTATACCGCGACGCTGGCGCGCGCCATCGAGGTGGAGGACAGCGGGGTGCTGGCACTGCGCTGGCGGGCCGGTACGCTGGGATCGCTCAATGTGACGATGCTGGCGTATCCCAAGAATCTCGAGGGATCGATCACGGTGCTGGGCGAAACCGGTTCGGTGCGAGTGGGCGGGATGGCGGTAAACACCATCGAGCACTGGAAGTTCGCCACCACCGACCCGATGGACGAGTTGGTGGCGCAGGCCAGTTACGAAACCACCTCGGTGTACGGGCATGGGCACCCCCGATTTTACCAGAATGTGGTTGACACGCTCCGGGGCAGGGCGCTGCCCGATACCGACGGTCGCGAAGGGTTGCATTCGCTGGAACTGCTGATGGCCACCTATTTGTCGGCTCGAGATGGCCGACGGGTGGCGCTGCCGCTGGAATATTGACGCCGGTCTAGCGTCCCAGAATCTGCCGCCAGAGCGCCAGCGTCCTGTTGGCCAGCGCGGTATCGACGTAGTTCTCCAGGATCCGCTGGCGTGCCGCCGCACCCCGCTGGCGGCGCTCCTCGGGGAAGGCCAGGAGCGATTGCAACGCCTCTCCCAGCGCTTCGACGGTTCCCACCACCACGCCGGTTCCCTGGACCACCGCGGTGAGTCCGCCCCCTTCGGTTACGATGGGGACAACGCCGTGCGCCATGGCATCGATGAGCACCGGGGACCAGCGCTCAGTCCATGTTGGGGTGGGCCGGGAGGGGAATACCAGGCAATCGAGTTCGGTCCAGAGCGCCCCGATCTCGGACCGGCCAATGCCGCCGAGCCAGCGGGTGCGCGAGGCGAGGCCGAGCCGCTGGGCGAGCGACTCGAGGGACTCCTGTTCGGGGCCGGTCCCGGCAACGGTGAGTGACCACGGGCCCATGATGGTGGCGCAGGCCCGGAGCAGATCATCCACGCCGCGGTGGGAAAGCAGGCGGCCGACGTACCCGATGGCGAGGCGCGGGTGGGCCGGACGCAGGAGCGGCGGCGGCGGCGCGATCCCGAGCTGGGCCAGGGCGATCACCGGAATGGCGGGCTTCTCGGTGTGAAGCAACGTTGCGGCAAGGCTGTTGCCGCCAATGGCCGCGCGCGCCGCCTTGAAGCTGGCGGTGGCGCGGCGGCGTTCCCAGAAACCTCGGCGGCGGGGGAGGCTCTCCCAGGAAAAGAGCACCACCGGGATGCCGAGCCGGGCGGCGGCAGCGCTGGTGGCAGCCGAGGCCTGGGTGCCGGGTTCTTCCTCGATCTGGACGACGTCGGGGCGGAAATCGTGGAGGAGTTTTTTCAGGGCACCGCGATCCCAGACCAGCGTTCCCGGGTCGGTGACGCTTCCTCGTACGGGAATCGGGACCAGCCGGACGCCACCGTCCTCCCCCGTGGAGCCGCCGGGGATGGCGGCTGCCAGGCTTACTCCCTGGCCGACGAGGGCGCGAAGTTATCCGCGATTGGCGGGATCGAGGTAGGCGTGGGAAAGGACGAGGGCGCGCACTGGCGGGGAAACTAACGGCACGCCGGGCCTATACCAGCCTTGGGAGCGGCTGTAGTTTGCAAGGGAGATTCGGGCCCTTAGCTCAGCTGGTTAGAGCAGCGGACTCATAATCCGTCGGTCGCAGGTTCAAATCCTGCAGGGCCCATCGACAACCCGCCGGGGCGTCCCCGTCGCTTGATTGGCGCTTGACCCGCTGCACCGAGTGTTCCTGCGAGCCGAACCATCCTCCACTCCCTCGCAGGAGCCTTGCCATGAACTGCTCCGTCCCATTGGTGCTGCTGCTCGGCTGTGCCGTCGCCTGTTCCGATTCCCGCCTCACCGAACCCACCGTGCCGACCCCAGCGCCCGCGCTATCGCGGGGAGCGCTGCAACGCGATGACGGGGGTCGAGTATCGGTCATGAGCCAGAACATGTATGTCGGCGCCGACGTCGACGCGGTGATTGGGGCGCTGGCGACCTCGGATCTCAGCGACGACATTCCTGCCCTGCTCGGCGCAATCGAGACCTTGACCGTGACCGACTACCCGGCCCGGGCCAAGGCGTTTGCCCGGGTCATTGACCGGGAGCGGCCTCATTTGGTTGGGCTGCAGGAAGTCTCGGTGATTGACATCGATCTCACTGCGCTGGGGTTGCCGGTGGTGATCCACCTTGATTTTTTGGAAACCCTTGAGGCCGAGCTGGCGGCGCGGGGACTGCATTACAAGGTGGC
>JANNSC010000437.1:0-2088 GCA_031402135.1 Gemmatimonadales bacterium | reverse complement strand
CGAGATCTGATCCCTACCGACGACCCGCTACCGACCCTGAACACGCCCGAGGCTCGCACCACGGGGGTGATTTCCAGCGCGGCTCGAATCGGGCTCGACGATTTCAACTCGACGCTCTGGGCCTTGGTGGTTGCGGCCCGCGCCGAGGATGCCATCGTCGATGAGTTCGGTGCCCCGCATGAGGGGGATGGCGATGCCTGAGTGGCTCGGCGAGGAGCGCGACGGGTATCTGACCCTCGCGCTGATTCCCGGGATCGGCGCAGCCCGCCTGCGATCCCTCCTGGCAGAATTCGATACCCCGAACGGCGCCCTTCTGGCGCCGTTCGAGCGTATATGCGCCGTCCCGGGTTTTGGGGCCGCCGCGGCGACGGCAATCGGAAGGGTGGACCGGCGCTCCGGCGGCCGGGTGATGGGCCAACTGGAAACGTTGGGCGGGCACCTGTTGCTGCCGGGCGATCGGCGCTTCCCCGAAAGGCTGGCGGAAATCCCCGACCCACCCACCTGCCTCTTTGGGCTGGGCAATCTCGAGTTGCTGGAGCGTCCCGCCGTTGCCATCGTGGGCAGCCGGGATCATTCGTCCTACGGGGGGGAAGTCTGCCGAGCGGTAGCGCGGGCCGCGGCGGAACGGGGGATTGCGGTGGTGAGCGGAATGGCGCGCGGGCTCGACGCGGTGGCCCACGCCGGTGCACTGGACGCCGGCGGGCCGAGCATGGGCGTGTTAGGTAACGGACTCGGTGTGGTGTATCCCGCGGCCAACCGGCTGCTCTACGGGCGAATGCGGGAAGCGGGGCTCCTGCTCAGCGAATTTCCGCCCGGGGAACGGCCCCACGCCGGGAGTTTCCCGCGGCGGAACCGACTGATCAGCGGCTTGGCTCGCATCGTGGTGGTGATCGAGGCGGCGGTGGCCTCGGGAGCGCTGCAAACGGTGGCCTGCGCCCTGGAGCAGGGGCGGGACGTGCTGGCGGTTCCCGGGCCGATCACCTCCCCGGTGTCGGCGGGAACCAACCGGCTGATCCGGGATGGCGCCGCGCCGCTGCTGGAACTGGCCGATCTGCTGGGGTATTTCCCCGAGGTGCCGAACCTGGAGGGGGCCCGCGGGACGGCAGAGGCGGGCGGGCTACCGCCGGTTGCGGGAAGGATCGTCAACGCGCTGTGGACCGGGCCCCGCCGAGTCGAGGAACTGGTGGATGCCTCCGGCGCCCCGGTGGGCGCGGCGCTTGATGCGCTGTCATCGCTGGAATTGTCGGGAAGGGTGCGGCTGGAACGGGGCGGGCTGTACCGGTTGGTCACCCCGGCGCTGTTCGGGTGATATTTGGGGGGTGCACCTCTACGTTCATGTTCCCTTCTGCGCTCGACGCTGCAGCTACTGCGACTTTGCCATTGCGGTTCGCCGCGCCGTGCCGTCCGCCGGATTTGCCCGGGCCATCGAGCGGGAGTGGGCCGGCTGGCTGGGCCATCCGGCGTGGGCCGAATCGCCGGTGCTCGACACCGTGTACTTCGGCGGCGGCACGCCGTCTCGACTCGATCCCACTGCCGTCACCGAGATGCTGCAGCGATTCCGGGGCGACCGGGCCGTGGCGCCCGATGCGGAAATCACCCTCGAGGCAAATCCCGATGATGTGGACCGGGCCCGCGCCGCGGCGTGGGTGGCCGCCGGGGTCAATCGGGTGTCGCTGGGCTCCCAGTCGTTTCAGCCCCAAGTGCTCCAGTGGATGCACCGAACCCACGACGCCGGCCAGATCGCTCTGGCGGTGGAAGTGCTCCGCGGAGAAGGGGTGCAGGATCTTTCCCTCGATTTGATCTACGCCCTTCCCGCGGCGTTGCAGCGGGATTGGACCGCCGACGTGGACCGCGCGCTGGCCCTCGAACCCACCCATCTGAGTCTCTACGGATTGACCGTCGAGTCTGCCACGCCGCTGGGCAAGTGGACGGCACGAGGAGAGAGCGTGCCGGCCGAGGACGATCGCGCGGCGGCGGAATACCTTGCGGCGCACTATCGGCTCGAGGCCGCCGGGTTCGAGCACTACGAGGTGTCCAACGCGGGCCGTTCCGGCCATCGGGCTCGGCACAACGAGGCCTACTGGAACC
>JANNSC010000436.1:0-11392 GCA_031402135.1 Gemmatimonadales bacterium | reverse complement strand
CACCGGTTCCGCGGCGGGCGTGTCGAACGGCTTCACCGCGACGTTCAGCAACCCGACGATTTCGACCGGCATCAAGACCTGCACGGTAGTCGTTGGCGCGGGCTCGACCTCGACCGTAGACGGCGTGATCGTCTGCTCGTAACGCACAATCAGCACTCGGTGCCTCCGGGGGGCGATGGCAAAGCTTGGCTGTCGCCCCCCGGTTCGCACCCTGCAGTCCAACTTCGGGACGGAAAGGAGTGTCGAAACAATGCGGCGTCGCAATGACGGTTTTACGCTGATCGAACTCCTGATCGTGGTGGTTATCATCGGGCTGCTCGCCGCCATTGCGGTTCCGAAGTTCTCCTCGACCAAAGAGAAGGCTTACACCGCAACGTTGAAGGGTGATCTGCGCAATCTCGCCACGGCGCAGGAAGCCTACTGGAACGACAACGCGGCGTACTACGGCGGGACCTTTCCCACTACCGCGATGGTCTATAATCCGTCGGTTGGGGTGACTATCACCGTTGGCATCGCAACCGGGGCCGGTTGGTCCGCCGCCGCGACCCACGCCAACTCTCCAGTGACCTGCGCCTTGTTTGCCGGTCCGGTGGCTCCATCCGCCCCGGCCACAGTCGAAGGACAAATCGCCTGTCTGTAGCGGATCCTTCGCTACCCGGCCAGCCCCTCATGCGCATCCTCGTCCTCGATACTGATGACTCCCTCCGGGGCATGGTCGGCACCACCCTCGAGGAGGCCGGCTACGAAGTGCGCTTCCGACGCGACCTCGATGCCGTTCTGGTCGAAGCCCAGGCCAGCGGGGTCGAGGGGCTGCTGCTCGATCTCGATTCGGGAGAGTCGGCCGTGCTCGGCTTCCTGCGCCGGTATCGCAGCGGCGGTGGAGTCGGGATGATCGTGGTGACTGGTGGCGCGATGACCGCGCCGCTTGCCGCGATCGCCCTTCGCGAGGGCGCCGACGCCTTCATCCGGAAACCGCCGGTCCCCGACGAACTCTTGTTGGCTCTCCGACAAGCCGAGGAACGTGAACGCCTCCGGCAGGAAGTTGCCCGGCTTCGCGCCACCCTCGGCGCCAGGGGCCTGGAGCCCCTGGTCATTGCCGAAGATCCCAAGATGCGCGGGCTCTTGGAGCTCGCCGCCCGCGCTGCCGCGGCTGATGGCGCGGTGCTGATCACCGGAGAGAAAGGCACCGGCAAGGCGCTCCTCGCCCAAGCGATGCACCGCTTCAGTCGCCGAGGCGACGGTGCATTCGTGGCGGTCGACTGTGACGCCGCGCCCGATCTCTTTTCTCCCGCCAACGGGCGGAATGGGCTCGCTCCGGAGGCGCCGACGCCTCTGCCAGCCGATCCGCAATCACTGTGGAGATCGGCCAACCGGGGCACGCTGCTCCTCGAGGAAGTGGTGGCGCTTTCTCACGAAAGCCAGAATCAGCTGTTGACCCGGCTGGGTGGACGCAACGGCACCAGCCCAGTCGAACGGGCCAGTTCGAGTGACGTGCGGCTGATGGCTACCTCGCGCACTTCGGTGGACCACGCCGTGGGTGAGGGGCGCTTCCAGGCGGATCTTTTGCAGCGGCTGCGGGGGATCCTGATCACCATTCCGCCGCTGCGCGAGCGACAGGAGGACATTCCGGCATTGGTGACCCACTTTGCCCAGCAGGTGGCCTCCCGGACCGGGCGGCCGATCAGTCTTACTCCCCAAGCGCTCGCGGGGCTCCAGTCGTACAGCTGGCCCGGCAACGTCCGGGAACTCCGGCAAATCGTTGAGCGGGCCGCGACGCTGAGTCCTTCCGGCAAGCTCGATCGCTCCGACTTCCCGGTGCTCGCCATGGACCACCCTGGGATCGTGGCCGCAGCGGGCGGCTATGCGCTCAAGCCGCAGGTCGAAGCGGTGGAGCGCGAGGCCATTCTCCGGGCCCTGCAGGCAACCCAGGGTACTCGCCGCGAGGCGGCTCGGCTGCTCCAGGTGTCGCTCCGCACCTTGTTCTACAAACTCCGGCGCTACGGTCTCGCCTGATCATTGCGGTGAATTCGCCGCATCCCGCTTGAAATTGATGATGGAGTCTGCTGCCTTGGGGTGAGAGTTTGCCCCATGAAGACTCCCAACGCCGGATTCACCCTCCTCGAAGTCATGCTCGCCACCATCATCGTCACGGTGGGACTGCTGGCGCTTGCCAGTACTTTGGGCCTCTCGACCACCCTGGCGGGGCACGGACGGGCCCAAGCCCGCGCCGCCATGCTGCTTCAGTCTCGGGCGGACCTGCTGCGCCAGGAGGTTCTTGCCGCCCGCCCCGCGTGCACCGCTCCGGTGGGCGGTTGGCGTTCGCCCGCGCCGGGCGTTGTCGAGAGGTGGAGCGCGTCGGAGGCCGGAGGCGTCATCGAATTTGTCATTCAAATCGGGTCCGACTCTCTGGTCACCCGGATGGCGTGCTCATGAATCGGCGGGGATTGGGGCTGGCGGAGCTGATCATCGCCCTCACCCTGAGTGCAATGATCGCACTGCTCTCGTGGTCCATCCTGGCCGTTTCGGCTATTCGCCTCCGGGAGCGATCCGAGCGGATGGGGTTGACCCACGCCCTCCGGGTTTCCGCGGCAGCGCTTCGGGCAGTGGTGGAGCCGCTGGGATCGGATTCGAGCGCAGCTCCCGACTTGGCCGGCCTCGCCACCGACCGACTCACCGCGAGGGTCATCAGGGCCTCCGGCACGGTCTGCTCAGTGGCGCCGGAGAGCGTCGTGGTCCGGGCGGGGGAGGATTGGTGGGCTGGGCTACGAGTTCCGGTGGGGGGGAGGGACACCCTGCTGGTCGGAACTCTCGACAATCCGCCCCGGTGGATTGCGGCGGCGCTCCAAAGCGACCCGACCGGCGCCCGTTGCCCCGACGGACGTGCAGGCCTCATGCTCTCGGTGCCTGCCGCTGCACTGGGGGGCGCAGCCGTCGGTCCCGGAAGCCCTCTCCGGGTATTCGAACACGTCGAAATTCGAAGCTATGGCTCCGGCGGGCTCGGGTGGGTGGGGGCCCGCCTCATTGCAACTGGAGAGGCAATCCAGCCGCTGGCCGGGCCGTTCGCCCGGATCGCATTCGGGTACTTTCGGCGCGACGGGGCTCCCGCCAGTACCGGAGCCGAGGCGGCAATTGTGGTGGCGAGTTTCAAGGGGCTCACCGAACGGGCAGCCGGGGTGGGCATTGCTCGAATGAGTACGGCTCGGGCGGATAGTGTCGAGCTCTCCATCTTGCTCCGAAACGTTCAGTGAGTCGGCAGGGGATGGCGCTTCTCGTCGCCGTTGTGGTACTCGCGGCGCTTGGCGTGATCTCCGCAACCGGGCTCGCGCTGGGCCAGGCCGAGCGATTGGCCGGCATCCTGGCGGTGGCTGAGGTTCAGGCCCGAGGGGCGGCGGAGGCTGCCATCGCGGAGGCGCTCCGGGGCTGGCCCACGCTGCAGACACCCATACTCCCGGGCCGGGAGGTACTGCTTGCCCAGCTCACCGTGCCCGGGCCCGCGTCGGGGCGGGCAACGCTTCGCGCGTTAGGTGGCCGAGTTTACTCCATCACTGGGCGGGGTGAGCGGATCGATGCAGCTGGCCGGACAGTCGCCACGGTCCGCGCCGAACTTCTGGTGACCGTGGATTCGATCGGCCCGGACTCGACGGTCCGGCCGCGAGCATACCCTCGAGGTTGGCGGCTCCTGCCCTAAGTCGGCCCCCCACGTTGGCTTCCGTTTGACGCAGAGCGAGAGGATCGTTGCGAAACGGCCTGTCACCGGTGCGGAGGCTGTCCAGTGGAGAGGGGGCCAGACACCGTCTAACGTCTTTTCCCACAACGAATTACCGCAGCGGGCAAGGCGAGTGGCACAGCCGTTGCCCGCCTGCTCTTACCTAGCGTGCAATGCTGGACAGGCTGGGTGGGGGTTCTGGTTTTTCTCTGGCTTGGATTCAGCTACCTAAGTCAAGTTGCCAGAAATACTTGCTTGATGCTACCTCAAGCAGGTTAGTAGCTTGACAAAGTATTGCGCGACTTGTAGCGTAATCGAACTCCTCTCGGAAAATCGGGCCCCACATGGGATTTTTCAGCCGGACGAAGACTTCGGTCGGTCTTGATATCGGTAGCGGGCTCATCAAGCTCGCCGTCGTGGAGCACGGATCCGGGGAACCGATCCTCACCAAGGTCGCCTTCGCCCCGTTGGTGGACGATGCGATCGTGGAAGGGGAAGTGATGGACCCTGGCATCGTGGCCGATGCGATCCGGGGGCTCTTTGCGTCTGCCGGGCTCAAGCCGCGTCAGGTGGTGACGGCGGTGGGCGGCCGGGACGTGATCATCAAGAAAATTCCCATGGATCGGATGAAGGAATCGGAAGCTCGCGAGGTCATCCGCTGGGAAGCCGAGCAGCACGTGCCGTTTGACATGGACAACGTGGAACTCGATTTCCAGATCCTCGATCCCGAAGGCGAAGGCCTCCAGATGACGGTCCTCCTGGTCGCAGCCAAGCGGGAGCTGATCGACAACAAGATTGCGCTGCTTTCCGAGGTTGGCGTGGGCCCCGGGGTAATCGACGTGGACTCCTTTGCACTCCACAATGCGTTCGAGTTGAGTTATCCGGAGGGGATGAAAGGGGTCGTCGGCCTGGTGAACATCGGGCACGAAATGACCAACGTGAACATCCTCGACGACGGCATCCCGGTGTTAACCCGTGACCTCCCGGTGGGCACTCGCAGATTCCGCGAGGATTTACAGCGGGAACGCGGGCTCTCCGCCGAGGCGGCCGACAAGCTGCTCCAGGGATTCGAAATCAGCGAGGTGCTGGCGCCGTTTCTGCAATCCCGTGGTGAGGAACTTGCGGTTGGTATTGAGCGGGCGGCGGCATTTCTCCAGACTGCAGCGCGGTCCTCCACCGGGCTCTCGAGGCTCTACACCTCCGGCGGCGGCGCGCGAATTCCCGGACTCACCAAGACCCTTTCGGATCGGCTTCGGCTGCCGGTCGAACTGGCCAATCCGATCAAGCGGTTGCAGGTGGGTCCAGGGGTATTTGACGGCATGAACATCGATGAAGTGGCACCGCTCCTGATGCTCCCGGTGGGCCTGGCCCTCCGTACTGCGGCTTGAGCTCCGCCCTCACGCACCGAAGGCGTCCATGATCACGATCAACCTCAAGCCGGGTTCGAAGCGCGCCGCGAAGGGTCCCTCGTTCGCGGGCGGGCTCACGGCGCTCAAGGGTTTGCCCAACCGCGTCAAGGATCCGTGGCCCATGGCCGCGGTCATTGTTGCGGTGGCGACGATCGGCTTTTTGGGCTGGGTGGGCATCGGTTCATCCTCCAGGATCAACACGCTGGATGGCCAGCTGGCCACCGCCCGGGCCGAGAATCGGCGCTTCAAGCAGTTCCGCATCGAAAAGCGGCGGGCCGAAGCGGCCAAAGACTCGGTCGTCGCCCAGATCGCGACGATTCGCTCCGTCGATGGCGACCGGTACACCTGGCCCCATATTCTCGACGAAGTCACCCGGGCAGTTCCTCCCTACGTCTGGCTGGTCGAAGTGGCCAACGTTCCGGGGGCGGCCTCGACCGACACCACTGGCATTGCACCACCGACGGTTGCCCTGCAAATGGTCGGGCGGGCCATGGATATCCAGAACTTCACCCGCTTCATGCGGCAATTGGAAGACTCACCGTGGCTCAAGGATGTCACGGTCGTCACGACACAGACGGTGATTGAGCGAGGTCGTGCGGTCACCGCGTTCACGCTCAAGGCGGAGTATGTCCGCCAGGCGCCCGAATCGGCTCAGCCTGCCGCCGCTGCGGCAGGGGAGAGATAAGCCATGGCTTTACTCGATACTCCACGCGGCAAGTCACTCGCCGCGATCGTCATTGCGGTACTGCTCGGGTACATCGTGTACTCCGGAGAAGGCCTCAACACCTTCGGAATTTCCGGGCTTCGGGCCAAGCAGGACCAGGCCAAGTCCATGGCGGATTCGCTGGTCGCCATCACGGCGGAAACCGACACCATGAAGCGGGAGTTGGCCACCGGCACGGTCGAGGAACTCAAGAAGAAGACCGAGGCGTACCGCGCGACGCTGGAAACGCTGCGGCAACTGGTGCCCGATCAGAACGAGGTACCTGGACTCATCGACGCCATGTCGATTCGCGCCAAGATTCGCGGGGTGCACCTCTCCTCCTTCGGCCCCCAGCCGGTCGAAGCCGGCCCGGCGCCGTTCGACACCCATCGCTACCAGATGTCCGCCATCGGACACTACGATCAGATTGGCGAATTCCTCACCGACGTGGCAGGCCTCAAGCGGATCATCGTGCCGATCGACGTCCGGCTCGCTGGGGCCGATCCGACCGCCGCTCGCGCGCTGGGAGACACCTCGAAGGCCATGTTGGAGGCGCGCTTCTTCGTGAAGACCTACGTGAAGTCCGCCGGTCCCGCGGAAGGAGCGCCGCGTGCGAACTAAGACGCTCGGATTCGCCGCCTATCTCCTGGCGCTGCTGGCCGGCTGTGGTGGTGGGGCCGCGGATGCACCCGCCGCCGCGGTGGACCCTGCCGCTGGCGTTGAAGAGGAGGGCCAGCCGACAGCTGCGGCGGCACCAGCTGCGGCCGCGAGGCCGATTCCCAAGATCGACGAATCGACGATTCCCGCACCGGGAACTCCGATTGCCCGGGAAACCTACGCATACTCCGGTGGCAGCCGGGATCCATTCGCCTCGGTCATCGACGGTGGAAATATCGGGCCGGAGCTGGCCGACCTCGATCTGACCTCGATCTACTACCTGAATCCGCCGCAACCGAGTGTCGCGGTGCTGCGGGATCGATTGAATGGCAAGATTTACTCGGTCCGCGAGGGCGAGCGTCTGGGCCGGATGCGGGTGAGCGACATCCGCCTCAAGGACGTGACGTTTTCCATCGATGACTACGGGACCACTCGGCAGGAAACTCTGTCGCTCCGCAAGCAGGAGGGTAACACCCCATGAACCGTCGTTTCCTGTCGCTCTTCGCGAGCGCACTCCTTCTTGCCGCACCCCGCGCCGATGCCTCGGCGAATCGGGATGGCGAGGTCCGCGCCGTCAGTCTGCTGCCAACAACCGGCAAAGCTGAACTGGTGATTCAGGTGGCGGGCGCGGTCGAGGTCACCGACCGCACGCTGCGCGATCCCAATCGGATCGTCCTCGATATCACCGGCGCTACCCTGGCAACCGGTTTCGACCGGTCGGCCTACGACGGCATCAAGCGGGCCGGCGTCACGAATGTCCGGCTGAGCCAATACACGCCCGATGTGGTTCGGGTGGTGCTCGACGTCGAGCAGCTGGTTCCCTACCGGGTCGAGCGGACCGCGGAGGCAATCCGGGTCTCCTTCGGCGCTGAGCAGGGCTTCCTGGCCTGGAATGGCGCCGCCATCGAAACGGTGGCTGTGGCGGCGGTGTCGGTGGCTGCCCCGGTGGCGGAGGAGGCAGCCGCGGCACCGCCTTCGCGCAGCCTGGGCCGGGCCCAGGGGGGAAGCATCCCCCGGATGTCAGTGACCTGGAACGCGGCCAGCATCGAAGAAGTCATCGCCGGGTTCATTGCGGTGAGCGGGAAGTCGATTCTCCTCGGCAAGGATATCAAGCGCACCGTCTCCGCCACCATTATCGACAAGCCGTGGACTGAGGCGTTCTACGGAATTCTTGCTTCCCAAGGGCTCTCGGCGCAGGAACTGCCCGGAGGGATTCTGCGGGTCGACATGCCGTCCAATTTCGCTGAAATCGATTCGCTCGAGCCGCTGGAAACTCGGCTGGTGCGGATCAACTACGCCCGGGTCGCGGAGCTCGCCGGGGCCATGAAGAGCGTGATGGGCAAGCGCGGCGCGGCCTATCCCGACACTGCCACCAACTCGATGATTCTGACCGACACCAGAAGCAACATCGAGTCCATGGTCAATTTCGTTACTCAGCTCGACCTCAAGCCGAAGAGCGTCTCGATTCAGGCCAAGATCATTTTCGTGGACCGGACTGACCTCGAGCAACTCGGCTTCAAGTACGACATCGGCACCCGGGACCAGTTCTTCAATAAGATCATCCAGCGACCCGATCCGCTTCAGGGCGGCCAGCCCTACGATCCGGGTATCAACGTGATCAACCTCGGAGGCAACCAGGTCTCGGCGATCGGAAATGCCGATGCGACCATTCGAAACTCGGCGATCGATCTGATGTTCTCCACTGCGATCGGCGGATTCTCACTCACCAGCTTCCTGTCGGCGCTGGAGCAGGTGGATCTCTCCGACGTACAGGCGGAGCCGACCATCACCACGCAAGACAACAAACAGGCTTCGATCCGGGTCGGTGAAGACATCCCGGTTCGGGTCATTGACGCGAATAGTCCGAGCTCGGCAGGCCAGGCGGCGCGCGCCACCGTTCAATTCCGGGAAACCGGTATCAAGCTGCTGGTGACACCGCACGTCACCAACGACGGCCAGATCTCCCTCGACCTCGCCACCGAGCGCTCCAGTCTCCAGACCCTGGCGGCGGGCGATCTCGGATTCATCATCGCCAAGCAGGAAACCAAGAATCAGCTGCTGGTATCCGACGGCGAAACCGCGGTCATCGGCGGGCTCACGGTTACCACGGTTGAAAAGAGCCGGTCGGGAATTCCGCTGCTCTCCAGCCTCCCCCTGATCGGCAGCCTGTTCAGCTTCTCGACCACCCGGGAGAACCGGAAGGATCTGATTATTCTGGTGACTCCACGGGTGCTCGGAGAGGGCAGCGCGGTTCCGCAGTAGCCTGGATTTCCAGTGCAGCAACGGGCCCGGCGAAAGCCGGGCCCGTTGCGCGTTTGAGGGCCACGGAGGGCCGATGGCTATTAGCTTTTGGCGATGCACCTCCGCTTTACCACCGCCGGCGAATCTCACGGCAAGGCCCTCGTCGTTATCGTCGAGGGGTTGCCCGCGGGCTTGCCGGTGGCGGCGGAACAGGTCAACGAGCAACTGGGCCGCCGGATGCAGGGATACGGCCGTGGCGCCCGTATGAAGATCGAGCGCGACACCATCGAATGGCTGGCCGGGGTGCGGGCGGGGGAAACGCTGGGATCGCCGGTGGCAATGCTGATTGCCAACCTCGACTGGGCCCATTGGGAAGATGTCATGGCAGCCGAGGGCACTCCGGGAGACCTCCGCCGCCGACGGGTAACCCGCCCCCGCCCTGGGCACGCCGATCTGGTTGGGGTCCTCAAGTACGATCGGCTGGACGCCCGGGACATCCTCGAGCGGGCCAGCGCGAGGGAAACGGCCGCCCGGGTGGCAGCGGGCGCGCTGGCCCGCCGGCTCCTCGAGGAGTTCGGGGTCGAGATCGGGAGCCATGTGGTGTCACTCGGCGGCATTTCCACCCGCCCCACCTCGGGGCTGCTGGTGCCGCTCAACCCCGCCGCCGACCGCTCCGAGGTCAGGGTGTTGGACCCCTCGGTGGAGGCGGCGATCATCAAACGCATCGACGAGGCCAAGCACGTTGGCGACACCCTCGGCGGTGAAGTCGAGGTGGTGGCCCGGGGCGTTGTCCTCGGTCTCGGCAGTCACACCAGCTGGGATCGCAAGCTGGACGGGCGGTTGGCTACGATGCTGATGTCGATCCCCGCAGTGAAGGGAGTTGAAATCGGTATGGGGTTCCACGCCGCTCGGGTTCCCGGCTCCCAGGTGCACGATCCCATCGAAGCCGATGCTGCCGGAGCTCCCCTCGCTGGACCGAAGGGTGGATTCCGCCGCCTGAGCAACAACGCCGGTGGCCTCGAGGGCGGGATGACCACTGGTGAGCCGCTGGTGGTGCGAGTGGCCATGAAACCGATTTCCACGCTGATGTCCCCGCTCAAGACGGTGGAGCTCACCACCGGGGCTGCGGCCAATGCCCAGAGCGAGCGCTCCGACGTGACCGCGGTGCCGGCGATGGGCGTCATCGCCGAGGCGCTGGTGGCACTGGTGCTGGCGGACGCGATGCTGGAGAAATTCGGAGGCGATTCCCTCGTCGAGCTCCGCCGCAATTACGACGGATACGTCGCGAGCCTGGGCCGCCGCTGGAGCGAGCTCGGCACCGGCGGCTCCGGGCCGGAGCAGTGAAGCGGCACCTCGTTCTCGTAGGACTACCCGGGTCCGGCAAGAGCACCGTCGGGCGTGAGGTTGCCCGCATCCTCGATACCGCCATTTCCGACCTCGATGAACTTGTGGTCTCCGCGGCCGGAATGGCGGTCGCGGAGGTTTTCGCGACGCAAGGGGAGGCGCGCTTTCGCCAGATGGAGCGGGCCGCGATGGACCGGGCCCTCGCCACGCCACCCCACGTGATTGCGCCCGGCGCCGGCTGGATTGTCCAGCCGAGTAACCTGGAGTCGGCCAGCGGAGCGTTCTTGATTTACTTGCAGGTGCCGGTGGAGGTCGCTGCCGGCCGACTGGCCGGTGATACCAGCCGCCCCCTCCTCTCTGGTGAGGACCCCACCCCGCAGATTCGCCGCATGCTGGCGGAGCGAGAGGGGTGGTATCGCCGCGCCGCAGGGGAGCTGGATGGATCGGCATCCGCCTCGGCGGTTGCGCAGGCGGTTGTGGGGGCGGCGCGAAAGGAGGCGGGGTGGTAAATGGCCGCTGAGCTCCGCGCGACGATCATCGGCGGCGGCCTGGCCGGCTCCGAAGCGGCGTGGGCGCTGGCCAATCGGGGGGTGCGGGTTACCCTCCACGAAATGCGGCCCGCCAAAGGCACTGAGGCCCACCAGACCGGCTGCCTTGCCGAGCTGGTCTGCAGCAACTCATTCAAATCGGTTGAACTCCACAACGCGCACGGGCTCCTCAAGGCCGAGCTCCGGATGCTCGGCAGCCTCCTGCTCCCGTGCGCCGATCTCGCCCGGGTGCCGGGCGGCTCGGCGCTGGTGGTGGACCGGCAGGTCTTCTCGGAGGGGGTGGACGCCCGGCTACGGGCCCACCCGAACATTTCGGTGGCAGTGGGAGAAGTGGCCGCCCTTCCGGCGCCAGGAATCGTTGCCACCGGCCCACTCACCTCCGAGGCGCTGAGCGCCGCGATTGCCGAGCGGCTGGGCACCGGCGCGTTGGCATTTTACGACGCCATTGCTCCCATTGTGAGCGACGACTCGCTGGATCGTTCGGCGCTCTACGCCCTTTCCCGCTATGAAAAGGGCGACGGGGACGACTACCTCAATGCGCCGATGTCGAAGGAGGAGTATGATGCCTTCATTGCCGCGTTAGGGGCTGCCGATCAATTCCACGGCCACGACTTCGACGCCGTGCCCTACTTCGAAGGGTGCCTGCCGGTCGAAGAAATGGCCAAGCGGGGGCCCGAAACCCTCCGCTTCGGGCCGATGAAACCGGTCGGGCTTCCCGACCCCCGCAGCGGCCGGGAGCCGTGGGCGGTGGTACAGTTTCGCCGGGAGGACAAGGCCGGCCAGA
>JANNSC010000435.1:0-2175 GCA_031402135.1 Gemmatimonadales bacterium | reverse complement strand
GATTCGGTGACGGTCCAGGCCGGAGAGCAGGGCATTCGATTCCTTCTGGTGTCCGGCAAGCCGATCGAGGAACCGGTGGCGTGGTACGGCCCGATCGTGATGAACACCCAGCGAGAGCTGCAGCAGGCAATCTCCGAATTGAACAACGGAACCTTTATCCAGTCCACCTGAAAAGCCCCGGGGTGGAGCGCGCGGAGCCCCGCCTCAGGGACCTCATTTCCGCTCGAAACCAACCCCCCGCTCCGCCCGTAGGTCACCCCACGCATGCAAAGTTTTTTACTGTCGCTCGCCCTGCTCCAGTCCCCGGCTCCTGCCGCCGGCATCCCAGCAGACAGCTACGCCGATTCCGCCACCGCCAATCTCGTGTTCCGGGCCCGTTCGGCCCGAGAACGCAACGAGCGGCTGGTCACTTCCTACACCGCCAGCGTCACCCAACGCATGGGCGCCGGCATCCGGGCTCTCTCGCGCGACCGGATGCTCTTCCACCAGGAGCTTGCGGCCAACATCTCCTGGAAGCGCGACGGCCAGAGCACCATCACCGTCACCGGAGCCCGGCAAGGCATTCCGGTGGCCATGCGGAAGGAAGCGGTCCCTCGAGATCTCGAGGCCGCCGTCAAATGGCTGGTGGTGAATCCGGCACAGGACTACCTGGGCATGATCGGGGACGATGGCGAAGGCTTCATCTACCCGCTGCGAGAAGGCGGCGAAAAGGACTATCGCTTTGCCATTGGAGACACCACCGTCATCACCCTTGCGTCGGGCAAAAAGATTCGCCTGCTCCAGCTCGCCGTTACCCCGCGGCGGTCGGAGTGGCAGCTGATGTCGGGGGCGCTCTGGTTCGATGCCGACAGCTATGGCCTGGTCCGCGCGGTGTTCCGCCCCGCCCGGCCCTACGAGCTGCGCCGCGACAGCGATCCCGACGACATGGAGGACGTCCCCTCCTGGGTCAACGCCAAGGGGGAAATCAAGTTCATCACCATGGAGTACGCTCTCTACGAGGACCGCTGGTGGATGCTGCGCTACGCCGCCCTCGATGCCGTCGGCAATGTGGGGTCCTGGCTTGGGGTGCCCCTCAAATTCGAGCGGGTCTACTCCAATTACGAAGTTCAAGGCGGGACCCTGCCCCGGGCCGGCAGCACTTTTCGCCCCGCCGGCACGGTCCGCCGGAGAGAACGGGACTCCACCCCGCCGGATCTCGACTCGGTTCGGGTGGTCCGCCGAACCGTGCGCGCCGATCGACGCGAATGCATGGACCGCGCCGAGGCCGTCGATGACAAGAAGGCGTTTGATGCCTGTTCTCGGCTCGGACGGCCAGTGGACACGACGCTTGCAGTGGTAATCCCCCCAGACACGCTCTCCCTGCTCAATAGTCCGGAGTTGGGACCCCCAATCCTCCAAATGGGAGATCTGATCACCGAGTCAGAGCTGCGCGGCCTGTCTGACGCTTTCGGTGTGCTGCCCAAGTCTCCACTCATCAGCCGAGTGGAGCTGCCCCGTGGAGTGGGTGCGCTGCTGCAGAACGCCCGCTACAACCGGGTGGAGGCGCTCTCCCTCGGCATTCGAGGCTCCTACCAGACTGGGCGGGTTACGTTCGACGGCCTCGGCCGGATCGGTTTTGCCGATGCGGTTCCCAACGGAGATGTGGGCGTCGGTATCGGTGGTCAACGCAGCCGTTTCCGTCTGGGCGGCTACCGCCGGCTCGCCCCGGTGAATCCCGACACCAAACCGTTTGGCGTGGTGAACAGCGTCTGGGGCATCATCGCCCAGCGGGATGACGGAGACTATTTCCGGTCGCTCGGCGTCGAGCTCACCGGAGCCAACAGCGAAACCGGCTGGTGGAGCTGGCGGGTGTATGGTGAGCGGCAAAAAGCGGCGCAGGTCGAGACTGCCTTCAGCTTGCCGCACCTGTTCAATGGCCACAACCAGTTCCGGCCGAATGTGATCGCCCAGCCGGCCGATCAATTCGGGGCGTCGCTGGCATTTCGCGGGAACAAGCCGCTATCGCGCACGGTACAGTTTGGGGTAGAGACCACCCTCGACGCTGCTGGAGGTGATTTTCAGTACGGTCGTGGCAGTCTTACGCTCCGCGCCATCGTAACGCCGCGGGCACTTCTGGCAATCGCCATCGAAGCTTCAGCGGGCAGCAGCGCCGGTACGGTGCCGGTCCAGGGACAG
>JANNSC010000434.1:0-2388 GCA_031402135.1 Gemmatimonadales bacterium | reverse complement strand
ACCGCCGACGCTGGGGATGAAGATCATGCCCATCGGAGCGATCCGCGCCATGTGTTGGGCGTCATGCCCTGCCCCGCTCTGCATCCGCTGCCGGGTGAGTCCGAGCCCGGCAGCGCTGCCCTCGATCAGGTCCATAACCCGCCGATCTGCCAGGGCTGGCTCGCTATTGAGCCCAGGCTTGAATTGAAAGGTGGTGCCACTGGCCTTGCCGATGTCGGCGCCCAGCTGTTCGAAGGCGGCGGCGAAGCGAGCGAGTGTGCCGGGATCGAGGTCGCGGAAATCCACCGTCAGCACGACCTGCCCGGGAATCACGTTGGCGGTATTGGGCGAAGCGACCAGCCGCCCCACGGTGGCCACCTGACGCCCCGGCTCGGCCCGGATGGCGTCGTTGACCGCGACGGTAAATTTGGCGGCGGCGAGCAGGGCATCGTGGCGCTGATCCATCGGCGTGGCGCCGGCATGGTTGGCCATACCCAGGATGGTAACATCGAACACGCGGAGCCCCACGATACCCTGCACCACCCCGATCTGGAGGCCGGCCTGCTCCAGCAATCCACCCTGCTCGATGTGCAACTCGATGTAGCAGGCGATGCTTCCCGGCTGGCGAACCGCCTCGCCCAAGCGGGTGGTGTCGCCCCCGACGATGCCGATGCCCTCGCGGATGGTCTTGCCGGAGCGGGCCACCTGGTCGAGTTTGGCGTCCGGGAAGGCGCCGATGGCGAGCATGCTGCCGACGATGCCACCCTCTTCATTCTGCCACACCACCACCTCGAGCGGGTGCCGAAGCCGCACCCCCTGCTCCTGGAGCGATCGAGCCACCTCGATGGCGCCGAAGGAGCCGACCGCGCCGTCGAAGTTGCCGCCGTCGGTGACCGAGTCGACGTGGGAGCCGATCACGATGGGCAGGAGTGACGAATCGGTGCCTTCGAGCCGGCCAACAATGTTGCCGATGGCGTCAATCCGGGGGGCGAGCCCCGCTTGGCGGAAAAGGTCGAGGGTAAAGGCTCGTCCGGCGAGGTCGGCATCGGAGTAGGCCACCCGGTTGATGCCGCCCGGCGTCCGGCCGATGGCGTCCATGGCCGTGAGCCAGCCGTTGAGGCGGTTTCCGTTGGCGTGGAGCGGTGCCCGGCGCGGCGTAAGGCGGGTTATGGGCACCGCGGCGAAGGCGGCGGCGTGATGGAGGAAGCGGCGGCGTTTCATCGGTTGGCAGCGTCGCTCAATGGACCCCCCGAACGGTGTAGAGCCGGGAGCTGTAGCTCCAGGCGGAGTAGGCGTACACTCGCGGGTCATCCGCCAGGGTAATACTGCTGATCCGGAAGACCGGAACACCCGCAAGCTTCTCGATGGTCAGGAGCGGGGTTCGGCGGCCGGTTGCCACGTCAATCCGGTCGATCCGCGGGCTGAGTGCGGCTCCGCTTCGAACCCAGAGCGCCGCCCCATCGGGGCTCCAACGCACGACCGGTGCACTGTCGAGGCCGGGCACCATTCGGGGAGCGCCCCCGCTGAGCGGATAGACCCACCGGCCATCGCTGCGGCCCACCAGAACCGCAAGGCCATCGGGCCGGAGCAGTCCTCGATCGATACTGTCTGGGGTCACCGGCTGGAGCGAAGCAGCGTCCAGGGGGCTCCGGTAACACCGGGCTGCCTTACCCGGTTCGTTCCCGCAGACAAAGAGCGAGCGGCTGTCCGGGAAAAAGTCAACAAAGGTCACGGTCTCGAGACCGGCCCAGACCAGCCGGCGCGGCTCGCCGGCACCGGTGGGGAACAACAGATATTGCCGCGGAGCGGTGGGCAGAAATCCGAGAACCCAGCGCCGGTCCCGGGATATCGCGAGTGAACTCCCCGCCCCCAGGCGCACCACTGGAGTACCATCGGTCTTTCGCACCGTGACGGCGTATTGTGGACCGGCGAGGATCGACTGGTCGGTGAACACCACCAGTTGGCCATCGGCGGACATGATCGGGTTGAGCGAGTTGTCGAGCCACGAGCGGTCCTGGATTCCGGCGGAACCGGGCGGGTGCACCAGCATCCTCAAGGGCTGGTCGTCGCGGGTTACCAGCCAGCGGCCATCCCTCGCCACATCCTGAAGCGTCAGGGTGCCCGGGCTGGGCAGCACCAGCCGTGTGGCACGGCCGGTCCCGGCTCGATGCACCTGATAGTCACCTCCGATGTCTGCACCGGAAAAGAGCACCGACCGCCCGTCGGCGTCCCACGCCAGCCCCTCCAGCCCCCAGAGGTCGGCGGCAATTGTGGTGGCCCGCCCGGCGGCATCAACCACCACCACCGAGCCGCGGTCATCGTACCGGATTGAGTGGTCGAAGAAGGCGATCCGATCTCCCTCCGGGGAAACCCGGAGATCGCTGAGGTACCCGCCGCTCCGATACAGCA
>JANNSC010000433.1:0-2282 GCA_031402135.1 Gemmatimonadales bacterium | reverse complement strand
GATTCCGCGGTCCACGCCGCCGGCGGCAGGCTGGGCACCGCGATGGCGGTGCCGTTGTCCTGCTGCCCGCCATAGAGCCAATAGGGCGTCTGGTCATCGACATTGACCTGGTAAATTTCGGCGGTCGGCTGGTTCAGCTGGGTCGACCAGGTCCGCATGTTGTCGAGGCTGACATTGGCGCCGCCGTCGTTGGACTGGACCGACAGCTGGGGCCGTTTGGGATTGATCCAGAGATCGTGATAGTCGCCGTGGGGCGCCCGGGCCGAGGCAAAGGTCTTTCCCGCGTCGGTCGACTTCCAGAACCCGGTGGCCATGACGTAGAGCACGTCAGCGTTGTCGGGTGCCGCATCCACGTTGGTGTAGTAGAAGGGCCGGTCCAGCAGCGGCGCAAAGCTGGTTTGCAGCGTCCAGGTGGTGCCCCGATCGTCGGAACGGTAGAGGCCTTCCCCGGGCAGCGCCTCGATGAGGGCGTAGACCCGGTTTGGCGCTGCCGGAGAGACGGCCAGGTCGGCCTTGCCAAAGAGTCCGGTCGGTAGCCCGCCACCCAGCTTGGCCCAGCTGACCCCGCCGTCGGTGGACCGGTAGATCCCGCCCTCCCGCGCGCCGGAAATGATGGTCCACGGCTTCCGCTCGCCCCGCCACATGGTGGCGTAGACCGTCTGAGGATCGTCGGGCGCAAACTCGAGGTCGGCGGCGCCGGTGCTGTCGGACACAAAGAGCACCTGCTGCCAGTTCTTGCCGCCGTCGCTGGTCCGGTAAACGCCCCGGTCGCGATTGGGCCCGAAGGGATTCCCCACCGCCGCCACCAGCACCACATCAGGATTGCCGGGATGAATCAGCACCGCGCCGATCTGCCCGGCACGCGGAAGGCCGGCGTGAATCCAGGTTTTCCCCGCGTCGGTGGACTTGTACATCCCCTTGCCGATGATCACGTTGCTGCGGATGCCGTCGGAGCCGGTGCCGACCCAAACAATATTCGGATCGGAATCGGCCACCCGGATGGCGCCGATCGACGGCGTGGCAAAGAAGCCGTCGGACACGTTTTCCCACGTACCACCGGCGTTGATGGTCTTCCACACCCCACCGCCCGACGCGCCCATGTAGAAGGTGAGCGGCTGATCGGGCACTCCGGCAACCGCCGTGGCGCGTCCGCCCCGGTTGGGCCCGAGCGGCCGGAATTGCAGCTCGTGGAGCAACCCGGAGGGCAGTGTATCGGCTGGCGCCACCGAGAGGAGGGCGGCGAGGAGGGCGACGATGGGCATCGGAAGAATTCCTGGGAGGAGTGCAGTCAAGATAGCCAGCCGAAGCGTTCCAGCGGGATCCGTCCGCCAGCGCCGAACCGCACCCCTTCTTTTTCAAGCAACATCCGCTGGGTCAGCTCGGCGCCCGGTACCCGCCGCCGGCTGACCGTGCCCCGCGCATTGATGACGCGATGCCAGGGGACCTTGCTGCCGTTGGGGAGTGCATACATGGCGTACCCCACCTGGCGGGCCCGGCCCGGCAGCCCCGCCATCCGAGCCACCTGACCATAGCTGGCCACTCGACCGCGGGGAATCCGGCGGACAATGGCATAGATGCGCTGGTAGGTGCTCAGGGTTTGCGGCGGCACGCTGCTTCAAAATACCGAGGAGGTCACACCGGGCGGCAGTCGGGCGTATCTTGAAGCATGTTTCAACGCCCATTCTCCTTCCCGGCCCATCCAACCATGCTCCGTAGCATTCGAAGCCTTGCCGTCATTGCGCTGCCGCTACTCGGCGCCTGTTCCACTCCCGACGCCGGTTCCCCCGCTGCGGCAGCCCCGGTTCCCGCCGAAGCGATGGCTGCGGTGGACAGCGCCGCCATCATGACTCACATCCGTGCCCTGGCCGACGACTCGATGCTCGGTCGAGCGCCCGGAAGCGTTGGCGAGAGTCGGGCGGTGGCCTACATCCAGGAGCAGTTCCGTAGCTTCGGGCTGGCCCCGGGAAACCCCAGCGGCGGCTACATCCAGCCGGTTCCTCTGGTGGCAATGACCGCCGACCCCGGGATGACGCTGCTCATTTCCGGCAAAGCCGACAAGACGCTGAAATATCGCGACGACTTTGTGGCCTGGACTCGGCATGTGGCGCCATCCATCGCGGTGCAGAACGCCGAGCTGGTGTTCGTCGGCTATGGGGTGGAGGCGCCGGAGTACAATTGGGACGATTTCAAGGGCCTAGATCTGACCGGCAAGGTGCTGGTGATGCTGGTGAATGATCCGCAGCTGCCCGACACCACCCAGTTCGGTGGCAAGGCAATGACCT
>JANNSC010000432.1:0-2226 GCA_031402135.1 Gemmatimonadales bacterium | reverse complement strand
TGGTCAAAGGTCCGGTCCAGTTCGCCCGGGCCAAAGCACCGCCCCCGATTTGAATCCGCAACTCGCGCTCCGGTCTCCGCGGTGAAGCCGCTGATGACGGGAAAGGGGATGAACTTGATGACCCCACCCAAGCAGGAGAGTCCGAGCCAAATGAGTGCGAGGCCGGCCATCATGGTGGCGACGGTGAGTCCGTCGAGGCCGTATTGCTGGACGATGCCGTACACGATGATGACGAAGGCGCCGGTGGGGCCGCCGATCTGGACCCGGGAGCCGCCCAGCGCCGAGACAATGAATCCCGCGATGATGGCGGTGTAGAGGCCTTTCTCGGGGGGCAATCCGCTGGCGATAGCAAAGGCGATGGCCAGAGGGAGGGCCACGATGCCGACGATGATCCCGGCTTGGAGATCATGGCCAAAATCTTTGGCGGTGTAGGACTTGAGGGTGGTGAACAGTTTGGGGACGAGCATAGACTCAGAGATCCCGCGGCAACAGCTTCGGGTTGCCTCGGATCGGAAGTGCAGCGAAGTGCCGGAGGTCGAGAGTGGCGATGGCCTCCGCCTTGAGCCGCTCGGCGATGGCGATTACCACGGCATCAATCAGCCCCAATTCCAGCGCCTTGTGCCGCCGGGTCAGTTCGTGCGCCCGGGCCAGATCCTCCCCGTTACCCCACTCGACGGCAAAGGCCCCCTCGGCCAGGTCGGCCAGAAAGGTCTGTTCCACCGCGGCCCCGAGCCGGGTGGCTGCCAGGTAGTCGACCTCCGGGAGAATGGCCCAGGGCAGCACCCAGCCGCCCCGCGCCGCTTCGAATGCCTTCCGAAGCACCCGATGATGCTTTTCGTCGGAGTCGAGCAGTGCGATGACCGCGCCGGTGTCGGCCACGATCATCGCTGCTCGCCCATCCCCTTGAGCAGCGGTTCGGCCCGGGTGCCCAGATCCCGGCGGCCGCTCTTGCCGGCGCCGAGGCTCTGAGGCAGCTTGGCCCGCGAATGCCGGGAGGCATACTCCTCGACTGCTTCACGTATCAGTTCGGCCGTGGGCCGGCCGGTCCGCGCCGCCAGCGCCTGGAGGCGCCGGTAGCTCTCGGCGTCGAGATAGACAGTGGTCTTGGTGGTGTCTGGCATATGGTTACCATATATGGCAGGAATTCACCCGTCAAGCCCCTGCGGGCGGCGCTCCTCCCCCGTTGGGGAAGCGACCGGCATGCTTGAGGTTGACGCGATGGACCCGCTCCCTCGGCGCCGCCGAGCTCTCCTGGATACCATCGCGGATATTGGAGGCCTTGGGAATCGAACGCGGGAAGGCCATGCGCTTCCGGCAAGCTGATGGAACCGTTCTCCGTGGCTGGCCTGGTTCTGCCTGGACCCTGCCGGCTGCCTTGGCGAACTGCTGAACGGGGAAGGGTTTAGGCGCAAACGATCACCTTTTTCCTCAGCTCCTGGCTCGGAGAGCAATAGCTTCCAGATCGCCGCCGGCTTTCCTCCGCCAAGTCGCTACTTTGGGCCTCCCCGAGCGAACCTGGTTCGGGGCCGGAAGCCGAAGCCAGGCACGGAGATGGGGCACCCGACCTCCCCTTGACTCGACCCCGGGCCAGGTTTACGTTTGAGGGCTCCCTGAACACCGGGAACAATTGACGCTCTTTGACAAGTGATGTGAACGGGAATCAGGATGGAGTGCGGGTCCTTCGATCCGTGGCGCGATAGAGACGTGCTACGGGGAGGACACATATCTCATATCTGTGATTCGGACGACTGAGAATATCCAGTTGTTCGATCTTCGAGCTTGACATTGAATTCTCATTGGAGAGTTTGATCCTGGCTCAGGACGAACGCTGGCGGCGTGCCTAACACATGCAAGTCGAACGGGGGTAGCAATACCTCAGTGGCGAACGGGTGCGTAACACGTGAAGAATTTGTCCAACGGCGGGGGATAGCCGGCCCAACGGCCGGGTAATACCGCGTACGACCTTTGGGGGGCATCCCCTGGAGGTGAAAGCCGCAAGGCGCCGATGGAGAAGAAAGCGGGGCAACTCGCGCCTTTTGATCAGCCTGGGTCCCATCAGCTAGTTGGTGAGGTAATGGCTCACCAAGGCAACGACGGGTAGCTGGTCTGAGAGGATGATCAGCCACACTGGGACTGAGACACGGCCCAGACTCCTACGGGAGGCAGCAGTGGGGAATATTGGACAATGGGCGAAAGCCTGATCCAGCAATGCCGCGTGAGTGATGA
>JANNSC010000431.1:0-13089 GCA_031402135.1 Gemmatimonadales bacterium | reverse complement strand
ATTTTGGTCGCGGTTGATCAGGGCCCAGCGACGGCCACCGTCTTCGGAGCGCCACAATTGGCCATCGCCGGTGGGCTGGCCTTCCCAGGGAATGCCGTCCCCGGTTTCGACCATGGCATAGACTCGCTGTGCATTGGACCGCGCAATGGCCACAACGACCTTGCCGACCGGGCTGGCCGGCAAGCCGTTCCCAACCAGGCGGGTCCAGGTGGTGCCGCCGTCCCGCGATACGAAAAGACCGCTGCCGGGGCCACCGCTCCTCCGGCCCCAGGTATGGATTTCGAACTGCCACATCCCGGCGAAGAGGACTCTGGGGTTGGATGGATCAATGGTGAGATCGGAGCAGCCAGTCTTCTGGTCCACGAAGAGGACCTGGGTCCAGCTGGCACCGCCGTCGGTGCTGCGATAGACACCCCGCTCCGGCTGGTCGCCATAGGAATGGCCCAGGGCACAGACGAAGACAATATCGGGGTTGCTGGGGTGGATGATGGTTCGGGGAATGCGGCCGGTTTTCTCGAGGCCCATCAGCTTCCAGGTGGCACCGGCGTCGAGCGACTTGTAGACCCCCTGCCCCACCGACACGTGGCTCCGAATGTGCCCTTCCCCGGTGCCGGCCCACACGATGTTCGGATCGCTTTGCGCTATGGCAAGCGAGCCGATGGACTGGACCGGCTGCTGGTCGAAAATCGACGCCCAATGCACTCCGCCGTCGGTGGTCTTGTAGACTCCTCCGGAAGCGGCGCCAACGTAGTAAATGCGGGTGTTCCCGGGGATGCCGACAGCGGCGCTGAAGCGATTGCCTTCGGGGCCGATAAAGCGCCAGCGCATCGAATCAATGAGCTCGGCGGTGAGCCGAGGGGACGCCGGTTGCTGTGCCGCGCCAGCGCGGGGCGAGAGGATCAGACCCAGGACGAAAAGGGCGAAAGCGAATTTACGTGCGGTGCGCATGGGGTGCTCCGAATAGGCTGTCGAGGGACTCCCCCAAACTAGCGCGCGATGGGCGTGACGGGGAGGGAGGTGCCGGGCTCGCGCTAGAACCCCCCAATCCGGGTGATACGTCCGCGAGGCCCAACCATCCAACCGGCGCGAGCGGAAGCAAATCCCACCGACCAGTAGGCGTTGCCATCGATTGACGTCCATCGGGAACCAGCGTCGGCGGAATAGGCTGAGCCTCCGGGCCCCACCGCGACGACCGTCGGAATTCGCGCGCCCGGGACGAAGACACCTCCGTAGACCCCCTGGGGAAAGGGCGGCCGGCCTCCCCGGACCCAGGTGCGACCGCCATTCCGGGTTGCGGCGGTGGCGGCCGTGCTATCGCTGCCGAATACCACGCCGTGCCGATCATCCCGGAAACTCACCGAGGCGATGGTGGAGAGCGGGATGGTGTCCACTTTCCAGCTGTTGCCGTAGTCCGAGGTGTGAAGAAGCCGAGCGATGGTGCCGGTAACCACAATCCAGGCCGAGCCGCCGGGCCGGGTTATGAGGCAGGTGCCACTGGCGGCAAGACTGCCTTCGCCAGGGAGGGCAACTGGAAGCCGGGCCGACACAATGGGGGTCCAATGGGCGCCACCGTCCGTGGTGCTCTGGAGCAACGTTTTGCCGTCCACCGCATCGCTGATGGCGATCCCTCGACGCTCATCCCAGAAGTCGAAGCAATCATAGAAGGCGGTGGGGACGGTGTTGGTGAACTGGAGGGTCCAGCTCTTGCCGGCGTCCCTGGTGTGGTAGATGCGGGAGCTGTCGGCGGGGCCGATGCTGAGCAGCCAGGCGGTGTTCTCGTCGAGCGCGTGCACATCCCGGAACTGGAGGTGTTCCGCTCCGGAAACCTGCGCCGAATGCCAAGTGACACCGCCATCGGTAGTCCGGACAAAGGTTCCGCGGGCGCCACTGGCCCAGACGACGCGTTCATTCACCGGACTCACCGCAATGAGCAGCGCCGTAGTACCGCTGGACTGGTCCTGGGTGGTCACCGCCACCGGGTCCACCGTGCCAAGGGTACTCCCGGAGCAGGAAACGAGGAGGAGAAGCGCCCCAAGGCAAGGATGCGATGTCATGGGATTCCGTGAAGTGGGAAAGCGGGGTCAATACCGAAAAGCATACTGCAATTTGGCGACAAATTGGTTGGAGGCAAAGTTCCAGCCGGTGCGGCGGCCGGCGAGATCGCGCTCCTCGTTCAGGTTGTGGTTGTAGACCACAAAGAGTTCCCCCTGCGGCACGTAGGTCCAGCGCAGCCGGGTATTGGAACCAATGCTCCGGCTCTGGTTGTCGTACTGCACGTAGCTGCTGATCTGCAGATCCGGAGAGATATTGAAACGGAACCGACTGCCGACGACATCCTGCACGAAGCGCCCCTGGGGCATGTGTCCGACGTTGTGGCCGGCATTGAGCTCGATGCTCAGCAGGCGGGAGGGCCGCACCGTTCCGGTGAGGGACAACTCACTCAGCCGGCCGCCATAAAATCCACCGAACCACCAGGTCACCTGGCCCGACACCTTCCGTTTGGTGGCAAAGCCGGCTTCGAGGCGCCAGCGGACCCAGTGATAGGAGCCGGTGGGAATCGTCACGTCCCTGGCAATTTCGAATGGCTCGGTGAGGCGCTCACCCGCAGGGGCGAAGTTGAATTCGATGCGGTCGCCACTCTCCAGCCGCCAATTGATCGGCGCGGTGAACACTCGGTAGCTCTCCCAGTGTCCCGCCAGATCAGTGACCAGGGTATTGAAGAACTCATTGAACATCTGGCGTACCGGGAGGCCGAGGATCCGCCGCCGGGGCCGGGGCTGGTAAACCACGTTGAGATTGAAGCTCTGAATGCCCGGCCGGGGCACGAAGCCAAGCGAAGGGTCGAAGCCCTCGCCCACTCGGCGGTAGCCAACCGACACGTCCCACAGGTCATTGGGGTAGTCGATCATGGCGCCGAAGGCGGACCGGTTTCCAGCAAGCCCTTCGCGATCGGTACCCAGTCCCCAGACACCGACCAGCAGGTTTTTGTCACCCCGGAATCGGGTGGTCTGATAGGTGAAGTCGGCGCCGGCAGTCCAGCTTCCCGATCGGCCGAGCGGGTCTCCGGCGGAAGCGATGATTCCAAACGACGATTCGCGAAAAATGTTCCGCCGCAGCCGAATGGCTCCCAGAGTATTGCCACTCGGAAGCGTATCAACATCCCGGGTGCGAACCACCAGTGCTCCGAAATTGGTTCCCGATTCCCGGCCGATCAGCTTGAGCCCTGCGGTGATGGGCACTTCCCGTCCGGAGAGCAGTCCGATCCGCCGGGAAAAAAAGGCTCGGACGTCGTCTCGGGTCCCGAGTCCGAAGTCAAAGATGTCGGAGCCTTCGAGGAAGAAAGTGCGCTTCTCGGGAAAGAGCAGCGGGAAGCGGGTCAAGTTGGTTCGCCTCGTATCGACGTCGGTTTCCGCAAAATCGGTATTGACGGTGAGTGAGCCGAGAGTGTTGGGACCGAGGCGTTGGGTAATGTCGAGGCTGGCGGTTTCATTGTCATTTGCCGAGATCCCGGGCCGGTCCCGGCCGAGCTCCAGGGTTGCGGCAGGCCGCACCGAGAGGCCGAGGCCGAGATCGAATTTCGGAATATCAGCCAGGAGCCCGGCCCGGCTGACCATGTTGATCTTGGTGTCTCGGGAGGGGCTGGCCCAGCGATTGGTTTCCAGGAGTCGTTGGATGCGGCGCTCGATATTGAAACCCCATTCGGTCAGGCCCCCCTTGAAGAGGAGGCTTTTCACCGGGATGCGAATTTCGACGGCCCAACCGGTGGCGGTGCGACTGCTCACGGCCTCCCACACGGCGTCCCAGTTGGCGTTCTCCCCTTCGCCCTGGTTGGCAATCAGGGCGTCGAATCGGGCACCGCTGGGATTGACGATGAACACATAGCCGGACCGGCCATCGAGGTAGGTGTCGAGCACAATCCGGATGTGATCTTCACTGCTGAGGCTGGCATCCCGCTGCCGGGAAAAGCTGGTGATCGAGGCGGCGTCGGGATCGTCGGCGCGGATGCCAAAGATGAGCGCGTTGGCGGTGGCGAGCACCCGAACGACGGTCCTTCCCGATGGGGTGTCGCCCTGGCGCGGCTCGATCTGGGTGAGATCGGCGATCGAATCGGCGGCGAGCCAGGCGGGTTCGTCGAGGATGCCGTCGATCCTGATGCGGACCGAGGTTGGAGCAGCCCGGAGGCTGGGACGAGGGGCCCCGCCGCTGCTTCCCGATTGGCCGGCGGTGATGCCCCACGGCACCAGGGACAGGGCGCACGCGACCACGCCGCCGAGGAAGAACGCGCTCCTCGACGGCGAGGCTCGAATTGCCTCGGTCATCGAGGGGAGATCAGGGAATGAAGCGGCGGATGAGCCACGGAGAGTCCATTCGGTGGATCTTGGGGCGGGTACGGTGATCTTGCGGATGGGCAGGGCCTCCTCTGCCCCGAAAGCTAGCGGGGGGCCGCCGAGGTTCCGAGGGAGGTGGTGGGAGGGGAACTAGATCTCGCAGGTCTGCATTCGGACGGCTGATGAGCCAGAGCCGCCTGCCCTTCAGGGCGATTGCGAGAATGACAGAGGTCGGGTCGTTGGCGTGCCTTCGCACCGCTCGCCGATCACTCGAGAATTTTCCAGAAAGAATCTTTGCGGATGATCTTCCCCTGGGCGAATTCCAGCAGGTCGACCCCCCGCACTTCGAGCTGTTGCCCCGACACCGATGTACCAGTGAGCGTCCATTCGGAGATTCCGCACTCACCACAGACCCAGTGCCGATCCTCCCCATAATGTACATTGGGGATTCCCTCAAATCGTTTGGCCAACGCCGCCCGCACCTCGTGCTTCCCGGCAAACCGATCCCCGCGAGGCTGGGCGCCGCGAGGTGTGTAAAGGACGCAGTCATCGGCAAAGTAGCCCATGATGGCATCCAGATCGTGGCGATTGAACGCGTCCAGAAATCCCTGCAGCAGTTCCTGGGTCACCGGCCCGGGCGTGGGGAGGCCGCGGACGATCTTGGCTGTAGTAATGATCTGGCCGGTGTGGCGTTGGGCGTGCTCCCCAGCGTGAAAGAGCAGACCTCGCACCGTCGACGGGAGTTGAGCTCGACCAACCGTACGGAGTTCGCCGAGCATCGAGTCGGTCGTTCTTGCCAGCTGGTCGAGGGCCTGGTGAACGGTATCCTGCCACGCTGCGAGCAGCGACTCTGCTGATGGGAGCGGTTTCGGCGCCGAACGCTCGAAAGCGAGGCGGCTCTGCTGGAGGGCCGACAGCGCCGCTCCCCGCGCGTAGGTGAAGAGCCGATCGGTGCTGCCGGAAAGATGGAGCAGATGGAAGCCGACCGATGCTGCCCCGCCGGGTTGGATCCAGAGCTGGGCATCGGTTAACCCGCCAGCGGCGCGCTGGATGTCCTCCACGGCACCCACCAGGGCGTGACCCACCGGCTGCAATGAAGGCGGGAGCTCCGGGTTGTCCCCCCGCAGCCACGGTTCGGGGGGCTGGACCAAGCGGTCAGGCAGTCTTGCGATCCTGCATGAGGAAATAGAGGGCCCCGAAGCCGATCACTACATTGATGGCCAGGTCTACATAGTTCATCGAACTCTCCCCGCCTGACATCATAGACCGGGCGTTCATATACAGGAACATCAGATGGGATACCCCCAGGAACGATAACACGGCTGTCCGGCCGGCGGACTTCTCCGCATCCCGGGCCACGAAGCACATCACCCCGCCGGCGATCATGGTGATCGCGAAGAACTTGGTAAGCAGAATGCTCAATGGGGTGGTGACCGCGCCATAGCCATAGGCATCGGCGGCGTGCTGCGGCGCCAGGAAAAACCACAAGCCGTACCCGAAACTCACCAGCATGGCGAGCGAGAAAAAGTTCTTGACGTTCATGGGGAGAGAGCTCCGAGCAAGGGTGAATGCCGCCAGCCGGGGGCGTTGCCTGCTGCGCGCTTATCAAAATCGAATGAGGGGGGCCCCAGATGGTACCGGCAAACTTGCCAGCCGTCAAGCAGGGGATGGTGCTGCGGGGGGCTGACCGCCTGAGCCGCCGCCGGGTAGCTTCAGGCTGGTCGGCGCCGGCTTCGGCAGGGCGCGCGTTTGGTGCAACCGCTCGTTCTCCACTCCTCTCTCACGGAACGGTCCCTGTGCGCCGCTTGATGCCCCTCGTCGCCCTGTGCGCGTCGACCACGCTCTTCGCGCAACCCGCACCGGATGCCCGTATTCGCGCGGTCATGGATCGTCCCGAGTTTGCCCACGCGATCTGGGGGATGGAGTTCTACGATCTCGACGCCAAGAAGATCGTCGCCAGCGTGAACGGCAACCGGCTGTTCGTGCCGGGATCGACCACCAAACTGCTGACGATGGGGACCGCCCTCGAGGTCCTGGGGCCGGACCATCAATTTCGCACTCGGGTCTATCGTACCGGACCGATTCGCGCTGGCGTCGTCGAGGGCGATCTGGTTCTGGTGGCCAGCGGGGATCCCAACCTGTCGGGTCGGCGCCGTTCCGATGGGAGTTATGCCTTTGTCGATCGCGACCACTCCTACGGTGGCCCGCCGGTGGCGGCCGATCCGCTGCTCGCCCTTCGGGAGATCGCAAGCCAGGTCGCCGGTCGCGGCATCTCGGCGGTAACCGGCCAGGTGATCGTCGATGCGTCGCTGTTCGCGGAAGGTGATCGAGAACTGGGAACCCGGGTGGTCATGTCCCCGATGGTCGTCAACGACAATGTCATCGACATCGTCGTTACGCCTGGCGCTCACCCGGGCGAACCGGCAGCGGTCGAGGTCTCACCGCGGACCAGCTATCTGACGGTGCAGGCGCGGATCGCGACGGGGGATTCCGGCAGCGCGTCCACGGTGGCCACCATCGAAGACAGCAGCAATGTCGATCACCGGGTCCTGGTGCTGTCGGGACGGGTGCCCCGGGGCGCGCCGATGAACTTGCGGTGGGCCGTGACCTCGCCGCGACGCTTCGGCGAGATCGGGCTCGGCGAGGTGCTGGTTGCAGCTGGGGTGCAGGTCCTTCCCCGACTCGGTCATCGGACAGTGGACCTGACCGCGCTGTCGCGCTTCTACACCGATTCGATGATGGTGGCCGAGCATGTGTCGCTGTCGCTGACGGCTGCGGCAGTGGTACTGCTCAAAACCAGCCAAAACCTGCACGCCAGCAACTTTCCCATGTTGCTGAAGGCACTCCCCACGTCGCGTCTCGCGGGGAAAAACGGTTTCGATCTTGCCCACGACTGGCTGCAGCGAGAAGGACTCGACCTCGATGGCGCCGTGCAGGGCGATGGCGCGGGTGGCGACGCGTTTTTTTCGCCGCGCTTCATGAGCCGCTACCTGGCGTTGATTGCAACCCGTCCGTGGGCTGAGGCGTTTCAGGCCGCGCTGCCGGTGCTGGGGAAGGACGGCACCCTAGCCACCATACAGGTCAATGCGCCGGGCGCCGGCAGAGTGTTCGCCAAGACCGGCACCTACGCGACGTATGATCCTCTCAATCGGCGCAGACTGGTGACCGGCAAGGGTCTGGCCGGCTACTTCACCGCAAAGAGTGGCCGGCGGATCTCGTTTGCCATCTACGTCAACAACCTTGCCGTCACGAACGGAGACCCTGCCATCGTGGCCGGACAGGCATTGGGTGAGATCGCCTCACTGGCGTGGGAGCACATGCGCTGACGGTGGCGCCAGGCCCGCTGCCTTCGAGCCCTAGCGCTGCGGGTCGGCTCGGCGCTGTTCCGGCACCTGCGCCAGCATCCGTTCGGCGAAGTCGAGGCGCTCCTCCGCCGCGCTGAGCTCCTGCCGGAGCGTGCTCATCTCGATTTCGAGCGCTTCGAGCCCAGCCTGGAGTTCGCTCCCGCCGGGGCCCTGTCGAAGGCGCTGGGCCCATAACCCGAACGCCACAGCGAGTCCTCCGTGCAGCGTGGCATGCCACGGCTCGGCTGGCGAGGCCGCGAACCAGACGGCGGCCACATTGACCACGGCCAGCACCGCGGCAATCGGGATCCAGATTCTGGGCTTGAAGGTCATGGCCTCTCAAATATACACGCCGCAAACTCCACCGGGCGCAATTAGGATTCCTATCCCGAGGCACGAAGTTGGCAGCCCCAACCGGAGACCGACTTGTCAATCAGCGGGCAGCGTCGGGACGGGCTGATCGCGTGGGCGCATGACGCCCTCCAGGACGTGCGATATGCGCTCCGTGGATTGCGCCGCTCGCCAGGGTTTGCGTTGGTCGCCATTGTCACCCTTGGCCTCGGCATCGGAGCAAACACCGCCATCTTCAGCGTGGTCAACGCACTCCTGATCGCGCCACTCCCCTATCGCGATCCGGCGCAGCTGGTCTTCGTCTGGTCCGACCTTTCCGCATCGGGGTACCCCCGCGCACCACTTTCAGGGCCGGAACTCAAGGACCTCCGGGACCGCACCACGCGCTTCTCCGGGTTCGGCGCGATCTGGGCCACGACCGCCGCGCTCACCGAAGACCCGGACCCCGAACAGCTCCGGATCGGGCTGGTCACGGCAAATTTTTTCCCGCTGCTGGGCGTCGATCCGTCGGTGGGCCGCGGCTTCGGGCCGGACGACGAATCGCCGGGCGCGTCGAGGCCGATCCTGCTGGGCTACCCGTTGTGGCAGCGACGGTTCGGCGCCGATTCCCAGATCGTGGGCCGCGCCATCGAGGTGAATGGGCAATCGGCAATCGTCGTCGGCGTGATGCCGGAGGACTTCCCGCTGCTGATGCCGCCCGACGCCAACGTGCCCGACGACCTTCAGGCCTGGATGCCACTTGGCAGCGACGCGTTGACGCGGGGTGCACGAGGCCAGAAATACCTCCGGGTGGCCGGGCGCATGAAGGCGGGTGTCACGGTGGAGCAGGCGCGCGACGACATCAGCGGGGTGGCGGCGACGATTTCGAGAGAATTTGCCGAGTACGGGCCGGCGGGACGCGCCTTTACCACCGTGGGCCTGCAGGCCGACAACGTTCGCCAGGTTCGGCCCATGCTGATCGCGTTGTTCGCGGGCGTGGTGATCCTCCTCACCATCGCCTGCATCAATGTGGCAAACCTGCTGATCGCGCGAGCCGCCAGTCGGCGGCGGGAAACCGCGGTGCGGATGTCGTTGGGGGCGGGCCCCGGGCGAGTGATGCAGCAATGCCTGAGCGAAGGATTGTTGCTGGCCACTCTGGGCGCTGCCGCGGGGCTCGCGGTCGGGTACATCAGCTTGGAGGCGCTGCTGGGATTCCGACCCGAGAGCCTGGACCGGCTGGCGCTGGCTCGCATCGATCCGACGGTACTTGGGTTTACGCTGGCTTCCACCCTGGTCTGGGGTCTGCTCTTCTCCCTGGCGCCGGCCGCTGAAGCATTTCGTACCGACCTCACGGTCGTGCTCAAACAGGATGGCCGACGCGCCGGCGGCGGCATCCACTTCCGGCTACGGTCGGCGCTGGTGGTGATGCAGATCGCGCTCAGCGTGGTGCTGCTGGTCGGCGCCGGGTTGATGGCCCGCAGCTTCCTCGCGATCCAGCGGGTGGACCCCGGGTTTCAAAGCGATCAGGTGTTGACCTTCAAGGTCTCCCCTGGGGGCGAACGCTACGGCTCGCCGGAGGCCTTCAACACCTTCGGCCGAAGCCTCCAGGCCCAGCTGGCCGCCATCCCCGGCGTCACGGCGGTCGGCACCGTGAGTCACGCGCCCTACGACAACGTGCCCAACTGGGGAGGACCGTACGTCACGGAGCGGGGGGCCGACGAGTCGCGAGCGCCATTCGCCGACAACCGGGCGGTCTCGCCCGGGTTTTTCGAGACCGTGAGGGCGCGCCTGGTCGACGGGCGTTTTTTCGGGGAGGGCGATGACGAGCGTGCCGAACCGGTTGTCGTGGTGGACGACCAGCTGGCCAGGCGTGCGTGGCCGGGCCAAAGCGCCGTGGGGAAGCAGATTGCGGCCGATCCGTTCGTCACCGGGCATCCCACCTATTGGGCCACCGTCATCGGCGTGGTGGGCCACTTGCGCACTCGAAGCCTGGTCGAGGACCTGGGCGACCAAGTGTACTTCCCGGTGCGGCAGGTCGTCCGGACTCCTCTGGTGGTGGCGGTGCGGACCAGTGGCGATCCGTCAGCACTCGCGGAGGCGGTGCGGCGGGGCGTGGCTGCGCTGGACCCGGCGCTGCCGACCTACGACCTCCGCCCGCTCGCCGATTACGTGAACGGGGCGGGCGCGGCGCAACGGTTTGCCACCATTCTGGCCGCCGGGTTTGCCGGGGTGGCGCTGCTGCTGGCGTCGGTCGGCGTATACGGTGTGATCGCGTACGGGACGGCTCGACGCCACCACGAGTTCGGGGTACGGCTGGCGCTCGGGGCGCGCCCCGGTGAGATCACCACCCTGGTGCTGCGCGAAGGCCTGTTGCAGCTGGCGGTCGGGCTGGCGGCGGGTGTGGGCGGCGCCGCCCTCGGCGCTCGGGTGATTCACAACCAGCTCTATGGGGTGACCGCGACAGACGGGACCAGCTATGCCGTGGCCGTCGTTACCATCGGCGTGGTAGCCATCGCCGCAGCGTGGCTGCCGGCGCGGCGCGCTTCCACCATCAGCCCGCTGACGGCGATGAAGGCGGACTGACGCGATAGTCGGTCGGGGATCACGCGACTCGCCCCTGGCCCCAACCTCACACGTGCTGGTCCAGCAGGATTTGGTTGCCATCGGGATCAACTGCGATAAGACTGGCGGGGCCGGTGGTGGCTTCATCCGCCTCGGTCACCAGCTGGACGCCGGCCGCCTTCAAGTGGCGCTGTATAACCCGCACGTCAGTGAATTCGGCGAGCTTGGTGGCGTTGCCATCCCAGCCGGGATTGAAGGTCATGATGTTTTTCTCGAACATCCCCTGAAACAGCCCGATGGCGTGGGGGCCATTCTTCATGATCACCCAGTGTTTGGAGTCGCCGAAGAAGGAGGTGAACCCCAATTTTTCGTAGAAGGCCTTGGACGCCTGGAGATCCTTGACCGCCAGGCTGATTGAAAATGCGCCGAGCTCCATGGTGCACTCCTTTATGAATCCTGGTGAATTGGCCTTGCCGCCTGGCCGACTGGGTGATGCCCGGCGTGCCGCGCAAGGAGCCTGCCTCCGTAGCATGCTTGTGCCTGCGGTAGTGCCACTACTTCTCGAGCGCGGCGAGCCGCTCGCGCGCCTGTTGTGTCAGGGCTGCGTGTTCCGGCGTCGAATGCTGCAGAAACGTTCGATAGGCCGCGATCGCTTCTTTGAAGCGGCCTGTCTGTTCGAGCGCCAGCGCCTTGTTGTAGTGCGCAACCACCATGACCGGCGGGACCGAAAGCGCCTTGTCATAATCGGCAATCGCAAGATCATACTGTTTTCGTCGCGCCAGGATGAGACCGCGGTTGATGAGCGCCGCCGGATTGGCCGGGTTGAGCTCAATGGCCTTGGTGTAGTCAGCTGCGGCTCGGTCGTCGTTTCCCAGGTTCTGGTAGGCAAGTCCCCGATCGTAGTACGCCTCCGCAAGGCCTGGATCACGTTCGATCGCCCGGGTGTAGTCTGCGGCCGCCTCGTTCCATTGGCCGAGAAGGGCAAACACGACCCCACGCAGATAGAGCGGCTCGACGGCGAGCGGATCCAGTTCGTGGGCCTTGGTGAAATCGGAGATCGCGGCCGGCGCGTCGTCCTTGTGGGTCTGCGCCGACCCACGGTTGCGGTAGGCCTCGGAGAATGACGGCAGCAGCTGGATTGCGCGGGTGTAGTCCGAGATGGCCGCATCGTGCCGGCCCATTTCGGAATATGCCGCCCCGCGATTGTAGTATCCCTCGGCGTAGATGGAGTCGACCTGCAGGACCCGGTTGAACACCTTGATCGCGTCCGGGTACTTTCCCTCAAGCAGGAACAGTTTGGCGCGGGTATCGTAGGCGCGCACGTAGTCGGGCGCGAGCTTGATCGCCGCTTCGGCGTCGGCATAGGCGTCGCCCCAACGGCCTGCGTTCGCATGGAGCATCGCGCGGAACATGCGTTGGATCACCTCGCGCGGCACCCGGCCCTGGTCGGCGTCCTGGTACGCCGCGAGTGCGGCCGCGAGCGAACTGTACAGGGGATCGGCGGCGGCGGCCGCCTGGAAGACCATCCGCGCCGTGTCAAGATTGCCTGCGGCCGCGAGCGCCGCGCCTCTATCGTATTCGGCTTCGGCGTTCAGCCGAACGCCGACACCCTGGGCTGCCACCGGCGTAGGCTGCGCGGGAGGCGCCGATGTCTCCAGCGCAGGCGAAGTCTTCGTTTCCTCCCCGCTGCCGGTCTGGGGCGGTGCGCCGGTCCCGCCACAGGCGGCCAGGAAGGCGCAGATCGACGATAGGGCACCGACGCGAAAGCGGGATCTGGACTTGTTCATCGGTCGGTCTCCGCTCTGGTGGTCGCTTCAACCAGCTGCCTGATTCACTCCAGCAGAATGGATGGGCGTGATTCCCTGCAAAATCAACCGACCAACTGATTTTCGATAGCGCCATCAGCTACAATCGCTGGTCAGTCGGCTCCAGCTTCTGACGGAGAGGGTGCCGTCTGCCAGCCCGATAGCCATCGCCAACCTCCCATGCATCAATGGTCAGATCCGCGGAAGGAATCGGGGAGCGAGAGGAACTGGCCGAGTACGAATGATAGAAGCACCCCGGCAGAATGGCCACGAAGGTGTCGATCACCCGCCCCGCTTGCGGAGTCGTAAACCGATGGGCCTGGGCAGAGGATCTCGGCTGCTGCAAAGGTCAGGGAGAGGCGAAGCTCGCGTCCACTGCCTGCCGCGCCCGGCCACTGGCCAGATTCCACTCGAACCAGGTTCGTTGCCGACCTTCGTCGCTCGCGGCATAGCGCTCCCGCACGGCGCGACGGATGTCGGAGCGCATTGGTTCGGGAAGCGAAGGGAGCCGCTCCGCGATCGCCGGGATGGCGTCATGCGACAGACCCTGCGTCAGATAGGCAACGTCGAGCTTTCCGGTGCTCGCGAATCGGTCCAGGTTCCGGCTGGCGATCCAGGCCTCGTGGTTCCAGTAGATGAGCGCGATGAAGAGGAGCGTGGCCGCCGCAGCCGCCCGGCGAAAGAGCCGGCCGGCATCGAAGTCGCTGGCGACCTCGAGTG
>JANNSC010000430.1:0-2647 GCA_031402135.1 Gemmatimonadales bacterium | reverse complement strand
GGCTGGAACCTTTGCGGTGGTTGCCAGTTGCGGCTGTGGCCTGGCGGACACATCAGCCGTAACCATCTTGGCGGCGCCCGTCGCCACGTTGTCTTCAATTGCCATCGCCCCCAAGCCGGCCGCGGTTTGTCCGGGGCGACTCAGCAATTCACTGCCACGGCCATCTGGTCTGACGGTACCTCCACGCTGCCGACCCTTACTTGGAGCGCCACCGGGGGTACCATCACCGGGGGCGGGTTGTACACTGCCGGCGGCACCGCCGGGACCTTCCGGGCCATCGCGACCGGTGGAGCACGCGCCGACACCGCGGCGGTGACCATCACCGCGAGCGCGCCGGCGCCGACCGGTGTGGTCTTCTCCGACGACTTCGAGTCGGGTCTTGGGCAGTGGGAGGACGTCAACAGCGTCCACATCGGAACGGCCCAGGCGCACTCCGGAACGAGGTCGCTCGAGTTGAGCTATACGGCCGGGAGCAGCGATGCCGGATGGGCGTGGCGGAAGGGGCTGGTTCCCGATCAAGCGACCCAGCATAGTCAGTATATCCGGTGGTGGCAGCGCTGGAGTCCTGGATTCTCGTTCTATAACGGTTCCGGTTCGGACCAGAAGCTGATCCAGCTCCAGGCCCTCTCGCCCCAGAACGGCTGGGCCCAGAGTGCCAGCTGGAAGCTGTACCTCCACCTCGTCGGCCAGACTGTCAGCGGCGTCTCTCCCAGCACGCTCTATCCCGAGCGGTTCATCTGGGACGGCACCTCGCAATGGAGCGGGCAATGGCAGGGCTTTTCCCCGTCCGCGGCGTCTCCCTACGCAGCGGACCGCTGGATCTGTACCGAGGTCCAAGTGAAGCACAACACGCCGGGTCAACCCAACGGTGAACTGCGGGTTTGGGTGGACGGGACCCTCACAAACCAACAGACCGGTGTGAAGTTTCGGGACGGGGCGGTCAGCTGGAATGCCCTCCAAATTACGGGCTACTACGATGGCGGCAGCCCCAAGGCGCAGACCAGCTGGGTCGATGACATCGTCGTCGGGACCTCCCCGATTGGCTGCGGAGCCGCGTCGCCCTCGCCGGCCACGCTCTCCGGTTTCATTCTCAATCCGTCGTCCGTGACGCTTTCTGCCGGCGCGACCTATGCCTTTACACCGAGCGCCGTCTGGACGGACGGCAGTACGGCGCTGCCAGCCGTGACATGGGCGGCCACCGGCGGTACGGTCTCCAGCACCGGGGTGTATACCGCCGGTAATACGACCGGGACATACCGGGTAGTCGCAAGCGGCGCCGGCAAGGCAGATACTTCGGTGGTCACGATCTCGACTTCCCCATTGGTCACCGCCCTCTCGATGACTCCGGCCTCGACCACGCTCCTGCCGGGAGCCAGCCAGCAGTTCACCACCGTGGCCACCTGGTCCGATGGCGCAAATCGGCCCGTCTCGGTAACCTACACCGGAACGGGAGGGACGATCTCCGTGGGCGGTATCTACGCGGCAGGGCTCGTGGCAGGGAGTTTCTCGGTGGTGGCGACTTGCAGTTGCGGGTACGCCGACACCTCCGCTGTGCAAATCACCGCGAGCGGGACTCCAGTACTGACCAGTTTGAGTCTGTCGCCGTCGGCCGCGACGGTCGCCCCTGGTGCTAGCCTGCAGCTCAGCCTCGGCTACACTTGGAATACCGGGAGCAGTCTGCCGCCGACTGTCACCTACACCGCCACCGCGGGCGGCGTAAGCTCTTCGGGGCTCTATACCGCCCCGGCCACCCTCGGGGACCACAGGGTGATCGTGGCGCAGGTGGGTGGCCTTCTAAAGGACACCACCATTGTAACAGTGCAGAACCTCACTCCGTGGCTGGTCGAAGATTTCTCTGGCATCGGGTCCACCACTGCCCTTCGAGCGGCTCCCTGGATGGCGAACACCGACTACACCTTCTGGGGCGATCTTGCCCGCGGTGTAGCGCTGGACCCGACCGATGGATTCGGTGGATCGCCGCGCTCGATGAAGGTGAGTTGGACCCCGGGGGACAGCGGCTTCGGCGTCGCTCTGCGTCTACCCGCACCCACCACCGAATACTGGACGGAGATCTGGGCCAAGTTCTCTACCACGTTCAGTTCGAACGGGACATGCGGTGGGAATAACCCGGACTATAAGTTCGTATTCTGGGCCCTCCAACCAGCTGATGGCCGGAATGAGATCAAGGTTGGAAATTACGGCGACATGAACCGGCTGGACACTCGCTACAATTGGGGACCGGATGTGCTAGCCATCAATTCTTCGAGCCCTATTAACTCCGGCCAATGGCATCGTTATCGGGTGCACAACAAGGTGGGCGCCAATGGCGGGAGCATTTTCAATGTGGAGTACTGGGACGGCGCCAACGCGCCCCAAGTTCTGAAGCAGGAGGGATTCTCCCTGAGCTACTCGCAGATGGACTATATAGTGCTCGGCGCGAATCGTAACTGCAACGCCGCGGCGGACATGTGGCTGAAGTGGGGCCGTATCACGCTTTACAACCAGAATCCCGGTTGGGGGTTCTAGGGACCGCCTACCGACCGAGTACTCGCGGCAACATTCCCCTCTCGAGGCCGCACCTCGACCTCCCCCGGCGTAGGTCTGGGTGGCACCAGAGGGACCGAGGAGCGCCACCGGAGTGAAGGAC
>JANNSC010000429.1:0-3245 GCA_031402135.1 Gemmatimonadales bacterium | reverse complement strand
CGGTGAAATACCGACTTCCCGGCCGATTTCCTGCAACGTCGAGAGCGTCATTCCCTTCCCCTCGGCCGGTACCGGCAAAGCGGTCGGCTCCGTCTCCGAGGCCCGCTCGAAGATCGCCGCAACCTCTTCGTCAGTATATCGCCGTTCACCCATGTCCGGACCGTGCCATCGTAAGGGGAGTACCCGTCAATCGCTTCACGCAGCTGCCCACCCACCCGTCAACCCGGCGCGTACCACAGCACGACTGATCCGTTGCGGAACACCCGCGTGTTGGTGAGCGCCAGCTCCATCGGCTTGGACAGCTCGGCAAACAGTGACTTGCCGGCGCCGAGCGCGACAGGATTCACGACCACCTGAAGGCTGTCAAGGAGCCCCGCCTCGGCAAGCTGCCGTACGATGCTGCCGCTGCCAAGGATTGCCAGATCGGAACCAGCTTCGTCTTTCAATCGACCAACCGAGCCGATGAGGTCATCCTTCACCAGCGTCGTGTTGCTCCAGTCGGCCGACCGAAGCGTCCGCGAGAACACAACCTTGGGCATCGCGTTCATCCGCGCCGCAACCACGGGGATTGCCTGCGCTGCCATCGGAGTCGGCCACCAGGCGGCCATCATATCGTAGGTTGTCCGGCCGAACAGAAGCATTCCCCCGCCGCTGGCATTCCCCGCCACGAACTCGTTCCACTCGGTATCGTCGGGTGGTTTTTTGGCGAAACTCATGTCACCGCGCCCGTCGCAGTAGTAGCCGTCCAGGCTGATGTGCATAAAGGCGGTCAGTAGTCTGGTCATGGTTCTCGGTACCCCAGGTTAAGCACTCGCCCGGCCAAAGCATTGTGAATCACCCGGGGGAGCCGGCTGAGACGCTCCGGATCGGGGAGCCCCCAAACCTCCCCGCCTACGCGGTCCACGATCCAGCACGCCACTCAAGAAACCAGTGGGATGCGTAGGCCAGCGGCCACAGAAAGAGCAGAAATCCGGTCATGCTGACTCCCCACCAGACCGTAACGGTGTGCTCCGTCACCACGGTAACGAGGCTCGGCCCGCCAGCCGGGCGCAGCACGAACGCCGTTACCCCAAGGGCAATTCCAAAGAGCGTCGCGGAAAGATAAAGACTGCCCAGACTGATCAGCCCGCGGCGCAGCCCCCGCTGCCGCTCGAAGGCGTCCTGGGTGAGCTCACCCACCCAGAGCCCAATGACCGGCGAAAGGAGAACGCCGCCCCAGAGAGCGGAGCCGAAGGCTCGGCTGCCCAAAAGCGCGGCCAACCCTCCCCACGCGAGGCCGGTCACGACGAAGTACACTCTCCGGTGCAGTGTCGCAATCACTCCCGGGTGCTGGTGTTGAAGGCTGCCCGGCTCACGCTGGCTGCTGCAGCGAGCTAGGGCTTGGCCTTCGGCTTGGGCTTCGGAGCCGGTGGCGGGGCCGAGACCAGGGTCAATTTGGTGGCCAACCAGATGCCGGGACGGGGCGGCCCGTTGTCGTACACCTTCTTGCCGGCGACGAGCTCGAACTGCACGCTGTTGGGGAACCCCGCCACCGCCGCGCCGCCTTCTTTCTGCCGAAAGTTTCGGAGCCCCACATGTTCAAATTGTGGCATCCGGGTCCCCGCATGGGTGAAGTGCAGCATCAGCGACCTGGACCCGTCCGTGGGAAAGTCGAGCGCCAGGTTTCCGACAGCGCCCACAATGTTGATTAGACCGAGGGGATCGGGAATCCAGGAGACCGTCAACACGGGCACAGTGAAGGACAGCTTTTCCGGCGTGGCCCGGGAGGCGGAATTGTTGATGCCGGAGACCGTCACCGTGGTATCTTCGATCCGAATTCTCATGCTCACCGAATCGGTCACCATGATGCCGGGGAATCCCCCGTCGTTGTACAAGGTGATGACCAGCTGATAGATCTCCCCGGTTTCGGGAATGACGCAGCCACACTGGTTGTCTCCCACGAATCGCCCGCCCTGAGCCGCGACCCAGGCCTTCGCCAGCTGTATGAGTTGAGCGTGCGTCCCGGGCGGTGGCGCCGGAGTGTAGGGCCGCTTCAGGTCCTCCTCCATCGCCGATTTCCCGGCGCCATCGTTCAAGCCGCGGAGCCCCTCGAAGGCGAACTCGATGAAGGGGGTACCGCCAAGGTCGCGAACGATGTGGTCGATGAACTCCGCGGAGGTGAACAACGACTTTTGAAAGCTGCAGATTTCCGTGTCGGTCCTCTCGACCCATTTCAGTTCGGAGAGCCGCCAGCCCTCCACATGGCATTCCGAGCAAACCTTCTCCGTGTCTGTGGAGTCCATGTCGACCACCCCGACGTGCTTTCGGGTTGCGCCTCCCTTGCCGGGCAACGGGTCGGGAATTCCGCCATGACAATTGGTGCAGCGAGGATGCCGGAAGACCGGCATCATCTTCTTCCACGCCGCGACGGAGTTTTTTTGCTGGACGATGGTAAGAGGACATGCCTCACCCTGCGGCAGCGCCAAAGTGCCGGTCGCCGAAGCGGCGGCGGTTTCTCGATTCCAGCCGAACGCCAGGCTCACCAGGACCAGAGCGCCCAGGAAGGGCGTGATCGCGCCAGGGGTCAACAATTTGCGAATGGACATCCTTGCTCCTGGTGACTGTTACGATTTCGGCTTCCCGATCGTGATGGCGGTCGATTCGGTGATCGTCGGGCTGGATCCCACGCCGCAGGATAACTTGAACTCCTGTTTGATCCCACACTGCGCGGTGAATCGGCACAACGGATCAGGCCCAGGCGGGGATTACCAGTGGAATATGAGCCCGATGGTAACCCCACGCCAGTGAATCCTGCCGCACCCGCTCCTAAAACAATCAGCCCGCCAGCGTCACCGCTGGGGGTGCCGCTTCATTACCGGTCAGAGTTCGAGTGCCCCCACAGCCTCACCGTCGCCAGCAACCCCGCGTGATCCGACGGCCAGATCCGGAACGCCGGGCCCCTGACCCGATCGTCCGGCTTTTGGCCGATCCGCTCGATCTCGCCCTTCTGCCGCTGCTTCCGGCCGTTCGGCCGGGCCCACACATAGTCGATCCGCTGGACCAGCAGTGCCGTCGAATTGGAGAGATCCGCCACCTGACAGCAGGTGAACCCCGTCTGGCCCGGCCGCAACAGTTTCCACACATCGGCGAAGTTCGCATCAGCCAACACCTGATACATCGGCGAGCCCGGCGCGTCGTTGAGATCGCCCACCAGAATGCCGGGCCGGTCGCTGGGGAAGGAGGCCACCAGTTCCTGCGCCTGGGCG
>JANNSC010000428.1:0-9057 GCA_031402135.1 Gemmatimonadales bacterium | reverse complement strand
CTGTTTCTCGGACTGGTCCAGGGCCTCACCGAGTTTCTCCCGATCTCGAGCTCCGGCCACCTGGTGCTCGCCGAGCGGCTGGTGGGCTACCAGCCGCAGGGAGTCTTCTTCGAGGTGATGGTCCATGTCGCCACGTTGATTTCAGTGGTGGTGGCCTTTCGCACCCGGATCGTCGAACTGCTGCGGGGCCTCTTCGCCGGGCAGCGAGCTGCCTGGAAATACACTGGTCTTCTGGTGCTGGCGTCGATACCGGCAGCGCTTGCCGGGATTGTGCTCAAGGAGTATTTCGAGCGCACCTTCCATTCGATGTCTGCGCTGGGCTGGCAATTCCTGGTCACGGCGGTGGTGTTGTGGAGCACCCGCTTCGCAGTGCCCCGCGCCACCGGCACCACGATCACTCCCCTGACTGCCCTCCTGATTGGGGTGGCGCAGGCGGTGGCAATCGTGCCGGCCATTTCCCGTTCCGGTACCACCATCGCAGCGGCAATGTGGTGTCGGCTGGGAGCCCAGCCGGCGGCTGAGTTTTCCTTCTTGATGTCGATCATCGTCATTGCCGGCTCGGGCGTTCTGGAGGCGCGGCACATTCCGCCAGGAACCGAGGGATTGAGCGCCGGGCTGGTTTGGGCATTCATCGCGGCAATGATTTCCGGGATCGTGGCCATCCGCTACCTGATCCGCTTGCTCCAGCACCAGAAGTTCCATCGCTTCGCTCCCTATTGCGCCGGGCTCGGCGTCCTCTGCCTCCTCTGGTTCGGCTGGCTGGGAAAGTGACCGGCACGCTGATTCATCGCTCTCCTGCCGTCGATTCAACCCAGGACGAGGCCCATCGCTTGGCCGAGTCGGGGGCGCCGCACGGCAGCGCGGTTGTTGCCTCGGTGCAGGCCAGCGGGCGGGGGACCCGGGGAAGGTCCTGGATCTCCGAGCCGGGAGGACTCTGGCTGAGTGTGGTGTGTCGCCCGGGTCAGGGAAGTGGAATTGAATCGCTGAGCCTCCGCACCGGCATCGTGCTGGCCGAGATGCTGGAGGGTGTCCTGTCACCCGGAACGCAAGTAGCACTCAAGTGGCCCAACGATCTGATTATCGCTGATGCAAAGGTGGGGGGCATCCTGGCGGAGGCTCGCTGGCTGGGTGACGCCCTCTCCTGGGTGGTGGTCGGTGTCGGCATCAATGTCGCTAACGCCGTCCCATCGGGGCAACGGTTTCCGGCGACGTCTCTCGCCCAGCATGGCGCCGGCGTTACCGCCGAACAGCTCACCGAGTCGGTGGTGGACGCTGTCGCACGGGCCACTGAAAAGGCGCCGCCCCTCAGTGCAGCGGAGCTCGAGGCGTTTCGACTCCGCGATTGGCTCTGGGGGCGCCGCCTGAGCCTCCCCCGCGCCGGTGTTGCCCATGGGATCACCCCCGGCGGCCGTCTTCAGGTACTCATCCCCGACGGGACCATGGTCGAGTCGGGGGGTACAGTGGAGTTGGCCCCGCCCGAATGAGCAATCGGCGGAGGCTTGGCTACCGGCTGTTGGGCCGGAGTTTCGACTACCTGCTGCACCTCCGCCCCGCCGAGTGGCCGATACTGACCGTACACCTGCTGACCGGCAGCGCCCTGAGCGTGGGGATGGCGGGGCTGGCGGCGGGAGTCGGCGGGTTAGCCATGCTCTGGGGCACCGTGGCTTTCGTCATCGGACTCAACGGTGGCACCCTGGCGCTCAACTCCGCCTTCGATCGGGACGAGGGCGACATCGCCTATCTGCGCCGCCCGCCGCCGCCGCCTCCTGGGCTGGCGCTCTTTGGCTTGGCGTTGATCCTTGCCGGGCTTGCAGTGGCGCTCACGTTGCCCCGGCCGTTCCTGGGGGCGTATGGGCTCTGCGGGCTGCTTTCGGTGCTCTACTCGGTCCCGCCGTTCCGGCTCAAGGCGGTGGCGGGGGCCGACTGGATGATCAACATGGTCGGATTCGGGTTTCTGACCCCTTATGCCGGCTGGGCACTCACCGGGATCGAGGTGGGCGGGCCGGGACGAATTGTCCTGATTTCATTCGCCGTCTTGTTCGGCGCCTTCTACCCGCTCACCCAGCTCTATCAACTCGATGAAGACAGCCGCCGGGGCGATCGAACCCTCGCCTGCGTCCTTGGCCTGGACCGGAGCCTGATGCTGGCGCTGCTGACCGCCGGAGTGGCGTTCGGAGGATTCGTGGTCGCCGGAGTGCAGGCCCAATGGGGCTTCGGGGCCGCCGGCCTTCTTCGTTGGGCAGCCCTCGCCGCTGCTGCCTTGGCATGGGCCTTCGTTCTGCTCCCCTGGTGGCGGAATCGCCGCACCATGGAGCCGGCGGCCCATCAGCTCGGAATGCATCGCGCGCTCGCCGCCTGGGCCATCACCGATATGGCCGTTCTGTTCGGCTGGGCCCGCTGACCCCGGACGCTTGGCCACCGAGCCGACCCCCGGCTAGATTTCCCCAATCACCGAGAGACTTGGAGCCGTCATGACGTCGGCCGTGGCCGTGGGTTCCGCATCCGATCAGACCGATCTCCCGAACATCCTCCGCGGTGGAGTGAAGCTCGGGCTCTTGCAGTCGGCACTGATCGGCGTCTTTGCCGTGCTGCAGGTTCGACTCGAGGGAACCGCCGAGCTCGCCGTCTGCGGTCTCATCTTCGCGATTGGAGTCGCTGCGTCAATCCTGCTTCCGGGCCAGTGGACCCGGGCCCGGACCATCGAGGGGATTGCCGGGGCCGCCGGGATTGGCCTCGCCGCAGCGATCGTCTTCATGCTGGTGGACGTGGTGCTGTTTCAGCCGCTGCACCTCTGGACCAATCGCTGGTTGCAGATCGGCGGGGGCGCCAATTGGTGGTATCACCCGGTCTGGTGGATGGCCGGCACCTTCATCACCTGGCAGGGCGCCTGGATTCAGGCCAATCAGGCCGCCAAGAACGGTTCGCCCAACCCGGCGCTCATCGTGGTGGGTACTCTGGCTGCTGCCGCCATCTGTCTCGGCCTTGGCGTCATCGCCGGCGTGCCGAACGCGGGATGGAACCTCGGCAGCTTCGGCGTGGCAGTTCTCCCGGGGCTGGCGCTGTACAGTGCCGTCTCGTCGTTCGGAGTGCCCCGGGGCTAGGTGGCATCGGTCCTTCGGGGCGTTTCACGGTTGGTCGGCTGGCTGCTCACGCCGGTGGTGGCGTGGGCAGCTTCTTTTTTAGGTGCGATGTTCGGCGCTGCGGTCACCTCCGGCGTCGAGCGGGTCAGCACGGCATTGTGGATCACCGCCGGCTTTGGCGCGCTGACTGCGCTCCTCGGTGCCTGGGCCTGGCTCCGCTTAGTACGCAGCAGCCCGAAATTGCAGGAAACGCTGGCGGTGGCACCGGACGGCACTCCGCTCGCCGCCATCGAAACTGTTGCCCCCGAGGAAGCTCCATGACCGGTTGGAAGGGCGCCCTGTTGGCAGTGTCTTCGGCTGGGATGATCTCCGGGTGTGGCGCACGGGGTGAACCGCCGCCAACGACACTTCCTCCAGCCGACGCCGGCACCGTGCAGTTGCCCGACTCCCTGCTGCTCAGCATGCCGGGTGGAAACACCGTGTGGCTGACCGAGGGGCGGAAGGGCGCCGACTCCACCGGCAAAGCGTGTGTCGAACGCAGTGTCGAGGTCCGTCGGGGCGAGTACCGCTTCAAGGTGCCGCTGCTCTACACGCGGGACACCGCAATTGTCCTGGACGACACCAGCTTCCGGGCGGAACTCTCCCGCGGGTGCCACCGGATCGCTTCCTACCGGGTCAACCTCCGGGATGGCATGCCGTATCGGATTCCGGAATGAAGCGGGTTACGCTTGCCGGGTTCTTCGCGCTGGTGCTTCCTGCCGCCGCCGCGGCCCAGGGGATAACGGCCGGGCTGGCCTGGTGGCCTGAGTCGCCTCACATCTTCGAGTACAAGCTCGGCATCCGGGGCTTTTCCGCCGGGCCGGCGCGGGTGGCGTACTCCGCCCAATACCTCGAACAGCGGGGCCTCAGCAAGGCGCATTGGTACGGGGTGGGCGCCGACGTGATTCTGCGGACCACCCCAGACGCAATTCCTTACCTGATCGGCGGGGTTGCCGTGGGAGCGGGGCGGGGTCCCAGCGGCGGTGGGGAAGACCCCGGCCTCGGGGCATGGGCCGGCGTCGGGGTCGAATGGCTGGCACTGGGGTCGATCGGCATCCAGGCCGAGGCGCTGTACTCCTGGCGGAGCAAGGTGAACTTCGAGGGGTTGTCGCTGGGCCTCAAGCTGGGGCCGAGGCTCGGTCGAAAGAGCGTACTGGAAAGCTCGCCCGGCACCGGCTCAGTGGGGCCATCCATTCCTGGGTCCAACCCCACCGACGACGAGGTGCTTCGACTTGCCACGGGTGCCCGCAACAGCGGCGCTCCCGCTGGTCAGATCGTTGCGACTGCGCTCGCCGCGATGGGCACCCCGTACCGCTGGGGGGGTACCGGCGCCGATGGCTTCGACTGCTCTGGACTGATCCAATATGCCTACGCCGAGCATGGCATCACCGTGCCTCGGCGCAGCGTCGAGCAGGCCCGCGTCGGCAGCGAAGTCAATCGGGAGTTCGCCTCCCTGATGCCGGGAGATATCCTGACCTTTTCCGCCGCCCCCGGTGGCGCCGTTTCGCATGTCGGGATGTATGTCGGTGAGGGGCAATTCATCCACAGCGCCAGTAGCGGGGTCCAGGTAGGTCGGCTCAGCGCGGCCGATGCCACCGGCAAATGGTGGTGGGATCGGTGGCTCGGGGCGCGGCGGGTGCTCTAGAAGGGATCAGTTTCCATCGTGTTTGTGGCCCCCCTTGGCGCCCATCTCGTTCAAGTAGGCGAGGTCATCCTGCAGGGTTTCATCGGTCAGATCGATCGCCGGCCACTTCGACACGTCGTCCGGAACGTACAGCCCAACCATGTGGGCCATGGCGCCGTTCTTGATCATCTCGCCTGGATTGTCGTAGACCCCGACAACCCGGTATTTCCGGTCGGCCCGAAGCCTGATCCCGGCACCGGCAACACCGAAGAGTTTGCGTTCCATGCCGAGAACTTTGCCGCCGGTCTGGCGCTTCGCCTTGACCGTGGCGAGCACCTTGCCGCTTTGAACTTCCTCGAGGCGAACCGCGACGCCGTAGTCGTGCATGTGGCCGCTGACCCCGAGGATCCGGCCACCGACGATCGGAGTGAACTCCCACGACTTTTCGCTCCGGCCGGTCGGCACATCGAACTCGTTTCCCTTGCCGACAGTCAAGTTCACGTCCATATAGATTGGGAGCGCAGCGATGGGCCGGGGATTGAGATTGGTCGGGCTGTAGGAGAGCCGCAGCACCACCATGGCTCCCTCCACGTCCTTCCCGGTTTCGTTGGCCCAGGCCAGGTACATCCCCATCCTGGTGCCGGCCTTGACCGGCACGCCAAGCGACTTGGGAATGGAGGCGTCTTCGGTTTCGGAGCCGATGCCGAATATCCGCTCGTACATCGCGTAGAACAGCTGGCGGCGATCGAAGTTGATTGCGATCAGGTGGTGCACCATCTTCCGGTTGACCGGCTTGCCGGCGGCGTCCACAATGTCGATGGCAAATCCCCGGAAAGATCCGTCCACTGGCCACTCGAAGCGAATGAGCGGCGTGTTATGATCATCCATCATACCCATCTCTTCGTGCTTCATGCCGGGGGGCATGGCGCGGACCGAGAAGGGGCCGGTGGTGACGATCACTTCGTGGCGGGTGGCGTCGTGGCGGACGGTGGCCACGGGCTCGCTGTCGACCGCAAATGCTGCCACCAGGACGGACATCAGATTGGGTACCAGCATGCGATCCTCGGAGTGGGAATGCCTGTTCAAAAACTAAGGCACCGGGGCACCGGCTTCAACCATCGGGCCCTTTCCGCGCTGGCGCTGGGCCTGGCCTTTTTGGTCCCGGTTCGCGCCGCCGCACAGCGGTCGTCGGTCTTCCTCCCGGGAGACGTGCAGACCTTCGAATTTCCCCTCGCCTCGCCCCGGACCAGCGCCATGGTAGGGCGGGTTATCCATGTCAGTCGGGGTGAGTCCCGGTTCGGTTCCGAGTGGGAGGCCGAGCCGGCGCTGGGCGAGGTCTGGCCCCTGTTTGCCATGGCGCGGGGCAAGGTACCACTCACCCTTCACCTCGGCACCGTCGTCTACGGCCGCTTTTCCCTCGGCGATCAGGCCTCGGCAATGATCAGCAACGATTGGCACATCAATCTGCTGCTCACCGCGGATTTCCCCAAGCTCCGGCTGGCCCTGGAGGGGTACCACGAGAGCAGTCACCTGGGCGATGAATACCGCGACCGCTTTCCGGGGCCCCGGGTCAACTGGTCCCGGGAAATCGTGGGGCTCTGGGCCCGCTACCAGATTGGCCGAGCCCAGCTGCATGGCAATGTCTCCTACGCCGCCATCGACGCCATGGATCTGGGCCGGGGGGCGGTGGTGCTGGCGGCAGAGCACTACGGCAAGCGGGGAGCCATCCTCGGCGGCACAGCGCAGTCTATTCTCGCGCTTCACGCCGATGCCCAGGCGTACACCGACTGGGCGATAACCTGGTCGGGCCGGGCAGGGATCCGGTTGATGGATCCGATCGGGCGGCGGGGGTTTGCCTTTCTCTTCACCTTCCTGGACGGGTACAGCAATCAGCGGCAGTTTTTCCTGGCGAAGTCTCGCTACGCCGGAATCGAAGTGCGCTTCGACATGTAGGTCGCGGCTGCAGCCGGTCGCTCTCGGAGGCTCGCGGATCGGGCGGCGTCGGGGGTCTTTCGATTGGGCTCGGGAGGGGCGTCTTTCGGATCGGGCGGCTTCGGGGGGTGCTCAGTCAGTCGCTTAACCAATCGCTCCTTCCTGAGCACCCCAGCCTCACCGCCCGATCCCTCGGGGCTACGCGCGTTTCTCTCCAGCCGCACCCCGCTCCACCGCAACCGGGTTAGCAACCGGAGCGGCCGGTTCCATACGCCGGCGCGGGCTTGCTCCGGTCTAGACAGGGGAGTGCGGGGAGCTGCGACGGATCGGGTAAGGGAGCTGGGGTGTTCCGGCGGGAGCGATTCGTTCAGCGACTGCCGGAACGCCCCCGACCGCACCCGATCCGAGAGATTGCTCCGGCCGCCGACCCCCTTGCGATGGCCAAGACCTGCCAAATCGGCACAGAAAACCGGCACGCCGGTTGCAAAACCGAGACATCAGGCCGCTTGACATGTCCTTCAAGCGGCTTAACTTACGCATCTATTCTGGCACTCGACGTGATTGAGTGCTAAAGCATTACCGAAGCAGAAGTTACCAACCACAACCTCACCTCAGTTGAAGGAACCGCAGCTATGGCAACGGCAATGGCAACAAAGTCCAAACCCAAGATCAAGTTCATCCCCTTCGAGGATCGGGTCGTGATCCTGCCCAATGAAGAGGGTGAGACGATGCGGGGCGGGTTGTACATCCCCGACACCGCCAAGGAAAAGCCCACCCAGGGCGAAGTCATTGCCGTCGGCCCCGGCCGGGTCGAGAAGGGTGCCCGGATCCCGATGGAGGTTCATGTCGGCGACCGTGTCATCTACGGCAAGTACAGCGGACAGAATATCACCATCGACGGCACCGAAGTCGTGATCATCAAGGTGTCGGACCTCTACGGCAAGCTCGCATAAGCGCGCCTCACTGAAGCTCAACGGAGACTAGGACACATGGCCGCAAAAGATTTGATGTTCAGCACCGACGCTCGCGCCAAGCTCAAGAAGGGCATTGACGCCCTGGCCGAAGCGGTGAAGGTCACCCTCGGCCCCAAGGGCCGCAATGTGGTGATCGACAAGAAGTTCGGCAGCCCGACGATCACCAAGGACGGCGTCACCGTCGCCAAGGAAATCGAGCTGGCCGATCCGATCGAGAATATGGGCGCCCAGATGGTGAAGGAAGTCGCCACCAAGACGTCGGACCTCGCCGGAGACGGCACCACCACCGCCACCGTGCTGGCCCAGGCCATCTATCGCGAAGGCCTCAAGAACGTCACCGCCGGTGCCAACCCGATGGAACTGAAGCGGGGCATCGACAAGGCGGTCGAGGCCGTCGTCGAAGAGCTCAAGCGCCTCAGCACCAAGACCACCGGCCGCAAGGAAATTGCCCAGGTTGGTTCCATCTCGGCCAACAATGACAAGGAAATCGGCGATCTCATTGCCGATGCGATGGAGAAGGTCGGCAAGGACGGCGTGATCACCGTCGAGGAGGCTCGCGGCTTGGAGACCACGCTGGAGACGGTGGACGGCATGCAATTCGACCGGGGCTACCTGTCGCCCTACTTCATCACCGATCCGGAAAAGATGGAAGCGGTCGCCGACACGCCGTACATCCTGATCCATGACAAAAAGATCTCGGCAATGAAAGACCTCCTCCCGGTGCTCGAGAAGGTGGCCCAGTCAGGCAAGCCGCTCGTCATCATCGCGGAAGATGTCGAGGGCGAGGCGCTGGCCACCCTGGTGGTCAACAAGCTCCGTGGTACGCTCAAGGTCGTCGCCGTCAAGGCGCCGGGCTTCGGCGATCGCCGCAAGGAAATGCTCACCGATGTCGCCAAGCTCACCGGCGGCAAGGTCATTTCCGAGGAGCTCGGCTTCAAGCTCGAGAACACCGTCCTCGCCGACCTCGGTCAGGCCAAGCGGGTTGTGGTCGACAAGGACAACACCACCATCGTCGACGGCAAAGGCAAGCCGGATGACATCAAGGGCCGCATCGCCGAGATCAAGGTGGCCATCGACAAGAGCACCAGCGACTACGACAAGGAAAAGCTCCAGGAGCGGTTGGCCAAGCTGTCTGGCGGCGTGGCGGTTGTCCATGTCGGCGCCGCGACCGAAACGGAAATGAAGGAGAAGAAGGCGCGGGTCGAGGATGCATTGCACGCCACCCGTGCCGCCATCGAAGAGGGCATCGTGCCGGGCGGTGGTGTGGCCTTGGTGCGGGCGCAGTCGGTGCTGGCCCGGGTCAAGGGCAGCGACGACGAGAAGATCGGCGTGGATATCGTGCGTCGCGCGCTCGAGGAGCCGCTTCGGATGATTGCCCAGAACGCCGGCGCCGAGGGCAGCATTGTGC
>JANNSC010000427.1:0-5646 GCA_031402135.1 Gemmatimonadales bacterium | reverse complement strand
ATCAAATTTCGCGGAAACACCGCTCGGGTGCTCTATGCACTCGATCGATTGCCCGATTCGCTGCAGGGAATAACGGGGGTGCTGTCACTGGCCGGCACGCTGGACCAGCTGGAGCGGAGTTACGACGATTCCAAGTATGGCCGCTGTTCGGAGCGCCCCTGTGTCGAGTTACAGCTGCCGTCACTCCGCTGGGAAGGGATGGCCCCGGCGGGCAAGCACGTCGCGGTGGCCCAGGTTCATTCGGCTCCTTACCGGTTGCGCGAGGGCGCCTGGGATGTAGCGCGGAAGAGTTGGCTCGAAGCCCGGGTTACTGCGAGCATCGGCCATGCGGTACCGGGGTTCGGCGACGCCGTCCGGCATGTCGAGGTGCTCACGCCGGTAGATCTGGAGGCGCGGTACGGATTCACCGAGGGGGCAGTGACCCACGGCGAGATGACCCTCGATCAGATTCTCTTCATGCGCCCGGTGCCCGGTGCCTCGCGCTACGCGACGCCACTTGCCGGGCTGTACCTCTGCGGTGCGGGCACCCACCCTGGCAGCGGCATCACCGGCGGTCCGGGCTGGCTCGCCGCCCGTCGAGTCATCGCAAACCCGACATGAAGCTGGCCTTCATCGGGGCGCACGGCGTTGGCAAGACGACGCTCTGCTTCGATCTTGCCTCGCGGATGAAGCGGCTCGACCTGGGCGTGGATATCGTCAAGGAAGTGGCGCGGAGTTGCCCGCTGCCAATCAACCGGAACACCACCCTCGAAGCCCAGGCGTGGATTCTCCATACTCAGATAGCCCAGGAAATTGCGGCGGTGCACCGGGACCCGGTGGTGATCTGCGACCGGTCGGTGCTGGACAACTACGCCTATCTGGTTCACCGGGCCGGGCGGCGCCCGGAATTTGACGGACTGGTCGGCGCATGGGTGATGACCTACGATGCACTCTTCAAGGTACCGGTCCTGCAGCCGCCGGCGTTTGACGGGCAGCGGGATGTGAGCGCGGCCTTTCAGTCCGAAATTGACGAGACCATCGACAGCCTGATCGATGTCTTTGGAGTGACCTGTCACCGCCTCGACCCGGCTGATCGCGAGGGCTGGGTGGAAGCGGCGTTGGGCGTTGCCGGAATGCCGTTGAAGCCACCTCAGATCGACCTTTTCAGCCGAGCTGCCCCATGAGCACATTCATCCAAACCACCGGTTCGTTCCAGCCGGGCGCCCGCACCATGCCAGGGGAGTATTACACCTCGCCCGAAATATTTGCCGAAGAGCAGGGACGGGTATTTGCTCGCGGGTGGATCTGTGTCGGGCGGACCGATCGACTTGCCACTCCGGGGGATTACTTCGTCCGGACGATCGCCGGAGACAGCCTGATCTTTCTGCGGGACCGGGGCGGGAAGCTCAGGGCCTTTTTCAACGTGTGCCGGCACCGAGGCACCCGGCTCTGCGCGGCCGAGTCGGGGCACTTCTCCGAAACCATTCAGTGCCAGTACCACGCCTGGACCTACACCACCGACGGCAAGTTGATCGGGGCGCCGCACATGCATGAGGTGGCGGACTTCGACAAGGCGGATTTTCCACTGCACCAGGCAGCGGTGGCAGAGTGGGAGGGGTTCTTGTTCGTCAACCTCGATCGTAACCCGCTCCCGTTCACCGAAAGCCACGCCCCGTTGCTGGGACGATTTGCCCGGTTCGGCCTCTCCCATCTCAAGGTGGGGCACCGGGTGTCCTACGACGTGCACACCAACTGGAAGCTGGTCTTTCAAAACTACAACGAATGTCTGCACTGCCCGGTCATCCATCCGGAGTTGTCAGCCCGGATGCCCTACCAAAGCGGTGCCAACGACCTGACCGAGGGGCCGTTCCTGGGCGGGTACATGGTGATCTCCGAGCCGGCGGTGAGCGTCACCATGAGCGGTGCGGCGTGCGCCGTGCCGATTGCCGATTTGCCGGTGGAGGACCGGCGCCGGGCCTACTACTACTCCATTCAGCCCAACATGCTGCTGAGCATACAACCCGATTACGTGAACTACTACATGCTGTGGCCGCTGTCGGCCACGGAAACCCGGGTTGAGTGCGAATGGATGTTCCATCCCGATGCGTTTGGTCGTCCCGACTTCAATCCCAATGACGCCATCGAGTTCTGGGATGTCACCAACCGGCAGGACTGGCGGATTACCGAAGAAAGTATGGCGGGCATTCAATCCCGTCGCTACCAACCGGGCCCCTACTCGCCCCGGGAGAGCGTCCCCGCCGCGTGGGACCGGGCCTATTTGCAGTCGATGGGGCGCTAGGCGCGGCGTTTTCTGAGGCTTCCAAGCCCGAACCAGAGCAGCAGCCCCGCGGTCCCACCGATCAGGGTCGGGAGCTTGCCGAGGTAGAGATGTGCGGCGATGAAGGCGCTGGCAATCAGCAGCGTGATGGTGGCCATTCGGGCGCCGAAGCGGGTGAAGTCCATGAAGGAAATGTGCTCCCCGGCCTTTTCCGCCAGGCCAATCACCGTGACGTTGGCGGAGGCGCCGATTGGGGTGCCGTTTCCCCCCAGACATGCCCCCAGCGAGAGGGCCCACCAGAGAATCTCGGTATCGCCGGTCAGGGAACCGACCAGCCTGGCAATGATCGGAATCGCCACCGCGACGTAGGGAATGTTGTCGATCAGGGAGGACAGTACGCCGCTCACCCACAACACGATGAGCGCGGCGAAGAGCAGCGTCGCCGTGTTACCCAGTCCCATGCTGGCCTGCCCCCAGTAAATGAACCGCTCGAGGCCCCCAGCCAGCGTATCGATCAGCCCAGTGGCCACCGCCGCGCCCACCGCAATGAACAGGAACGCGAAGAAGGCCAGGGTGGGCCACTCGATGTCGCGCTCGATGACCCCCAGGATGCCGTGGATCCGTTCCGACGACGTGGGGCGGTGGGTCCGGAGGTAGATCACGTCCTGGGTGACCAACAGGAGCGCGGCGCCGATGGCGGCGGGAACGGCGGGGGGCGTCCCGGTAAGGGTATGAGTGAGGAAGCCGAGGAAGATCAACCCCGTTATAACCAGACTCCAGCGGAGGAGCAGAGGGTTTCGGATGGCCGGCCCCGCCGTGGACATGCCGGCTGGGCGCGGGTCCGCCAATTCCCGTCTGTAATAATGCCGGGAAAACCCCACGCAGGCCACCAGCATCCAGAGGACCGGCATCGTCAGGTTCTCGATGAACGACAAGAAGCTGAGCCCGGCGCCGGAGCCGATCAGGATATTGGGTGGGTCGCCGATCAACGTTGCGGTGCCGCCGATATTGGAGGCAATCACCATCGGCAGCAGCAACGCCGCCGGCGCGATTCCCGCCGCGCGCGCCATTGCCAATCCCATCGGATAGACGAAAATCACCGTCGTCACATTGTCGAGAAATGCCGACAGGATTCCGGTCAACCAGATGATCATGACCAGCAGGGTGTCCGACCGTCCCCCGGAGCGTGCCATCAGCCGGCCGACGCCCCACTCGAATACTCCGGTGGTTTTCAGCACGCCGACCACCGCCATCATCGACGCGAGCAAAAGGATCACGTTCAAGTCGATGGCGGCGTGGGCCGCCTCGAAGGTGATCAGCCGCCATGGCGTGAAGTAGGTGATGAACCAGAGCAACGCCACGGCGGAAAAGATGATCAGGACGCGGTGCGCCGTCTCCCGGGCCAGCAGCGCGAACACCACCACGATGACCACGGCAACAATGCCCTGAGAAATTGGATCCTGGGTTCCCGTGATCAGCTGTTCCATGCCGGGAATGGTGCCTCAGACCCCCCGGGCGCACAAGCCGGTCCAGTGCTTGCCGGGACCGGCCAACAGGGGCAGTTTCCCAGCAGTCCGGTGCCCGCCGGCACTTTGCCCCCAGGAGGTCACATGCACCGAAGGAAGCTCGCTGTTGCCGCCGCGTTCACCGTGCTCGCGCTCTTTGCTCCAGCCTACTCGCCCTTTTGATGCGATACTTTCGCGTGGCGGCCTGCGCCGCACTGCTGGCTCTCCCGGTTGCGGCCCAGGCCCCCGCTCCCGCGGTCACCCGTCCGTTCGGCACCCTCCGGGAGCAGGCTGAATTGCAGCAACAGTGGCTCAACAAGCGGATGGAGACGGTCCTTCCCGGGTTGATGCGGGCCTATGGCATCGATCTCTGGGTGGTACCGATGCGGGAGTACAACGAAGATCCGGTGTTTGCTTCGATCGTATCACCGACCACCTTTGCCGCTCGGCGCCGTACCATCTACGTCTTCTACGATCGTGGCGCCGCCAAAGGGGTCGAGCGGATCGCGCTCGGCGGCACCTCTCAGGGCGGAGTATTCGAGCCGGTGCGCAGCACCAAGCCGATCAGCGGCGGCGCCGGGGTTGGAGGCCGCCAGGCCGAGCTCTGGGGCGATGAGCAGTGGCAAATTCTCAGGAAGGTCATCGAAGAGCGGAATCCCCGGGTGATCGGCATCAATAAATCCCGCACCTTCGCCTTTGCCGACGGGCTCTCCTCCGGTGAATTGGAGGGTATGAGTGAAGCGCTGGGCCACGACCTGACCCGCCGTTTCAAACCAGCGGAGGGGCTGGCGGTGGATCTGATTGCCGCCCGGCTGCCCGACGAAGAGGCTTTCTACGCCCGGCTGACCCAACTGGTGTGGGCCACCGTCGAGGAGATGTTCTCCAACCGTACCATCGTACCCGGCACCACCCGGACCAGCGATCTGGTCTGGTTCTGGCGCCAACGGATCAATGACCTCGGCCTGGGCACCTGGTTCCAGCCTTCGATTGAAGTACAACGAAAAGGGGTTACCGACGAGCAACTCGGCGCTGATCCGGTCATCCAGCGGGGCGATGTGCTGCACTGCGATGTCGGGATCACCGCACTGCGCCTCAACACCGACACTCAGCACAACGCGTATGTTCTCCTTCCCGGGGAGACCGACGCTCCGGCGGGACTCAAGCAGGCGCTCGCCAATGCCAATCGGCTGCAGGACATTCTCTTCGAGGAAATCCGCCCGGGGCTGTCCGGCAACACTGTGCTGGCGGCGGCACTGGCAAAGATGCGGCGCGAGGGCATTGGGGGGACCATCTACACCCATCCAATCGGCATGAATGGACACGGTGCCGGTCCGCTCATTGGTCTTTGGGATTATCAGGACGGCGTGCCCGGCCGAGGTGACCACAAGGTGATTCCCTCCATGTGGTTCTCCAGCGAACTGCAGGCGACCACCCCGGTTCCCGAGTGGGGGGGCCAGGCGGTTCGCATGGCAATGGAAGAAGATTTCATTGTTGGGGTCGACGGCAAGCCGCGCTGGGCGCTCAAGCGGCAAGACAAATTGCATCTGGTGCGGTGAGCCGGTGGGCCTTATCCTACGGTCCCTTGATGGTCCGCACTGTAGCTGGAGCGTGATTGTGAGCCAGGAACCGGAGTATCTGCAGCGGCTTCGCCGGGCGCAGCAGAGCAAGCAGGACAAGAGTCCCAACGCCGCTGCCGCGCCCCGGGCGGATGCGCCCCCGAACTACTCGGCCGCAGAGCACGAGGCCCTGCGCTGGGCGCGGGAGGTTGCAGAGGGGACCGAGCTTCGCTCGATCCGAAACCTCGTGGGGGCCCGTTTTGCGGTGCTGGTGCGGCTGCAGAGCGCCAGCGGGCTCAAGTTTCTTTCGGTCGAGGGAATCCCCGAC
>JANNSC010000426.1:0-2035 GCA_031402135.1 Gemmatimonadales bacterium | reverse complement strand
CTTCGCCGCGATGAAATCGAGCGCCGCAGTGACATCTTCTGACAAGAGCGGGTCGTGGATGTTTGCCGCGGTGCTTGCCAGTCGGTAATTGATATTGACGGTGGCGTAGCCGGCATCGCTGAATTTCTTGAGGTCGGCGGTGGTGAAGATGGCTTTGTCACCGCCGCTCCAACCGCCGCCATGGATGAATACGATTACCGCCGTCGTACTGCTTCTGCCGGCGGGGAGAACGATGTCCATGACCTGGGCCGGGCCGACCGAATAGGAAACATTGGCGAGGGTGCGGGCCGGCTCCGGCGAAGGGCCTGTCGTATCGCACTGGCTACAGGCACCGGCGAGGAGGAGGAGCGCTGCCGCAAGGGCCAGAATCGGAGTGCGGAAGAGGCTGCTCATACCCCCAAACATCGCGGCCGGCCTGCCCGAGGGCAAACCGGCCGCTGCATACCCCTCAATTGAGGGTGGGAGACCCAGGGCGTTACGCCTTGATCTTCCGGACGTTCTCCGCCGCCGGGCCCTTCTGGCCCTGTACCATGTCAAACTCGACACGCTCGCCCTCGGCGAGGCTCTTGAAACCGTCGGCCTGAATGGCCGAGTGATGGACGAAGCAATCCTTCGCACCATCCTCGGGGGTGATGAATCCGAAACCCTTCGCGTCGTTGAACCACTTCACTGTACCGGTAGCCATGGCAAACTGCTCCTGACAAGATGTTCTCCCCGGGAGGATCGGCGGTCGCCGGCCTCCGTTGCGATGGCGATACACAGAAAGGGCTGGCGCGAAGCCAGCCCTTTGGGGTATCGCTGGAATGTTGCCGTACAGAGTTGTGCGGCGAATCGCTCTGCAAATCTAAGCGATGGGCCCGAAAAGCACCATAACCGGGTTTCGGGGCGCTCCCAACCACCTCATTCTGGGCAGCCTTGGACCCCAGCCTGAGGGGGTCGGGGGTGGCTTGCGGGACCGCCGTTCCCGGGGCAGTTTGTTCAGGCTCGTGCGCTTTCTGTACACCACCTCTGAGGTCTCTATGCGCTCCCTTCGGCTCGCTACTACCCTGGCTTTGCTCCCGATTGCTGCAGCACCCCTCGTTGCCCAGAAACCACTCATTTCCCAGGCGGCGCTGATCGAGGTGGTACTCACCCACAAGGCCTCGGTGCTCCGTTACATCGACGCCGCGCCAGACTCCATGCTCAGTTTTCGGCCCACCAAGGGGGTCCGGACCTTTGCCGAGCAGATCGAGCATGCCGCCTGGGCCGACGCGCTCATCGCCCACCTGGCCATCACCGGGTCAATGAAGGTCCCGTCCCTGGGCGGCGACTCGGCGGTCTACCTCCACAACAAGGCGGCGCTCAAGGTGTACGCCGCGGCTGCCATGGATCACGCCATTGAAATGGTCAGAGGTGTGAGTGATGCCGCGATGCTGGAACCAATCGATATGTTTGGCAACAAGGTGACTCGGGGCCGAGGACTGATGGAGCTGTTGGATCACTTCCCCTTTACCCTTGGGCAGACGGTGCCCTACCTCCGGCTTAATGGGGTGACTCCGCCGATGTATTCGCCGTTCTAGGGCGCGGGAAAGGGCGGGGCGCGGTAGCGCCCTGCCCAGTCTCAGTTGTCCACCAAATCGTAGTCCGTAACGAGCCCCTCGGCAGTCAGGTGTACCATCAGGTAGTGCTTGCCGGTTTTGGTGGTGATGGAGTAGTAGGCAATTCTCGCCACCGCTCCGCCGTGCCGTTCAATCCCCCGCCCCGCCACGCTTTCGGCACCGAGGTACATCAGGTCCCGCATTTCGTCGAGCTGGCCCCCCGCCCCGCCATCGAAGTCGCGCCGAGCTCCCGGTGTCAGGTGGGCCGATTGCTTCACCGCCGCGCCCCCGGTCCGGAGCGCGTCGAGGGTGGCAAGCACCGTGGCGGTGAGCCCGGGGGGCAGGGGTACGCGAGGACCGTAGGCCGCGCTAACCGCCTGGTATTCACCCGCGATCGACGCCGCAGATGGGAGCGCGGGGGCGAGTCGCGCTCCCCACCGGGACTCCGGGTCGCGGCT
>JANNSC010000425.1:0-11450 GCA_031402135.1 Gemmatimonadales bacterium | reverse complement strand
GGCGCGGGTGGCAAACCTCGATCACCGGGTCGTGGTCAACAAGCCGAGGCCCGACCTGCGGGGGGACTGCCAGCAATAACTACGGCTTCTTGGCGGTTTTCACCCGGATTACTGAATCGAGAATCGGCCGCCACACCTCGGGCGGCCACGACCCCGACAAGAGCCCCCCTTCGATGTAGAACGTCGGGGTACTCGACGCCCCGGCTTTCACCGCGCCCTCCGAATCGCTGCGGACTTCATCCCGGGTTTCCGACTTCTCCAGGCAACCGGTCATCGGCGCTTTGGGCAGCCGCAGTGAATCGATCAACCCGAGGAAAAACGGTCCCGGATTCTTGAGCGGTGCCCAGGCCTCCTGACGGCGGTACAGAATATCGTGCGCCGGCCAGAATTTCCCCTGGCGCGCTGCGCACATCGAGAATTCGGCGGCGGCCACTGCGTTGGGGTGAATCGACGACAGCGGCAGGTTGATGAAAATCCAGCGCACCTTGCCAGTGGCAATGTATTCTTTTTCCAGCACTGGAAACGCCGTCTCCGAATGCCGCTTGCAAAATGGGCACTGAAAATCGGACATCTCGTAGACCGTCACCGGCGCTCCGGCCAATCCCTTGGTGCGAGTGGCGAGCGGGTCGGCTTGCGCTGTGGCGGCGGCAACGGGTGCAGTGGCAAGGAAGAGAAGCAGCGATACGCGCATCGATCAATACCTCGGGAGGCGTCGGCCAGTGGCCGAATTGAGACGGATCGTGTCACTGGTAATCGGGATGTTCCAGTACCACTGAAAGTTCGGGTCTTGCGGGTCGGGCGACCGGGCGTACAGCCACCACCGTCCGGAGCTGAGCCGGAGTCGTCCCCAGCCTCCGGCGTCGGAGGTGTCGGCAATGAGCTGCCGCATCTTGTCGACGCTCTGGGTCCGCACCACGGTGTCGTACCCACCGTAGGTGCTATTTTCCCAGGCCCGAACTTCGGAGCGCAAGCGCTCCAATTTAGGCCAGAGGGTGTCCCGGGCGGCGGCGAGCGCCGCGCGAGTCCGTCCCAGCGCCGGCGCGAGCAGGGTCAGGGTGTCGTTGAGGAAGCGCAGCCGGATGTCGAGCTCGCTGGCAGCCGGTGAGCCAGTGCCGGCGCCGGCCCGGGCCAACTTCACCGAGTCGCGGCGCCAGGTGGTGCGTTCCACGCTCCACGCCGACCGGCTGAAGGCAAGGAACGGCTGGTGAAACGCAAGGAAGAGTTGGTCGAGCTCCTGGGTAGTGGGGCGTGGCGTTGCCGCACGCTGCTCCATGGCGGCAAGAATGCTGTCCCGATCATAGGGAAGCGCCGCGAGAAGCACCCCCGGAATGGGGGTGTCGACGCCGGCAAGATCCGGCACCTGGATCTGGACGGCAATCGAGCGGCGGCTGTCACATGCAACGAGGATGAGGCATGCCAGCAGGGCAGTGCGTACCATGGGCCAAAACTATCCTGCTCGTGGCAGCCCTCCAAGGCTCAGCGACCATGGCTTGGGCACCCCAGCGGAAAGTCCTTGCCCATTTTCCGGTTCGGCCCACCGGAGCAGTTCGAAGGGTATCTTTGGTCGGTCGCGGCGTTGGTTCGCGCAATCGACCGGTTCACCATTCCAGGAGGACGCTGATGGCCAGGCTTCGGCGCACCATCCCGCTGCTTGCGGTGACAGCATTGCTCGCCACTGGATGTGGATACAACACCATCCAAACCAGGGACGAGGCGGTCAATTCCGCGGCTGCCCAGATCAAAACGGTGTTGCAGCGGCGGGCCGACCTCATTCCGAACCTGGTCGAAACGGTCAAGGGATTCGCCAGGCAAGAGAGCACCATCTTCATTTCGGTTGCCGAAGCTCGGAGCAAGCTGTCAGGGGCGGTGCAGGGCGGCAATCTGCAACAAATGGCCGAGGCGAATGAGGGACTCAAGGCACCACTGGCCCGGCTGTTGGCCATCGTGGAGAACTACCCGGAGCTCAAGTCGAACCAGAATTTCCTCGACCTGCAGAATCAGCTGGAAGGCACCGAAAACCGGATTGCGGTGGCGCGGAATGATTACAACAAAACGGTCGAGGAATTCAACGCTTACATTCGGCGCTTTCCCTACAATTTGACGGCGAAGGTGTTTGGGTTGGGAAAACCACGGGAGTACTTCGAGCTGACCAGTCCGGCGGCCGCCGAGGCGCCCAAGGTCAAGTTCTAGCGCTCAGTCGGTCACGACGCCCGGGAGGATGTAACGGCGCGGGTCCACCGGGCGCCCATTGACGTGCACTTCGTAGTGCAAATGCGGCCCGGTCGAGAGGCCGGTATTTCCTACCAGGGCAATCCGATCCCCCCGTACCACTTTTTCTCCCACCCGCGCCAGGATTCTGGACGCGTGGGCAAAGCGGGTCATGAGGCCGTAGCCATGGTCAATGGTGACGGTATTTCCATAACCCGCTTCCCAGCCTGCCTGCACCACGGTGCCGCTGGCCGGGGCTGCGATTGGCGTGCCCATCGGGGCAGTGACGTCGAGCCCCTCGTGGGCCCGCGCGACGTGGAGAATCGGGTGCGACCGCATCCTGGAAAACGCGCTGGTGAGCCAGCCGGCGGTCGGCATGATGGAAGGCGTGGCCGCCAGTCTGTCGGCATGGACCAGGAGGCTGTCGCCTGCCTCGCTCAAGGAACTGGCCAGGAGATTGGCCCGCCGGATCATGGCGTTGAGGTCCACCTGCACCTGCGCCGCCTGACCGAGGAGTTCACCGTTTTCGGAAGCTGCCGCACCGGCCGGAGCGGGACCGCCGATCCCTACATCGTGAACCTGAGGGTCGATCGGATCGAGATTTGCCAGCAACCGGAGCTGGGTTTCGCGGACTTCCAGGGAGGAAACGGTGTCGGAGAGCGCGCTGAATTTTCCGTGCAGCTGGTTGAGTTCGCCGGCGAGCCGGGCGTTTTCCAGCTCGAGTCGGTCGGCGCGGGCCAGGTCCAGAGAGCGACGGACGGTGGCATACCCGAGCAGTGTCGCCAGCAGCGCAGCCGCCACGACCAAGCTCCCCAGGAGCTTGAACGCGGTGTGTGACACCTCGACGATTTTCGAGGCGCTGGAGCCCTGAGGCACGACGACGATGGTCCAGCGACGCTTGGACATCCAGCCACCTGCGGACACGGGATCATTTCGGAAGCGTCGGAGACGGCTCTGCCGCCGACGCGGGGGCACTGCTCGGCCCAGGTAGGGCGAGGCCCGGCAATAATGCCCCTCGAAAGCGGCCCTGTCAAGCGGGACGAAAAACCGTCTAAATATTTGTAATGTATTGCCTTACGACACTACTCCACGGGGGGCTCGGGCTTGGGGAAGAGGATCGGCGGCTTGCTGGTGCGGCAACCGGCGATGGGCGGCGTGGCGAGCGCGGCAAATGCGGTGGAATCGGGATCCCCGGTTTGCCCCAGGGCCTGCCACAGCGCGTGCATCCGCTCCGGCATGATCGGCGCAGCCATCACCGTGAGGCGATAGAGGCAACGGGCCAGACTGGCCAGAGCCTGGTCCAACTCGGAATCGCGGGCCTCTTTGGCCAGCTTCCATGGCGCGGTCTGCACGATATACTGGTTGGCCTCGGTGACGAGGGCCCACGCGGCGGCGCCTCCGGCCCGGAGATCGAACCGGTCCATCGCGGCGAGGTACGCGGCCACGGCGCGTTCACCGGCCACGTCGAGCGGGGTGACGGTCGGCGCATCGGGTACCACGCCGTCCCGGTATTTTGCCAGCATCGCCAGGGAACGGGAGGCGAGGTTGCCCAGCCCATCGGCGAGGTCGGCGGTGTAACGCTCGTCGAAGCGGTCCCAGGTGAAATTGCCGTCGCCCTCGAAGCCGACTTCCCGGAGCAGGAAATACCGCAACGCGTCGGCGCCATGACGGGCAATTGCGGTGTCCACATTTACCGCCGTTCCGCTGGACTTGGAAACCTTCACGCCGTCCCATTGCACGTACCCATGGGCCCAAACCATACAAGGGAGCGGGAGATTGGCGGCGAGCAGCATCGCCGGCCAGAGGCAGCAGTGCAGCCGGGTGATCCCCTTGCCGATGACGTGCACGTCTGCGGGCCACAGCCGGTCCCACCCGGCATCGGGAAATCCCGCCGCGGTGATGTAATTGATGAGGGCGTCGAACCAGACGTAGACGGTGTGTTCTGCATCTCCGGGAAACGGAATACCCCACGGAAACCGGGCCCGGGAAATTGACACGTCCTCCAGACCGCTCTCCAGTACCTTGACGACCTCATTGCGCCGAATGGCTGGCTCCACCTTGAATTTCCCGGAACCGATCAGCTCGAGAATCCGGGGTCCGTATCGGGACAGCCGAAAGAAGTGGTTGGTTTCCTTCATTCGGGTCAACTCGAGATCGGGATGCTCGGCGCAGCGTCCGTTCAGCAGCTGGGATTCCTGTCTGAATTCCTCGCAGCCGATGCAGTAGAGGCCCTCGTATTCTCCGACGAAGAGGTCCTCGGGGTGGTGCTGCTGAATGCGGTGGAGAAACTCGGTCACCGCGGCGTGATGGCGGGGCTCGGTGGTCCTGATCCAATCGTCATGGGCGCAGTGGAGGGCGCGCCAGGTGGATTCGAACCGCTGGCTGATTCGATCCACCCACTGCTGTGGCGGCAGCTGGCCCCGTTCGGCGGAGAGCGCCACCTTCTGCCCGTGTTCGTCCATGCCCATGACAAAGTGGACGGCATCGCCCCGGAGCCGGCGATAGCGGGTTATACAATCTGCTCCCACTTTCTCCAGGGCATGACCGAGGTGGGGGTCGCCGTTCGAATAATCGATGGCGGTGGTGAGGTAGAACGAGGCCACTCAACCAGCGGGGTTGGATGGGGGAGTCGGGTCGGTCGGGTCGGCCGAGGCCGGACCACCGTCGGATCGGCGACCCCGGCGCTTCCGGCGGCGGCGGCGCCGGGTGGGGTCGGGCGGGGAAGCGCCAGCGGGTTGGGAACCTGCCTCGGGCCCGGGTGGGACCGGCCGGTTCACCGGCGGGGGCGAGGCGCTGGAGGCGACTTCGGGTGGGGACGCGCTGGGGCGATTGGGGCCAGACCGGGCCGGCCGACGGGGGCCCCGATCTTCGCGGCGCCGCGGCAAGCTGGACGGGTTTTCCGGGGTGCGGGGCGGGGTAGCGGCGTTTTCCGGACGCGGCCCTCTTGCCTCGGGGGATGGCTCGCCCAGCCGCTCCAGTTCCTCCTTGAGGTCCACCAGCGTCACAATTCGGGGCCCGTGCTCCTCGCTCCGAAGCGAGACCCGTTCCCGAAAAATATCCACCGCCACGACTCGCTCGGTGCCCTTGTCGGTGCGCAGCGCCTTGCCCTCCTTGGGAAATCGCTTGCGCGCGGCTACATAGAACTCGTGTTCGTATTTGAGGCAGCAGAGCAAGCGGCCGCAGCCCCCGGAAATCTGGGCCGGGTTGAGTGACAGGTGCTGATCCTTGGCCAGGGCCAAGCTGACGGGGGAGAGGCTGGTGAGCCAGGTCGAGCAACAGTATTCCTTGCCGCACCGTCCGACGCCACCGAGGCGGGCCGCTTCATCCCGGGCCCCGATCTGGCGCAAGTCGATCCGGGTGTGTAATGCCACGGCGAGGTCCCGCACCAAGTCCCGGAAATCCACCCGCTTTTCGGCGGTGAAATACACCGTGAGTTTTTTCCGGTCAAACTGCCACTCGGCGTCGCTCACCTTCATGTCCAGCGCCCGCTCGCGCACCCGGTCCAGGATGGTCCGCCGAGTATCCTCTTCGGATCGGCGCAGGTCATTGGCGATGTGCACATCATCCGGGGATGCGCGGCGTAACACGGTGAGCTCGGGGTTCTTGGTTTCTCCCACCGAACACCCGTTGCAGCTGCTGGCGCATTTTTTCCCGGCGGTCTCTCCGACCGCCGAGACCCGGCCGAAGTCCACCCCACGATCTACCGGAACGATGACCGGCTCCTGAAGCCGAAGCGGTTCGGCATCGTCGGGCCAGAGGAAATAGTCCTTCCGATTGCCCTTGAATCGTACTTCGACGGTTGCCGGCATCAGGCCTCGGTGTACACGCCCATGGCGGCGTATTTCTCGGCACGCCGACGGACCAACTTCTCGGGGCGCACCTTGCGAAGGTCGTTGACCGACCGGATCAGGGCCTCGCGGAGCGCCGCACCGGCGGCCTCGGGGTCCTGGTGGGCGCCGCCCAGTGGCTCAGCAATGATCTCGTCGATCACCTTGAACTGTTGCAAATCACTTGGGGTGAGCTTGAGCGCCTCGGCGGCGCGCTCCCGCTGGCTGGCGTCCTTCCAGAGAATTGCGGCACATCCTTCGGGGGAGATCACCGAGTAGACCGAGTTCTCAAACATGAGCACCCGGTCCGCGACCCCGAGCGCCAGCGCACCACCGGATCCGCCTTCCCCAATGACCACCGCAATGATGGGAGTCGGCAGCATTGCCATTTCGAGGATGTTGGTGGCGAGCGCTTCGGATTGGCCCCGCTCCTCGGCGCCCAGCCCTGGATAGGCGCCCGGCGTGTCGATCAAGGTGACGACTGGGGCGTGGAATCGGGCGGCCAGCTTCATGAGCCGGAGTGCCTTTCGATAGCCCTCCGGATGGGGCATCCCGAAATTGCGCTTGATATTTTCGCGGGTGTCGCGCCCCTTTTGATGACCGATCACCATCACCGAGGTACCGGCGAGGCGGGCCCAGCCGCCCACGATGGCGAGATCGTCGCGGTAGAGCCGGTCGCCGTGGAGCTCGACGAAGTCAGTGAAAATGCTGTTGAGATAGTCCAGGGTGTAGGGGCGTTTGGGGTGCCGCGCCACACTCACCCGCTGCATCGGGGTGAGGGTACGATACAGCTCATCGCGGAGCGAGTCGAGTTTGGCCTGGAGCGTGGTCAGCTCCTTGGCCACGTCGATTTCCCGGTCCTCACCCACGCGCTTGAGCTCGTCGATTTGTCGCTCCAACTCGAGCAGCGGCTTTTCGAAATCGAGCGTATAGGTGCCGGCCATTGGGTCACCCCACCTTGACGTAGCGAACCGCGTCGGGTCCGAGGAGGCTCCGCAGGGCGCGCACAACTTCCTCACCCGGTTCGACCTTCAGCCGCCGAGCGCGGAGGCGGACGGCCTCTCCGTTGCCATCGGACCATTCAATATAGACCGGGGCGGGGCCGGGATGGTCGGCGCAGATCGCGGCGGCCGACCGCAGCGCTTCAGGGGCCGGCGCCGCTGGCGCGCTCCAGCAGAGCGAGATGCCGACGGTGCCGGAGCGGCGAACCTCGGAGAGCGCGCGGGCTGATTCCACGATGAAGGGGGCCCGGTCCTCCCCGCGATCCCGGGCGCTATAGCCGCCACTGAGCAACAGTTCGGCATCCTCCCCCACGACCTGATTCAGTTTGGCCCAGCTATCGGGGAAAACGATCGCCTCCGCGGTGCCGTGGAAATCCTCCAGCACGATGCGAGCGTACTCCTTTCCCGACTTCTTGGAGATCTGTCGCTTGACTGACGTCACCACTGCCGCCACCGCGACCGGGTGTTCACTCCATTCACTGAGGGTGGCGGTGGTCCGGGTTCCGAAGAGCTCGACTTCTGGGCGGAACGGCTCGAGAGGGTGGCCAGAAATGTAGAAACCGAGGACTTCCTTCTCTCGGGTCAGGCGGTCGGCGGTAGCCCAGTCCGGCACGTCGGGGAGGGTGCGCGTCTTCGGTTCGGCGCGCTGGCTGTCGCCGAAGAGCGATTCCTGCCCTGCCTCGAGTTCCTGCTGGCGCAGCTGGGCCTCCCCCAGCACGCCGTCCAGGGCCGCGGTGAGCTGGGCGCGGTGTCCGCCGAGCGAGTCGCACGCCCCCGCGGCGATCAGCGACTCGATTACCCGTTTGTGGCAGAGGCGGAGGTCAATCCCGGTGATCAGGGCAGCGAGGTTGGCAAAGGGGGACTCGCTCCGGCCGGCAAGGATCGACTCGATGGCCCCGCGGCCGACGTTTCGAATTGCCCCGAGGCCAAAGCGAATCCGGGTATTGCTCACCACAGTGAACTTGAACCCCGATTCGTTCACGTCGGGCGGGAGCACCTCGAGTCCGAGCTCGCGGGCCTCGTTGATGTACTGGACCACCTTGTCGGTGCTGCCGATTTCCGAAGAGAGCAGCGCCGCCATGAACTCGGCTGGGTAGTAGGTCTTCAGCCACCCGGTCTGGTAGGAGAGCACCGAGTAGGCCACCGAGTGGGACTTGTTGAATCCGTAGCGGCCGAACGTCTCGATTTGCGCTGCCAGCTCCTCGGCCAGCATTCGAGGGTGCCCCAGCGCCACCGCCTTCCTGACGAACTTGCCGAGTTCCTTCTTGATCAGCTCGGAATCCTTCTTGCCGACCGCCTTCCGGAGCACGTCGGCTTCGGCAAGGGTGAAGCCGGCAAGGACATTGGCGATCTGCATCACCTGTTCCTGGTAAGTGATGACTCCGTAGGTCGGCTCCAGAATCTCCTGGAGCGACGGGTGCGGGTAGGTCACCACTTCCTGGCCCAGTTTCCGCTTGATGAACACCGTGTGCATCCCGGCGTCAAGCGGGCCGGGCCGAAGCAGTGCGCTCGACGCTACCAGATCGTCAAATCGGTCACACTTCATTGCCCGGAGCGTTTCGGTTGCCAGCGCCGATTCGAACTGGAAGACACCGGCGGTTCGTCCCTGTCGAAGCAGGGCGTAGACTGCCGGATCGTCGAAGTCCCGCGCCCCGAGGTCCACCTGGATCCCGGTGCGGGCGGCAATCATGGCGACGGCATCATGCAGAACGGTGAGCGTCTTCAGGCCCAGAATGTCCATCTTCAGCATGCCGACCTGCTCCAGCGCCACCATGTCGTACTGGGTGATGATGGCGCTCTCACCGTCGGCGCTCTGGCCGGCGCCCTTGGTCGTGGTGGTGCAGACCGGCACGTAGTCGGAGAGTGGACCGGGGGCGATCACTACTCCAGCCGCGTGCACCGAGGCGTGCCGCGAAATCCCCTCGATACGGGAACTCAAATCCACCATCCGCTGGTACACCGGGCTGGTCTTTACCAGATCCCGGAACTCATCCACCTTTTTCATTGCCTCGGGAATGGTGAGACTGTAGGCGGGGCCGGAAGGGATCAACTTGGTGATCTTGTCGGCCTCCCCCGGTGGGATCTTGAGCACCCGGGCAACGTCCTTGAGCGCGGCCCGGGCCTTCATGGTGCCGAAAGTTATGATCTGGCCCACGCTGTCGCGGCCGTAGCGCTCCCGGACGTATTCGATGACCTCGCCCCGCCGCTCGAAGCAGAAGTCGACGTCGATGTCTGGCATCGACACCCGTTCGGGGTTGAGGAACCGCTCGAACAGCAGACCAAACCGAAGCGGATCGACGTCGGTGATTCGCAACGCGTAGGCCACCAGGGATCCCGCCGCCGAGCCGCGGCCCGGCCCGACTGGAATGCCCCGCTTGCGGGCTGCGGCAATGAAGTCCTGCACAATCAGAAAATATCCTGCGTAACCCGCCTTGGTAATCACCCCAAGTTCGTAGTCGAGTCGCTCCTGGACCTCGATCGGCAGCGGGTTGGGGTACCGAGTCAGCACGCCGGCCTGGGCCAGCGCCTGAAGCAGGCTGTTCTCGTCCTGGTATCCCTCGGGCTTGGGGAAGCTCGGCACGAAGTATTGCTTCTCGAAGGAGAACTCGCAGAGCGCCGCCACCCTCGCGGTGTTCTCCAGGGTTTCGGGATGGGTCGAGAACAGGGCCCGCATTTCCGGCTCGCTTTTGACATACGATTCCTGCCCGGTGAACCGGAATCGCTTCGGGTCGTCGAGGTCGGCGCCGGTTCCGATGGCAAGCAGCACGTCGTGGGCTTCGGCGTCCTCACGACGGAGGTAGTGTGCGTCATTGGTGGCCACCACGCCGAGCCCGAGCTCCTGGCCCAGGCGGAGCATCCCCTCGGTGACCAGTTTTTCCTCGGCGATTCCGTGCTCCTGGATTTCCAGCCAGAAGCCATCCTTGCCGAAAGTCCGGGCAAACCACTCGGCCGAAGTCTTGGCCTCATCGTAGCGGCCCCGCCGGAGCGAGTGGGCCACTTCTCCGGAGAGACACGCCGCCAGGCAGACGATCCCTTCGGCATGCTCGGCGAGGACCGCCTTGTCGATGCGGGGACGGCGGTAAAATCCTTCGGTGAACCCGATCGAGGAGAGCCGGATCAGGTTGTGGTAGCCGATCTTGTTCCGGGCCAGCAGTACCAGGTGGCTGTAATGGGCCGGGGCAGAGGCTGGCTTCTCCGGCGAGCGGCGATCCCCGTAGGCGAGGTAGGCTTCGAATCCGAGAATGGGGCGGAGCTTCCTGGCGGTCGCTTCGGCGTAGAACGACCAGGCGGCGTGGAGATTTCCGTGATCGGTGACCGCCAGACTGTCCATTCCCAGTTTCTGCACGTGCGAAACCAGGTCCGGAATCCGGTTGGCCCCGTCGAGCAGGGAAAACTCGCTATGGGTGTGGAGGTGAACGAATGCCATGTCTGTCGAGGGGGCTCCTGAACCCGGGCTGCCGCGTGCGGCCGAGCGCCATGCCGGGCGGCTCCACGGCATTGGTCAGCCGGAACCGCCGGAGCGGAACGGAAGCTATCGGCGTGCCGGATGATTGTCAAAACTCGTTGCCATGACTTAACTTGCATGGCGTTCGTCTCCCCGATTCCATGGCGCGGGAATTCACTGATGCCGGCACGCCCGACCCTCCTCCTCGCTGCCTTGCTCGCCGGGTTAGCCTCGGGGTGTGGTGGCGGGTCCACCGGTCCAACCCCGAATCCACAGACCTTGCCGACGCCGTCGGTTGCCTGTGCCAGCACCACCCCGTTGCAGCTCGCGGTTGGGCAACACCTCATCATCGACCCGGCCTCCTCCAGGGGGTGTCTGCGTCTGCCCCCGGCTGACGCCAACGGCGCGAAGTACCTCATTGTTCTGGCGAGTACCACGCCGGTGCGCTCGTCCAGCGGAGTTCAGGGCCCCTATCTGCTTCGGGCCAGTTCTCCCGGCGGGGTGGCCGCTGGTCCCTCGGAGGATGCCGGGGCGGCCGCTGCACCGGGGCAGACCAGCGGACGAGTTTCGGTGGCGGCAGCATTCGACGCGGCGCTTCGGGAAAGGGAGCGGGAGGCCCTCGCCGAGGCGCGTGCTCGGGGTGGCCTGGTTGCCGCGCCCCCCATTGCCGGTGCGGCTCCAACTCTCGGGGAAATAAAATCGTTCAAGGTCTGCACCAACCTGCAATGCTCGGCGTTTGGAAATGTGGCGGCCACCGCCCGTTTTGTCGGGCAGCACGTGGCGATCTTCCTGGACAACACGGTGCCGACTGCCAGCCCACTTCAAGATGAAGATCTCACCGAACTGGGTGTCGCCTTCGACACCTTCCACTACGGCATTGATACCACCGCCTTCGGCCGAGAATCGGATATCGACGGCAACGGGGTGGTACTCATCCTGATGACCGACGCGGTCAACGATCTCACCCCC
>JANNSC010000424.1:0-1837 GCA_031402135.1 Gemmatimonadales bacterium | reverse complement strand
GGAGCAGGGGGTGCGGCTTCGGCACCCGCTCGAGGTGGTGGTGTGGCAGAATGAAGAGGGTGGCATCGTCGGCAGCATGCTCGCCATCGGCGCCTTCCCCGACGCCAAGCTCGACCAGGTGGCCCGCTCCGGCAAGACCATTCGCGAGGGCATCGGCATCGTCGGGGGCAACGTTTCCCGGGTGGGCGAGGCGGTTCGCCGGCCGGGAAGCATCGCTTGCTACATCGAGTTGCACATCGAGCAGGGGGGATTGCTGGAGCAGGCCGGCCTCCAGATCGGGGTGGTGCAGGGTATCGTGGGGCTCGGCGTGTTCGAGGTCACCATCCTGGGCATGGCCAACCATGCCGGTGCCACGCCGATGGATCAGCGCCACGACGCCTTGCTCGCCGCCGCCAAGTTTACCGTCGCGGTCAACGACGCCATCCGGGCTGAGCCGGGGCGTCAGGTGGCCACCGTGGGTCGGCTGGTCAATTCGCCCAATACCGCCAACGTGATTCCCGGGCAGGTGGTGCTGACGGTGGATTACCGCGACCTCGACCCCGCCAAACTCGCTCGCTTCGCCGCCGCCTTCGAGCAGCTGGGCGCCGACATCGGCAAGGCCAGTGGAACCAGCTTCCAATTCACGCCTGGGCTCAATAGCGAACCGGCCCTGGCCGATCGGCGGGTTATGGATCTGATCGAGGGCAGCGCTGCCGGGCTCGGACTCACCCGGCAGCGGATGCAGAGCGGGGCAGGGCATGACGCCCAACACATGGCGCGGATCGCTCCGATGGGCATGATCTTCATCCCCAGCGTCGGCGGGATCAGTCATTCTCCCCGTGAGTTCAGCAAGCCGGAAGATGTTGCCCACGGCGCCGACGTGCTGCTCAACGCCGTGGTCGCCGCGGACCGGTGATCCTCCTCCTCGCCTTCCTCGCCGCTCTCGTCGGCGCAGGGATGAACAGCATCGCCGGCGGTGGGACTCTGGTCACCTTCCCCGCCATCGTCGCACTCGGCCTCTCCCCTCTGGTGGCCAACGCCACCAGTACCGTCGGGCTCTGGCCCGGTCCGGTCGCCAGCATGTGGGGATACCGTTCCGAGCTGACCGGAGCGGGGCCGTGGCTGATCCGCCTCACCCTGCCCAGCCTCCTTGGTGGTGCCGCCGGGGCGCTGCTCCTGCTCCGGACCGGCGAGGAGCGCTTCTCCCGCATCGTTCCCTTCCTGGTGCTTGGGGCCACGCTCCTCTTCATGCTGCAGGGCCCATTGCTTCGGGCCCTCGGCCGGGAGCAGGGGGACGGGCAGCCCGGAGCCCTCTCCGGTGGCGTTTTCTTCGTGGCCCAGTTCGCCGTCGGGGTGTACGGCGGCTACTTCGGCGCGGGAATCGGCATCCTCATGCTGGCCACCCTCGAGATGATGGGCCACCGAAACATTCACCGGATGAACGGACTCAAGAATTGGGGCGGCCTTTGCATCAACGTCGTTGCGGCGCTGCTCTTCATTGCCAGCGGCATTGTGGACTGGCCGGTGGCTCTCGCCATGGGGGTGGGTGGGCTGCTGGGAGGGTACTTTGGCTCGAGGGTGGCCCAGCGGGTGGGTCAGGTCATGGTACGCCGCGCCGTCGTGGGCATTGGACTCGGGTCCTTCGTCTGGCTGCTGTTTCGGCCCCTTTGATCGTGCTCCGCAGCAGGATGGCGTATCCGCCGGAAACCTGAATGCGGGTGGTATCGGCCAGATTTCCAAACGCCTTGGTTTGTCCGCCCGCCACGGTGCCAACCACCTGGTAGTCGGCCGCGCCCGGCGGCAGGACGGAAACGGTGGCCGGCCGATTGCCGCGATTGATGATGGTCGCCGTGTAGGC
>JANNSC010000423.1:0-6488 GCA_031402135.1 Gemmatimonadales bacterium | reverse complement strand
GTACCCGACCGCGCTGGGCATCCGCCCCAGCAGCGCCGACACCTCGGAACCCGCCTGGGTGAATCGGAAGATGTTGTCGATGAACAGGAGCACATCCTGACCCTCCACGTCGCGGAAGTATTCCGCAATGGTGAGCCCGGACAGTGCCACCCGCAGCCGGGCGCCGGGCGGCTCGTTCATCTGGCCGTACACCAGGGCCACCGAGCCGAGGATGTCGGCTTCCTTGAACTCATGGTAGAGATCGTTGCCTTCCCGGGTCCGCTCCCCGACGCCGCAGAAGACCGAACGACCACCGTGGCCCTTCTGCACGTTGTTGATCAGCTCCTGGATCACCACCGTCTTGCCAACGCCGGCGCCGCCGAACAGCCCGATCTTGCCACCCTTTACGAACGGCGCGATCAGGTCGACCACCTTGATGCCGGTCTCGAAGATCTGGGTCTTGGGCTCCAGGTCAGTGAAGATCGGGGTGGGACGGTGAATTGCCCAGCGCTCCACCGAGGCGGGGATCGGCTCGCCGCCGTCTACCGGTTCCCCGAGGACGTTGAGAATCCGGCCCAGGGGGGCTTCACCAACCGGCATCATGATCGGTCCACCGGTATCGAGCGCCTTCATGCCGCGAACCACGCCGTCGGTCGTACTCATGGCCACCGCGCGAACCTGGTTCTGACCGATATGCTGCTGCACCTCGGCCACCAATCGAACCTTCATCGGGCCGGAATTGTCCTCGACCAGAAGCGCCGAATAGATCTCGGGCAGGTGGTCGGGTGCAAATTCGACGTCGATCACCGGGCCGATGATCTGAACGATGGAGCCGAGATTTTTTTCAGTCGCGATTGCCGTTGCCATGAGCCTGATTCCTTGAGTCCGTTGAGTTCCCTACCCCTGTAATGCCGCCGCGCCACCCACAATTTCGCTGATTTCCTGAGTGATCGCCGCCTGGCGCTGGCGGTTGTAGGTGCGGGTAAGCGTCTCGATGATTTCGCCGGCGTTGTCGGTCGCGTTTTTCATGGCGGTGCGCCGGGCGCCGTGCTCCCCGGCGGCCGTTTCCACCAGCCCGCGGTACACCATGTTGCGGACGTACAGGGGCAACAAGTGTTCGAGAAGGGCGGCCGGATCCGGGCGCAGCAGATAGTCCGGCCGCCGGGCTCGATCGGTGGGAGGTTCCACCGGCAGGATGCGCGCGGTGGTCGGTGGGGTCGACAGCGCGCTCTGGAATCGGGCGTAGATCAAATCGACGCTGGCCAGCTCGCCAGCAGCGTACGCGGCAATCAGCGGAGCCACCACGCTCGCGGCATGATCGGCAGTCGGCTTGTCACCAATGTCCTGGCGGTCGGCCGCCAGCGGGCGCTTCAGGTACTTGAAGAACCCGGCACCTTTCTTTCCGACCGAATGAAGGTCAACAACATAACCCGCTGCCTCGAGTTCCTCGATCCGCCGCCGGGCCTCCTTGATCAGGTTGGCATTGAACGCCCCGGCCAGCCCGCGGTTCGAAGTCACCAGGATCAGCGCCGCCCGTTTCGGTCCACCCTTGGCCGGCGGCTGGGGCCGCCGCAAGAGGGGAAATTGCTCCGCCAGATCCGGGGTCACCAGATCGGCAATGACCTCGCGCAGCGATTCGGCGTACGGCCGAGCCGAGACCACCCGGTCCTGGGCGCGCTTGAGCTTGCTGGTGGACACCAGCTCCATCGTCCGGGTGATCTTCCGGGTGTTCTTGACGGACTTGATCCGTCCCCGAAGCTTCCCGCCCTTGCCAGCCACCCTACTCGGCCCGAAACATCGGTTTGAACGCCTGAATTGCCGCCTTGAGACTCGCGGTGACCGTGTCGTCCAGCGCCTTCTTGGCCCGCAGGCCGCCGTAGACATCACCCGGTGCACTGGCCAGATAGTCCAGGAAGTCTCGCTCCCACTGCCGCACGTACTTGAGATCTACATCGTCGAGAAAGCCGTTGGTCACCGCGTAGATGATCGCAACTTGACGTTCCACCGGCACCGGCTGGTATTGCGGCTGCTTGAGGATTTCGACCAGGCGGGCGCCCCGCGCCAGTTGGCGCTGGGTGGCGGCGTCGAGATCGGAGCCGAACTGGGCAAACGCTTCCAGCTCGCGATACTGCGCCAGCGAGAGCCGGAGCGGCCCCGCCACCTGCTTCATCGCCTTGATTTGCGCGTTGCCACCGACCCGGCTGACGCTGATGCCGGCGTCCACCGCCGGCCGCACGTTGGCGTAGAACAAATCGGTGGTGAGGAAGATCTGCCCGTCGGTAATCGAAATCACGTTGGTCGGGATGTACGCTGAAACATCTCCCGCCTGGGTTTCGATGATCGGAAGCGCCGTCAGCGAGCCGCCCGGCTTCTTGATCCGCGGATCGAACCGGATTTCCGCCGGATCCTCGGAAATCTTGGCAGCCCGCTCCAGCAATCGGCTATGCAGGTAGAACACGTCGCCGGGGTACGCCTCCCGTCCCGGCGGACGCCGCAGGATCAGGGACATCTGCCGGTACGCGGCGGCCTGCTTGGTGAGGTCATCGTACACACAGAGGGTGGCCTTGCCCTCCACGTACATGAAGTGCTCGGCCAGGGCGCAGCCGGTGTAGGGCGCAATGAACTGGAGCGGGGCCGGCTCCGAAGCGGTGGCAACCACGACGATGGTGTAGTCCATCGCCCCGGCCTCCTTGAGCCGCTCCACCACCGTCGCCACCGTGGAGCGCTTCTGCCCGATGGCCACATACACACACACCACCCCGGCGCCCTTCTGGTTGATGATCGTGTCCACTGCAATGGCGGTCTTGCCGGTGCCCCGGTCGCCGATAATCAGTTCGCGCTGGCCCCGGCCAATCGGAATCATGGCGTCGATTGCCTTGATGCCGGTCTGCAGCGGCTCCTTGACCGGCTGCCGGACGATGATGCCCGGTGCAATCATCTCGACGGGACGCCGCGCATCAGTTTTGATCGGCCCGCGTCCGTCCACCGGATTTCCCAACGCGTCGACCACTCGCCCCAGCATCGCCGCTCCGGTGGGAACCTCGAGGAGGCGGCCGGTGCAGCGTACTTCGTCGCCCTCCTTGAGCTTCAGATAATCTCCCATGATGGCGGCGCCCACATTGTCTTGCTCGAGATTCAGCACCAGGCCGATGATCGTTTCACCAGTTTCGGACGAGGTGAACTCGAGCATCTCACCCGACAGCGCCGACTTGAGGCCGTAGATGCGGGCGACCCCGTCGCGCACTTCCAGTGTAGTGCCGACGTCGGCGGTGTCGGCCTGGGTGAGGCTCGCTGCCTCGATTTCCTTGAGGAGGATGCCCTTGATTTCGCCGGGACGGAGAATCGAATCGGTGGCCATGGGTCCTGGTGTGGAATTGCGGTAAATCGATCGAAAAATCGGCTTGTGAAATTTATCACAAGTTCACGTTAATGCAAGAGAGCTGGGGCGCCTCTACCGCCGGCCGGAACGGCTCCGCCCCCCGCCCCGAACGAACCGCGCCAGGACCTCTCGATCGCCCAGTTGGACCGCTTCGCCGGCGGGGACCCCGGTAATTCGGCGGACCACCGTCCGAAGGTGGCTGGGCGTCGTGAAACCCAGCAGCCGAGCCACGGCAGGAATGGAATAGGCCGGGTTACCCAGGAGCGACAGCGCGGCGAGCACGGTCAGGAGGTCGGCCACCCGCTTGAGGTTGGGGGCGCCGCCAGCCCCGAATTGCCGGGAAAGGTGCTCTCGGGAGACCCCGAGACTCCGGGCGACCTGAATGGTGCGAGGGGGGCGACCCGGGCCGGCCACCAGCAGCTCCCAGGCAGCGTTCTGCAGCGGCTCGGTGAGACGGAGCAGCCGGGGCGCGTCGGCCAGCGACAAGCGCCGCCGGGCCGATACCGACTGACGCATGACCAGATCGCCGACCACCGGGTCGTCCACCCCCTCGATGGCCACTGCGGCCACATTGAGCCGTTGCCAGGAAAGCATCAATTCCGCGTCGTTGGACCGAATGGTGCCGTAGACCACCAGAGGAACCCTGGGATAGTTCGCCCGGATCGGCACCAGCTCGATGGTGCGTGCCGCCCGGCCACCCAGCACCACCGCCTCGACCAACCGACTCTCCAGCACTCGGCCCAGCCCCTGGAGCGAACGGCACGCCACGACGGGGGCCGCGTCCGGGGGCAGTGAGCGCCGCAAGGCGCTCAAGGCGGATCGATGATCGAGGAGGGCGGCGAGTGCGGGCATGCCCTAACGCGGAGCGATCGGCTGCGGAGCCGGCCTCGACCGGCCGGCCCCTGTCGCCACGAGGGTCCGGGCCATGTCGCCGGCTCGGCGTAACACGCCGCGCGCGTTCTCATAGCTGAGTTCCTTGAGCGCCTCGTCGAAAGGCGACCACCGACAGGCGGTGATGCCTTCGTTTGCCTGGGGCACCGGATCTCCGTGGGCTGACTCGAGGAGGAAAAAATGACAGTACTTGTGAATGGAGCGGCCCCGGAAGCGGAAGTGCCAATCGATGACCCGGATCGGGCCGTGCAGCGTGAGGTCGGTCAGCCCGGTTTCTTCCGCGGTTTCCCGGGCGGCAGCTGCGGCAGGGGATTCACCCTCCTCCAGGTGCCCTTTGGGAAAACCCCAGTTGTCGTAGGAATCCCGAATCAGGAGAAATCGCGCCACCGCCGCGGAGTCACGCCGGAAAACAATGCCCCCGGCGGAAACCTCCCGTTCTGGACGCGGCTTAGCCACGACACGCCGCCGGACTACCGAGCACCAATCACCTAGAAGACCGAGAATCGAAAATATTTCCGGGGATTGGCCTGGATGTCGGCCAGCAACTTGCGCATCTCACGCACCGTGCTGGTGGCTTCGTGGTACAGCGCGGAGTCGCTGGCCAAAAGCGAGAGGGTGCCCCGGCCGGATTGCACCCGGGTGAGCAGCGAATCACTCGCTTCGAGCACCCGGATGAGGCTGCCCCGCCGCTCCTTGACGTCCTTGACGATGAGCTGCATGTCCGCGGTAATGTCGCGGAGCGTCTGACTGGTCTGCCGGGTCGAGCTGAACAGATCCTGGAGCTGGCCACTCATGGTGGCCGAGTCCACCCGGCCCAGAACGGTATTGAAGGTCTGGGCCGCGGCGTCGACCTGGCCGGAGCTGCTGGTCAGGTTGGTGGTGAGCTTGCTGAGGTTGTCACTCTGTGAATTGGCCAACTGGGTGAGCCGCACCACCGTGGCGCGCAGGTCCTTGAGGCTGGCCCGCACGTCGGCCACCGCATTCGAGTCGAGGGCGCCTTCGATCCGGTTGGTGATGACGCCAATGTCCCCGGCAATCCGGCTGGCCTGCAGGGTGATCTCGCCGATGTCGGGAAGGGTGGTTCCCGGCCAGATTGCGCCGCCGACCGCTGCCGCTTCGGCGAGCTGGGCCTGGACCGCGCGGTCGGTGGTTGCTTCGTCGAGGGCCAGGATATTCACCCGCCACTCACCAAAGAGCGTGGCTGGGGCAGCGATGGCCGCGGGACGCTGCGGCAGCTTGAGATCGGGCTTGATCCGGAAATCCACTTCGACCCAGTCGTCTTCCGACACCCGGATGCCGGCGACCCGGCCAACTTTTACTCCTCGGAGAGTGACGTTGGCGCCGGCCCCCAGTCCCCCGATCGAACGGAACCGGGCGGTGCGCACATCGTCACCCCGGCCCAGACGGAGTTGGCCCAGCGCAACGGCGCCAACCACTACGACGACGGTGGCCACCAGGGCGGTGAGCCCAACCGCATACTCATTCGATCGCTTCACGCGCCTCCTCCCGGACCGGGCCGCCCTTCGATGAATCCGCGAACCAGCGGATCGGTCGTCGCGCGGATCTCCCCTGCCGATCCAACCTGGCGGATCCGGCCCTCGTGCAGGAAGGCAATCCGATCGGCCACGGCAAATGCGCTGCGGAGATCGTGGGTCACGACGACACTGGTGGCGCCAAGTTCTTCCCGGGCCCGGACCATGAGATCGTCCATCGCCGTGGTGGTCACCGGATCGAGTCCGGTGGTCGGTTCATCGTACAGAATGTAGCGGGGCCGGAGCGCGATCGCCCGTGCAATTCCGACCCGCTTGCGCATGCCGCCGGAGAGTTCCGAGGGGTAGCGATCCTCGACCCCAGGGAGTTCTACCAGGCGCAAACTCTCCGCCACCCGCTCGGCAATCATGCCGGGCTCCAGGCCCTGGCGCCGAAGCCCAAGTCCGAGGTTGTCCCGGACGGTCATGGAATCGAACAGGGCGGCAAACTGAAAGACATACCCGATCCGGGTCCGCAGCTGCATCAGGTCGTCGTACTCGAGTTGGTTCACCACCGCGTCGTCCACGACGACCCGCCCGGCGTCGGGCTCGATCAGCCCGACGATGTGTTTCAGGGCGACACTTTTGCCGCTGCCGGACACCCCCATGAGCACGGTGGTCTGGCCCTCGGGAATGGTGAGGGAGAAGTCGTCGAGCACCACCTTGCTCCCGAAGCTCTTGGAGACCCCTTCAAAGGCGATCATCGGGCG
>JANNSC010000422.1:0-3232 GCA_031402135.1 Gemmatimonadales bacterium | reverse complement strand
CGCGTCTGGGCCGATTGTGCTGCTCGCCTCGGGGCGTGCCTCGCTCGAATCGCTGGCATGGGTCAGACGCTTGCTCGAGGCCAAGAACCTCATTGCGGCGGTGCACGTGCCCCTCGGGAACGAGGCACCGCTCGCCGGGGTGCCCAACCTCGGCTTGCGCAAGGAGCGGGTGCCCAACCTCGACGGGGCGCTCCTCGCCGGGTATACCACTGCCTGGGAGGACGCCGTCGCCCGAATCGAAGCCGCCGCACTGGTGGTCCTCCTCGATGTGGAGCTCAGCGATGCCGCGGTGGCCCGCCTGGCCAGCGCCGGGAGCGTGGTGGTGCTGCAGAGCCGGGATGATGATCGACTTGCCGGCGTCGGCCTCCTCCTCCCGACCACCACCATGGCCGAAGAAAACGGCACCTACGTCAACCGAGACCAGCGGGTCCAGCGCTTCACCGAGGCCAAAGCCCCTCCGGGAATGGCCCGTCCCGGCTGGTGGATTGCTTCCGAGGCGTGGGCGCTGGGCGACCCGGCGCGCACTGCTCCCCGGACCGCCGCAGAGGCGTTTGCCCGGCTGGGCGAGTGGATCCCCGGCGTTTCCGGCCTGACATACGGGTCCCTCGGCATGACCGGTCAGCTGCTCGAACAGCCGACCGCGGCGGTGGCCCGATGACCCCCGAATACAAGGGATTCCTGCTGCTCAGCATCGTCAAGATGTTGGTGGTCTTCACTGTGGTTTTGATTGGCGTGGCGTTGCTCACCTTGATGGAGCGGAAGGTCAGCGCCTGGATGCAGAATCGACACGGCCCCAATCGGGTCGGTTGGGCCGGACTGTTGCAGCCCGCGGCAGATGGAGTCAAGAATTTCATCAAGGAAGAAACCATCCCCGCGGATGCCAACATTGCGCTCTTCTTCCTGGCGCCGGCAATGGCTTTCATCCCCGCACTGCTCCTTTCTGCGGTCATTCCCTGGGCGGCACCGCTGCCGGTGAATTTCGACATCACCCTGCCACTGCTCGGCGCCGTCAGCTATCACGGCATGCTTCCGATGGCGGTGGCCGACCTGCCGGTCGGATTCCTCTTCGTGCTCGCCATCAGCTCGCTGGGAGTCTATGGCATCGCGCTGGCGGGGTGGTCGTCCAACAACAAGTACTCGCTGCTCGGCGGCCTCCGCTCCAGCGCCCAGATGATTTCCTACGAAGTGGCCATGGGCATGAGCCTGATTCCGGTGCTGCTGCTGAGCGGCAACGTCAGCTTTTCGAAAATCATCGAAACCCAGCAGTCGGGTCTCTGGTTTGTGCTGCCGCTGTTCATCTCCTTTTTCATCTTCCTGGTGGCGGGCTTTGCCGAAACCAACCGGCTTCCCTTTGACCTGCCGGAGGCGGAGTCGGAGCTGGTGGCGGGGTATCACACCGAGTACAGCTCGATGAAATTTTCGATGTTTCCGATCGCCGAATACGCCAACATGGCCACGGTATCGGCCATGGTGGTCACGCTGTTTTTCGGAGGCTGGGACATTCCCGGGCGCTGGGATCAAGTTGGCGGCGGATTGCAAACCCTGGCCACCGCCGCGTTCATGTTTCTCAAGGTGCTTTTTTTCCTCTTCTTCTTCATGTGGATTCGCTGGACGCTGCCCCGGTTCCGCTACGACCAGCTGATGTCGCTTGGCTGGAAGGTGCTGCTCCCGATGGCACTGCTGTACATCATGATTACCGCCGTGGCAATCTGGGGAGTGGAAGACCTCGCCGGCATCAGCAATCCCAAAGCGAAGATGGGTGTGCTGTTTCTGCTCAATCTGGTCCTCGGGTACATCGTGTTCTTCCTGCTGGACCGGGGTCACCTCGTGTCCGGATCATATCGTCCCACCCAGCCGCGGGAGGCGGGGGCCTGATGGCAATCGGCGTCAAGGTCATGCAGCGCCCCGAGCGCCAGGTCAGCTATGTGCGGGCGGCGCTCAAGGGCATGTCGCTCACCTTCAAGCACATGTTTCAGCCCAAGGTGACGATGCAGTACCCCGAGGAGCGGAGCACCGGAGACGCCCGCGGCCAGTACACCATCTCACCCCGGTGGCGGGGCACCCACCGGATGCTGGCCGATGAACAGGGCCGGTCCAAATGCGTCGCCTGCGGACTCTGCCCCCAGATCTGTCCGGCCAATTGCATCAAGCTGGTGCCCGGTGAGGACGCGGAAGGGCATCGCTATCCCCTCATCTACGAAATTGACGAATTTCGTTGTGTCTTCTGCGGGTACTGCCAGGAGGTGTGCCCCGAGGAAGCGATTCACGTTGGCGTGCACTACGAAAACTCCGAATACAGCCGGGATCGATTTGTCTACGACCTGGAGCGCCTGACTGCCCAGACGCACCCGGTGTCTACCCTGTGGGACCCGACCGACCCGAAGGGCGAGTGAGATGACGGCCGAAACGGTTTTCTACCTCCTGGCCGGCTTTGCCGTCGGGTCGGCGCTGCTCTGCATTACCCAGCGCAACCCCATTGCCTCGGCCCTCTGGCTGGTGTCGACGATGTTCGCGTTGGCCGGCATCTACGTGCTGCTCAATGCGCAGTTCATTGCCGCCATCCAGGTGCTGGTGTACGCTGGCGCGGTCATGGTGCTTTTCCTGTTTGTCATCATGCTCCTCAACCTTGGCCGCGACCAAACCAGCAGCGACCTCCGGGGCGCCCCGGTGCGGCTTGCGGCGGTGCTGATCGGTGGGGCCCTGATGGCCGAGCTGATGCTTCTGGCCAAGGTGACCCCCGGCGGGATGGCGGTGCTCCGCGGGGTCGCGACCGGCGCCGGCAGCCCGCTGGATGCGTTCCCCGCAGGAATCGCCGCCCAGACCGCGTCGGGCACCCAGGGCGTTGTCGGCGCCATCGCGGAGCCGCTGTTCCGCTCCTATCTGGTGCCCTTCGAAATCACCTCGGTCCTCCTGCTGGCCGCGGCCGTCGGCGCCGTCGTGCTGGCCAAGCGGAAGCTGTAGTCATGCTCCTCGGACCCGCCCTGATTCTCTCCGCGCTGTTGTTCACCATCGGCGTGGCCGGCGTGATGTTCCGCCGCAATGCCATCGTGCTGTTCATGTGCATCGAGCTGATGCTGAACGCGGTCAACCTCACGTTCATTGCATTCTCCCAGGTGCTTGGGTTGGGGGGGCAGGTGATGGTGTTCTTCGTGATGACCGTCGCTGCAGCGGAGGCGGCCGTGGGTCTTGCCATCATTCTGGCCGTCTTCCGGCATACCCGCTCGGTGGATCT
>JANNSC010000421.1:0-3749 GCA_031402135.1 Gemmatimonadales bacterium | reverse complement strand
TCTTCGGGCGCAGCCTTCAGCTGTTCCTCGAATGCTACGCGTGCCGAGTCGGCGTAGTCACGCGCCTTGGCCTTGTCTCCCCGCAGCCACCACGTCTGCATTTTGACCGAGCCCCACGCCGCCGGATCATCGAAGAACGCCGAGGCGGGGAGCCGAAGCAGCAACTGCTGCTCCTCGTCGTTGAGCACCCAATAGAGATCGTTGTAGGTGGCGAGGTAGGCCACCACCGCCGGCTGCGCGATCGTTGCGGGGACCGCGGCTAGCACGGCGCGTGCTCCCGACAGATCACCCTGGCCCAAGTACGTCATCATCTGGACTTCGATGACGTTGAGATCAGCAGGGGCGAGCGCGAGGGCGTCGTTGCCGGCGGCGATCGCCTCTGGATAGCGTCGCATGGAGTTGAGAGTCCGCTGCAACTCTCCGGCCACCCGGGCGGAGCGAGGATCGAGTCGGCGGGCAAGCTGGAGGTGCTGGAGCGCCAGTTCCCACCTGCCCAAGGCCCGTTCAGTTCCGGCCGCAGCGCCCAGCAGCGCAGGATCGTTCGGCGAGGCCTGGAGGGCCAGCGTCATCTGCTCCCCGGCCTGGATCGGGCTCTTGGCAACGTTCAAGTAGTACCGGGCCAGCGCCGCATGGCCGGAGGCTCCCTTCGGCTCGAGCGCCAACGCCCGCTCCGCCGCAACCTTTGCGCGGGTTGCCACCACCGGGTCCGGGGTGCCATTGAAATAGAGGCCGCTCAAGGTGAAGGCGAGATTCGACCACGCCAGCGTAAACGTCGAATCGATGGCGACGGCCTGCTCGAAGAGTCCCGATGCCTGACGGAGCGTCGCCGGATCGTTACCGGTGAGCGCCTTCCCCTTCAGATAGACTTCGTAAGCCGCGAGATTCTTGGTGGGGCGCTCCGCCAGTTGCCGCTGTTCCCCCGCGCCGAGGGCCACGCCAAGTGCACCAGCCACCTGCGCCGCAATGGTGCTCTGGACCTGAAATACGTCGGTCACATCGGCATCGAAGCTTTGCTGCCACTTGGACGAGCCGGTCCGGACCTCGATCAACTCGGGGCTCACTTGGACCCGACCCTTCCCCGCCCCGGCCTTGGCCCAGGTGACGGTGGCCCCGAGGAGGTAGTCCACCCCGAGTTCCTTGCCGATGACCTGGGGAGATTTTGTCGTCGCCTTATACTGATCCGAGCTGCTGCGCGCGGTGACCTGGAACTCCCCGAGTCCGGTGAGCTTGCCGCGGACTTGATCGGCAATACCGTCCACGAAGTAGGCGTCCTCTGCAGTACCGCGATTTTCGAAGGGGAGCACCGCGAGCCGCACCGCGCCGCCGGCCGCGGCGCCGCCGGGCCCCTTGATGATCAAGGCGGTGACCACCACTGCCCAGGTGCCCAGTGACAACACCCCGCCCATGGTGGCATTGCGCCAGGTAAAGAGGCCGGCAAGGCCGGGTGTGGCGGCGCCGGCGCGGCGCCGGGCTTCCAGCCGCCCCGTCGCGGTGAGCACCATTGCGCCGATGGCGAGCAGCGCAATGGCGAGGTACAACACCCACGGGGGCAAGCCCCACCGGCTCACTAGACCGTAGAAGACGCCGAGGGTAATGAGTGAAGCGAAGCCGAAGAGCCCCCAGACCAGCGCCGGTGACGGCCCGTCGCCGGGCGTTGCCGAGGCGACTCGCTCACCACTCCGGAGGTCGTCCATGGCGCGGCCCAGCGCGTCGGCAAACTGCTGCGCCGTCTGCCAGCGATCGGCGGGACTCTTGGCGAGGGCTTTCCCGACCACGGCGTCCAGAGCGGCGGAGAGGCCTTCTCGGGTGGTGGTGAGGGGGCGGGGGGTTTCGGTCATGCTGCGCATGACGATGGCCTGCGGCGTGGGCCCGGTGAAGGGTGGCTCTCCGGCCACCATTTCGTAAAGGACGCAGCCCAGGGCAAAGATGTCGGCCCGGGCGTCCACATTGGGAGAACCGTTGGCCTGCTCCGGGCTCATGTACTGCGGGGTGCCCACCGACATGCCGGTTTGGGTGATGGCAGCCCCACTGCCACCCACCGCCCGCGCGATGCCGAAGTCGGCCACCAGGGCGTGACCGGCGCTCATCATGATGTTGGCGGGCTTGATGTCCCGGTGGACGATGTTCCGGGCATGCGCGTAGGCGAGCGCCTCAGCCACTTCGCGGGTTATCCGGACCGCATCCTCGATCGGCAGCTCGGTTTCCCGCTGGAGCCGATCCTGGAGGGACTCACCCTCCACGTACGGCATCACGTAGTAGAGAATGCCGCCAGCGTTGCCGGAGTCGTAGACCGGAAGGATGTGGGGGTGAGACAGCTGGGCCGCAATTTCGACTTCCCGGAGGAACCGCTCGGCGCCGAGCGTGGCAGCCATCTCGGGACGCATGACCTTGACCGCAACCTTGCGGTGGTGCTTGGGATCTTCAGCCAGGTACACGGTGGCCATGCCGCCTTCGCCCAGCACTCGTTCAACGCTGTAGGTCCCCGCGAGCGCTTTCCGGACCCGGGCCACCTCGCCGACCTCGGTGGCGCCGGTGCGAGCCGGGACACCGGGGTCAGTGGGTGTTGCGGTGCCGCAGTTGAGGCAAAAGTGCGCCTGCTCGGGAAGCGGGGTGTGACAGGAGGGACAGGCGCGAGCCGGTGCGGTCATTCAGTCGGGCCTGAGTCGTCTGGTGCGGGAGATGTTGGCGATCCGCTGAAAATGATCGGCTCCGATGCATGGCACAAGGGATTGGCTATTGGCTATGGGCCTTTGGCCACAGGAGGGGCAAGCAGGTTGGTCCGCTTGCTCCACCAGTCCACCGCATCGGCATCGGCCCACGGCGCAACCGGCAAGGCACCCAGCATCTGGATCAGCGTCCCAGCATCCTGGGGTCGGTCGGCCGGCTGCTTCTGCAGGCAGGCCAGGATGAGCTGGTCGAGCTCGGGCGGTACCGGGTGTGCTGCGAGCGCCGACGGAGCCAGCGGCACATCGTTCAAGTGCCGGGCGATCATATGAAAGACGTTGGCCGCCTCGAAGACCGGTTTCCCGGTGAGCAAGTAGTATCCGACGCAGCCAACCGCATACAGATCGGCGCGCCCATCGACCGAGTTGCCGAGGGTCATTTCCGGCGCCATGTAGTCGGGTGTTCCCGGGACGATTCCCTCCTCGGTCTGGAGAGTGTGGCCGGGCCGGCGCGGTTGGGTGTCGACCGCCTTGACCAGACCAAAGTCGAGCACCTTCACGAAATCGGCTTTCAACCCGAGCTGTCCGATATGGATGTTGGCGGGTTTGATGTCCCGGTGAACCAAGCCGCGGGCGTGGGCTTCGGCGAGCGATTCACAGACTTGCCGCAAGATGTGGATGACTCGCGCAGCGGGCAACGGGCCGTGCCGCTGTACCAGCCGTTCGAGGTCCATTCCCTGGAGCAACTCCATCACGAAGTAGAGTGCCTGATCCTCGGTGACGCCGAAATCGTAGAGGGCCACAGTGTGGGGAGATTGCAAACTCGCGGCGACCTCGGCTTCTCGGCGGAATCTGGTGACGGCGAGGCGGGCCGCCTCGGAGTCTCCCCGGGCGATCGTTTCAGGACGGATGAGCTTGATCGCCGCCGGCCGCTGCAGCATGCGGTGGGTGGCCCGATACACCTCGCCCATGCCGCCCTTGCCGATCAATTCGCCGACATGGTAGCTGCCCAGCTCGCGGGCGCGGGAGACCTGCTGGCCAAGTCGGGTGACGACATGGGAGATCATCACGGCGATCCCGACCAGC
>JANNSC010000420.1:0-1972 GCA_031402135.1 Gemmatimonadales bacterium | reverse complement strand
GATTGCTCGCAACAACACCGCGGATCCTTTGGCACCACCCACCACCAGGTTGGCACACCAGTGAACGCCGTAGGAACGGTAGACGTACCAGGTGCCGGGAGGTGAGTACAGGTTGGCGTTGCCGGTGTGATGCCTGCCCTGAAAGGCATGGGAGGCAGGATCGTCGAAGCCGAGATACGCCTCGGTTTCGACAATGACCCCTGAGAGGCGGGAGGCGCCCGTCCCCGATACGATCATCGCCCCGAGAAGTTCCGGGGCGACGACATCCGCCGAGCGGCGGAAAAAGGAAATCGGGAGCAGCTTCACCCGCTCTTCTTGGACCGGGGGCGTCGGGGAGCTTTGGGAGCCGCAGCGGTGGGTTCGGCAGCCGCTCCGGCCTTCGCCTCCGGCTTGGCCGGTTTGCCCCGCCCCCGACGCCCAGCCGGCTTGCCGGCCGACCCCGAGGCCTTGGCAGCTGGGGATTCGGATGTTGCCGGCGGGCTCGCCTTCGGCTCATCATCTACCCGCACCATACCAATCAGCGGCAACTCAAGCGGGCGGATAGGCGTTCGGCCGCCGCGCCGGAACCGGAGCGCCGCCCCACCGCTGGAAGCGGGAGCTGCACCGGCACCATTCCCCTCGGAATGGACCGGAGCGCCCAGCATCGACGCAGTGTTGTTCCGGGCCATCCCCAGGTCGGTCTTGTGGTGCGCCACCTCGAAGCTGTCGTCTGACAGTTTCCTCACTTCGGCATATTCCGCGTCATTGGCCTGCCGCAGGAAGCGGCCGAAGCGCTCCGGATCGAGCAGCGGATCCTCCCGACCATGCAGAGCGGCCATCCTCGCCCGTACCGCTTCTCCGGTGGCGGGGGATGGAAGCTCCCCCAGGGCGCGGGAAAGCAGCTGGAATGCCGCTGCGAGCGTCAGGTGCCCGCTCTGCTGCGGGGTGGCGGCAGCCGGGGGGGTAGAAGCCGACGTTTCCTTATCCCGGCCGGCATCGTCCCCGCGACCCCGACCTCTGCCTCGCCCGCGCCCTCGGCGGCCCCGGCTTTCCTCTCGAGCGGGGGCGGCATCGGCGGGAGCGGCCGGCCTGCGGTGGCCTGCCTCTCGCTTCGGGCCGGGGACGGCTCCTTCGGAGATCGGCGCCACCTCAAACTGCCCGTTGTCGAGCTTGGCGACCTTGAGCAGACCCTTGGCACCGGCGTCGGTAACAAACTTGCTGAAGCGGTTGAAGCCGGCGTTTCGCTCGTCGAAATTCGGGTCGATCTGCTGCATCACTTGCTTGAGCCGGTCGGAGCGCATGACATCTCCGTTGCGCGCCATCTGTTGGACCGCCTCCCCGACCAGCTCCCAGGGATCGCGTTGGGCCGACGGGGTATCGGCTTCCTTGGTCAGTCCGGCGAGATCGCTGTAGGAGAAGTACTCATCGCAGTTCTGAATCAGGAGATCGCTGGCCGATTCCCGGATGCCAACCCCGATGACGTACTTGCCGTATTCCTTGAGTTTGAGCACCAGTGAGGAAAAGTCGCTGTCACCCGACAGCAGGATGAATGTGCCAATTTCCGGCCGGGTGAATATGAGCTCGGTGGCGTCCACCGCCAGCCGAATGTCGGTGGCGTTCTTCTTGTTGGTGCCGAAGGCCGGGGCAAAGATCAGGTCGATCGAGGATTCCGAGAGCGGCACGATGTACTGGGGGTACCGCCGCCAGTCGGCGTAGGCCCGCTGGACCGCAACCTTTCCCTTGATGATGTCGCTGTTCAGCAGGGTGCGGAGTTCCTTGGTGAGGTCGCTCCGGATGCCGAGGGTGACGTTGTCGAAGTCGATCAGGAGGGCCGCGTGGGGCGCGTGATGGATGTGGACGGGTGCGGGGGTGTGCGCGATGGGTGCTTGGGCGGCCTGTCGGCCGGCCCTATGGGTTGGGTGACTCACAAAAATGTTTTTCTCCGCGGGCCGCCTGGCAGTGAACTCCCTCCGCTTCCCGGACTCGACCCGCG
>JANNSC010000419.1:0-3987 GCA_031402135.1 Gemmatimonadales bacterium | reverse complement strand
GTTGTTGCAGCAGTTGGGGTCGTCGTGTTTCCAGCGCTGCAAGGTTTATACGGCGAGTGCGGCGGTGCCCAGCCAGGAGACGACCGGACCAGCCGGTCCCTGGGTGATTGTGATCACAGAGATGACAGTCGGCACCGGAGTGCCGGTCGAGGCAGATGGTTGGCTCACCGGAACGTTCGGCGCGGCTCCCCCACTGGGCCGCGGTCCGGCACCCATCGCGCCGGCACTCGCCGGTGGGGTCACCGACGGGGTGATGACCGGGGTGGCGGGCGCCGGGGTCGGTGGAGCCGGGGGCGGGGGCGGGGGCACGACCCTGCCCGGCGCCGGAGCCGGCGCAGGGGGCACCGGTGTCACGGTTTCGGGAAGGTTGGGCGCCGGAGCGGCCGATGGAGGACCCGGCAAGGCCGGGTTAGGGACCCGGGGAGCGGGCTCCGTGCCCAGCGCACCCGGGGAGGCGGGCGGGGTGATCGACGGGGGGGCCGCCGGGGGTGGAGGAGGCGCGGGCGGGGGCACGACCCTTCCCGGCGCCGGAGGAGGCGGTGGGGTCACCGGCGTCACGGTTCCAGGAAGGTTCGGCGCCGGAGTGGCCGGGGGAGGAACCGGCCGGGCCGGGTTAGGAGCCGCCAGAGGAGGCGTCGTGGCCAGCGCACCCGGGGAGGCGGGCGGGGTGACCGCGGGAATCGAGGGATTCGCGGCGACGGCGACGCCGGTAGCGCCGCTATTGGACCCGATCCGGAGCCTGGCGAGGTAGACCTCCCCATTGGGGCGCGGTTCACCCCCGAGATACACCCAAAGGTCCTGGCCGCGCCGGAACGGCAGATTGGGATAGTCGCCGATCAGTTCGTCGTTGGTAAAGATGCGGAAGTGGGCGCCCTCCCACACCAGCTGGATGTGGACCAGCTGGTTGGGCAGCTCCGGGAGGAGGGCGGCCGAGGGGTAAAAGTATTGGTCTCCCGCCGCGGCTCCGCCCCGAGCGACGAGGATGTAGTGGGGGTGCCAGACCACCAGCGCCGACCGGGTGGTTCCGACCAGCGTGGGGACGGCCGCTACCGACAATTGTGCCTGGGCGCTGCCGCTGCTGCTGCCGAAATCGGCCTCGATGGTGAAGTGCGGGGGCAGGATTTCCGGAAGGGTGAGCTTGAATGCCGTCGGCCCGGTCGCCTTGAGCATCGGCTGCCCATCGCGCGCGCCGAATTCCGGGGTGCCTTTTCCAGGGAGGAAGGTGACTCCCGCCGGCAGCGCACCGGTGGAGAAATCGAAGGCGGCGACGGTGCGGGCCCCCGGCACGAATGCGGCCGCCGGGGCCTGGGCGGCGGCGATGCGGGTCACAAGGACGGATGCCAGAAACAATCGCAGCAAAATCACAGTACCTCGAATCGTCGGGTTTCGAGTCTTAGCAGCCGCTACTTGGGCAGGACCAGCAGCCCCAAGGGCACTTTTCGGATGCCGGGCCACCGGCGGGTTCCTGCCGGGTCACGAATCAGCAGCTGGCTGGAAATGCCGCCATCCAACATCACGGCGTTCCTGGCGCCCAGGCCTCCCATGATTGCCGCCATCTCCGGGGTGGTGAGGCCGAAGGGAACGAAATCGAGCATCCCACCCACGCCGTCGAAGCGAGTGAGCGCGATCAGGACGCTCCCGTCCGCGGTCTGACCGATCGCGGCGCGGGCGTCCCGATGGGAGAGGCTGACGCCCCGGCCGGTGTCCTGAAGCTCCCGGAGGACTGCCCCCCCGAAGAGCAGCGCGGGGTAGGATTGAAAGGCCACCGCCGCGCCCTTCCGGCGGACCGCTGGGGTGAGCGAGTCTCCCGGGATCCAGCGTACCCGGCCGGCGGTATCGAAGGCCACCGCCATGGAGGTGGGGCCGTAACCCGGGCTGGAGTACTCGTGGCCGTCCAGCACCACCCAGCCCCAGGGCAGCGAGAAGGGGAATTGTCCGGCATTCACCGCCACCAGCGCCTCGGGGTGGACTCGCGCAACGGTCCAGTCGGGGCGAGTGCCCCGATGGGTGTAGGCGGTATCCAGCCGGAAGCGCACCCGGTTGGGATCGAGCCGAGCCACGATCAATCGGAGGCGGTGCGCTTCCCCGGTCCCCGCCAGGCGGGCCTCGGCCCACTCGACCCCGTCGGCCACCCGGCGCCACTTGAGCGCCGCCGTCAGGTTGGCGTTGGGCGCGGCCCACTCGGTGGGGGCACTCCTGGCGTTCCACCATTCGCACCACTCCTCACCGGTCCAGACCGCCAGGAACGACGGGGGCAGTTGAAGGCTGAGCAGGAGCGCGCCGGCAAGGCTCATTTGGGTTCGGGGCAGAGCTTTAGCAACTCGGCCTGCTTGTCCTTGAACGCCTGGAGCTCGATGGGGCTCAACCGCACCGCCTCCTTTTTCAGAACGGTCCTGATGTTGTCGCAGATTCGCTCAAACGCGACAGCATATTGTCGGGCGGTCATTCCGCTCTCCGCTTCCTGGAGCTTTTGGAGTTCTTCAGTCGCTTTCCGGATGCTCTCGTCAAGCTGAGCGAGCTGGGCTTGCAACGACAGTGCTTCCTTGACGGTGGCAGACTGTGCCGGGACACCGCACTTCGCTTCCGCTCCGGCCAGCTCGGCCGGCGTGGGATTGAATTGGTCATCCTGCTGCTTCTTCAGCCGGTCGACCTCGGCGGCGTCACCGCGCTGTTGCGCCGCAGCCACCGCCATGCCGAACTCCATCATGCTTTTCATCAAGGCCGGGCTGGGGGGACCCTGCTTCCTCATCGCGGAGCGCTTTTCTCTCCGAATCACGCTGCTGGCCTCTTGCACGCAGTTCTTGAAGTCGCCCACGCGCCCCTCGTAAATTCTGAGTTCTTCACTGCGCGTGACGTTGAGTTGGATCTCATCGAGTTTTTTGGAAATCGGCTGGCGGAGCGCCATGAAATGCGGGGGGCCGCTAGGAGTCTCGTTGAATCGTTGCGAGGCTTGGGCGCCTTTGATCCAGCCGGCCAGCCGTTCCGGGGTGAGCTCCAGGACGAACTCGTCGAAAGTGGGCACCTTGTAGCTACCTTGGACCGCCTTATTGATGACCGTCTCGGCCACCTTTTTTTTGATGAGTCCCCCAAGCTGTCCGTAGGCAGGTGTGGCGGCGGCGCTGCCGCCGAGGAGCGCCAGCAGCAGGGCGGAGGCGCTTCTGCGGAAGATCTGGGTCATGATCGGGTGCTCCTCATCGAGTAGCGGTTCAGGGGGGTGTGGAGCTGGGCGAAGGCCGGAAGGGAGGCGATTGCGCCGAGACGGAAAAAGAGGGCACCGAGGCTCTCACTCATTTGGTCACCCGCTCGGATGATCCAGCGCAATTCATCACCAGACGAAAGAAGCATCGAGGAAGCTCACGCTCGGCTTGGTGCGAAATGCCGGGTTCGCCGCATTCTCTCCGAATTGCAGCCAGGCCTGCTGCGATGTGCTGAAGCCGCTGATATCGCAAACAATGGCCGCGCTTTTCCCGACCGGATTGTCCAGACCGGTGAAGACGAACACGAACGCCACGGTCGTCACCAGTTGTCCTCCCGAGACGGGCACCTCCTGAATCATGACCACATTATGGTTTGCATTCGTGGTAATGGCAGCGCTTGTGATCGCGCAGCCCAGACTGACTTTGGCCACGTCGGGTCCGAGCTGCGTCAGGTTCAGAGGCACCTTGAGAGTGACCTCAGTCTGCACCGTCTGGGCGGCGCTCGAAGCGGGCGCGGCCAGCAGGCCAATCGTCAGGACCGCAAGCACCAGCTGGGATTTCATGGGTTCCTCATGGAGTGCAGGGGTGTGCCGCCTCATGGGGCGGCCATCTCGGCGAAATTGTTGCCCGGTTTAGGGTCGGGGGTGTCACTCGACGCCATGACGCCGAATCGGCGCGCCACACCGATGGGAGGCGTGGTGGTGGTGATGCTGTACTCCCGACTGGCATGGGAAGCCAGATTGCCGACAATGCAGATGACCCGGGCCCGAAGGGAGGGCAACTGGGGCGC
>JANNSC010000418.1:0-3242 GCA_031402135.1 Gemmatimonadales bacterium | reverse complement strand
GCCGAGGGCGGACTTCCGCTCCCGCCGACTCGACGGGAGACCCCGGCGGCCCCGAGCGCCCGGCTCGAGTTGCTGTTTCGGGACTGGGAGCGCGGACTCTGGGCCATCGAGTTCTTCAAGACTCGGCAGCCCGAAGCGGTCATGCGCTCGGTGCGGGAGGTGTTCTTCAGGGCCCGGCTGGATTGGCGTGAGGCGTCGCTGTTTCGGGCCATGCAGCTCGAGGCGGTCCGGTACCTGGAGCGGAAGGGAACTGCGTTCGAGTTGCCGGAACACCTCCGCGAAGTTGGCCGATTGCCGGGGGGAGAGCCGGCGCCGGAAATCTCCCTGGATCCGTGACCATCCCCCTGTCCTCCAGGCAGGTGGGGGACTATTTTCTCGGCTCGGCGTTGCGCCGAGTGGACTTGCCCGATTCGGCTCCTCGTGAAATATTTCACAAATAATGCACCACGTCCCGATCGGGATGCGGCAGCACCGACTACGGTCGCTCACTTTTCGCGACGGATAGCAAGCATGCGGAAGCTCGTAGTGGCCGGCGTCGCGGTGATAGTGACAACAGTGGGCGCGCTGCTGCTGACCCAGAATCGCACGGTGGCGCAACAGCCCGCACTGCCGGCCGACTCACTCGCTGCCCCAGTGCTCGCCGTCTCCGATTCCGGCAATTTGAAGGGCCCCCGCCAGCCAATCTTTTTCCGGCACGACATTCACGCCGGCCAGTACAAGATGCAGTGCCAGTACTGCCACTACTCAGTTGGTGCATCGAGCGAGCCGGGCATCCCCTCGGTCCAGACCTGCATGAGTTGCCACCTGGTCATTGGCGGTACTACCGATTCCCACAAGGCCGAGATCAAGAAACTGCGGACCTTCTGGGCCACCAAGGATGATGCCACCAAGCCAAAGCTGGAGTGGTTGCGCGTCCACACCATCGCGAAGCATGCCCACTTCCCCCACATGAGCCACCTCAAGGGCATGGGTCCCAACGCCTGCCAGACCTGTCACGGTGATGTCACCCGGATGGCGCAGGTGTTTCGGGTCAACAACGTGAACAACATGGGATTCTGCATCAGCTGCCACTTGGAGCGGAAGGTCACCCGGGACTGCACCGCATGCCATTACTAGCGCTCAGCTCTCCATCGGAGCTTCGATGATCGACGAATCCATTGATCGCCGGCGATTCCTGACGGTACTCGGGGTGACGAGTGCCGGCACCGCTGCGCTCTCCGGCTGCTCCACTGCCAAGGTGGAAAAGCTGATTCCGTATTTGGTGCAGTCGGAGGATCAGGTGCCGGGAATTCCGACCTGGTACGCCAGCACCTGTACCGAGTGCGCCGCTGGTTGCGGGGTCCATGTAAAAACCCGCGAGGCACGCGCCATCAAGCTCGAAGGAAATCCCGACCATCCGGTGAACGGCGGCGCGCTCTGCCATCGCGGCCAGGCCGCCTTGCAGGGGTTATACAACCCAGGCCGAACCAAGGGGCCGATGCTGAAGGATGCCGCCGGCTGGAAAAACCTGCCGTGGGACGATGCGATCGGGCGCCTCTCCCAGCAGCTGCAGGGGGCTCCCGGGAAGCTGGCGGTAATCACTGGCGCCGGGCCGGGCAGCTTCAGTGATTTACTGGAGGCGTGGACCAGGGCCCAGGGTGGGCAACTGGTGCGCTACCAGGCGTTCGACCGAGCACCGGAACGCGCCGCCAATGCGATGGTGTTCGGGCAGGATGAGTTGCCGGTGTACGACTTTGCCAAGGCCCGCTACATCGTGTCGTTCGGGGCCGATTTCCTGGAAACCTGGGGCTCGGTGGTCGAACAGCAGCGGGGCTTTTCCGCAGCGCACGGATTCGATGGCAAGGGGATGGCCAAACTGGTGTACGCCGGCCCCCGGATGAACCTCACCGGCATGAATGCTGATGAGTGGCACCCGATCATTCCCGGCTCCGAGGCGGCGTTGGCCCTCGGTATGGCGCAGGTGATCGTGAGCGAGCGCAGCAGCGCCCCCGCCGACGCCAACCTCCTGTCGACAACGCTGGCGGCGTGGACCCCGGAAAAAACCGCCATCGCCACCGGGCTTACGCCCGACGCGGTGCGGAAACTGGCCCGGGAGTTCGTCTCGGCAGTGCCAAGTCTGGCCGTGGCAGGGGGCATCGGGGCCCAGCACCGCGGAGCCATCGAGGTTGCGGCGGCGGTCAACATCTTGAACTACGTTGCCGGAAATGTTGGACAGACCGTCCGCTTCGGCGCCGGACTGCCCGTCACCGATGGCTACGGCGCCATGGAAGGGCTGATCGCTTCGATGAACGCCGGGCAGGTCAGCGTGCTGGTGGTGCACGACGCCAACCCGGCCTACAGCCTCCCCAAGAGCGCCAAATTTCTCGACGCAATGGCCAAAGTCCCCTTCAAGGTGAGCACTTCGCTCTTCCTGGACGAAACCGCTGCCGCCGCCGATCTCCTGCTCCCCAACCACCACGCGCTGGAGCGGTGGGACGATCTGCGTCCGAGGGCGGGCGTCCACGGCCTCATGCAGCCGGTGATGACTCCGGTGTTCGATACCATGCACACCGGTGATGTCCTGTTCAAGGCGTCGGCCAAGGCCGGTGGCACGCTGGCGCCGTTCAGTGCCGCTTCTTTCGAGGCCCACCTCAAGCTGCAGTGGGGCAACCTGGCCCGGTCGCGGGGAAGTGCCGATGTCGACAGCTTCTGGCGCGAAGCGCTGCAGCGGGGTGGAGTGTATGGTGCCGCCCCGGCCGCGGCCGCAGTACGGCTCGCAGCAGGAGCGGCCCGGGTCAGCTTCACCGCCCCGGTACTCGACGGAACCGGCGAGTACGTCTTCCTCCCCTCGCCGTCCTCGATGTATCACGACGGCCGCGGAGCCAACCTGCCGTGGCTGCTGGAGAATCCTGATCCGGTCACCAAGATCACCTGGGGCTCCTGGGTCGAAGTGCATCCCGAAACAGCCCAGCACCTCGATCTGCGCGACGGAGAGGTGGTGGTGCTCCGGTCACCCCATGGAACTATTCAGGCCCCGATCTGCATCTACCCCGGCGTACGGCCCGATGTGATTTCGGTGCCCCTGGGCCTCGGCCACACTGAATTCGGAAAGTATGCCAAGGGACTCGGCGTCAATCCGCTCGACCTGCTCGATTCCAAGGATGGCAACGGATTCTTCCCCTACGTCAGCACCAAGGTGTCGGTCGAAAAGACCCGGGAGTTCCATGCCCTGGCCCGCACCGCCGGCAATCCCCGCCAGTTGG
>JANNSC010000417.1:0-4357 GCA_031402135.1 Gemmatimonadales bacterium | reverse complement strand
CTTCTTGGCGCCAACGAACAGGAGGCCCCAGAACGGGATCAGGAACATCCCTAGGAACACCGCACGTCCCACCGGGAGCCAGGGGCCCCAGAGCCGCGCGAACACGAAGCCGGTTTCCTCGGGCAGGTTTCCGTACCAGATCACCAAAAATTGGGACCACATCAAGTACGCCCAGAACACCGTAAAGCCGAAACAGAGCTTGCCAAGGTCATGCCGTTGCTTGGCGCTCACCAGATCCGTGATACCGAGTTGCTTGCGCCCGTACAGCATCAAGAGCACCAGCAGCGTATGGGCTCCGAGGAACGAGCCCATGAAGTACCACCCGCCCAGCAAGTTTGAAAACCAGTGGGGCTGCAGGGCCATGATCCCATCGAACGCCACCACAGTGAACACCAGGGCATAGAGCACGATATAGACCGGCGCGAGCCGGTGAATTCGCGCTTCGTGGGCCGCCACGCCGGCGTCGGAACCGTCGTACCCGGCGGTCCACTGATCGTACAGGCGCTTGCGGGCCGGGTCCACGTGGGCTCGTGCGGCGGCCATGTCGGGGAGAAGATCGGCTTTCACCATCATCCAGCCCACGCCAAACAATGCGAGGAGCCCCACCAGCACGCGGCCGGCCATGAATCCCTGCCCGAGCCACAGCGCCTTTCCATGGGACATGCCGTGCAGTTGCTCCTGCATCGGCCCGTAGATCGCCTGGTACCCCAAGGTGAAGATCAACGCACCGCCGACGACGGAGACGACCGCGAAGAAGACCGTGGCCTGGGAGAACCGGATCAGCACCCCCGACCACTTGGCGTTGGCAATCTTGTGCACCGCCACCAGCGCCAGACTTCCGCCGGTGATTCCGGTGAAGAAGAGCCAATTGACGTGAAACGCCTGCCACGCCCGATCGGCGTGGGCGCCGGTGAGCGCCATGACGAAGAGCACCCCACCCGCCACCGCCAGGAGGGCCCCGCCGGTGACGAAGAGGCTGTAGCGGCCCCCCAATGAGCGCGCCGCGAGCCGTTGGATGAGATCCCGGTCCGTCATGTTACCGGATTCCTCCCGGCGCAGCAGCGACATTCCGCTGTAGAACGCGGACGTAATTCACGATGGCCCACCGATCTTCGGGACGATACACCTTGTCGCCATAGCGGAACATCACCCCGCGACCGTACTTGATGATGCTGTAGAGGTACCCATCGGAATATCCGATTGCTTTGGCAGTGAGCAGCGACGGCGCGCCGACCTTCGGCCCAACCGGCCCGTCCGCGGCGCCGCTGGATCCGTGACACACGGCGCAGAAGGTGTGGAAGAGGGTATCTCCGCGAACCAGGGTGGCCGCCGGCACTGTCGGATTCAGCAGTCGATCTGCCGATGCAGGATTCATCGCCAGGAACTCCGCCGACCAATCGCCCTCCCCTCCGGTAATCGGGACGGTGCCCGGCACCGTGGTGCGGGGAATGTCCGAACGCTGGTAGGGCGAGGCGACCTGCGACTTGATCATGTGGTCGAACCACGGAATCAGCGGCATCAGATCGTCCGGCGATGGCAGCGTGTTGTAGTACCAGTTGCAGCCGCCCAGGAGCAGCACGGCCGCCGCGCTGAGGAACCTACGCGGCATGGACGGTCACCTCCTCCGACCCGGCGTGCGCCAACAAGTGGCGCACCGCGGGCACCTGATCCGGCCCACAGGGCACGAAGACCCCAATCCGATCATCGCTGAACGATGGGTGGTAGGGCCGCCCCCGGAGCGACTTCACCAGCGAAAGAATGATCATCCCGGCCACGGTGCTGAGCGCACCATAGAGAATGGTCAGTTCGAAGGCCAGCACCACGTAGGGCGGAATCGCAGCGATCGGCTTGCCACCCACCAACAACGGCCAATCCCGTGACATCCAGATGGTCATGGCAAATCCGGCGGAACAACCGGTCAGGCCGCCAATCAGGGTGAAGAGCCGCACCCAGCTCACCGGGTGATCGAGGGCCTCCTCGATTTCATGGTTGGGCGCCGCCGAATAGACGGTGAGGTCGCGGAAGCCCTTCTGCTTGAGGCCGGTGATTGCCTCGACGGCGGAGTCCACATGGACGAAGGAGCCGAGAACGCCGGGCACCGTCTTGCGGGCCATCAGTGTCCTCCTTTGTGTTTCCGCGGATAGGGAATCATTTCCTTGAGTTCCTGGATGGCCACCACCGGGAAGGTGCGGGCAAAGAGCAGGAAGTACATGCCGAACCAACCGAAGGAGCCTAGCAAGATGCCCCAGTCGGCCCAGGTCACCGCCGGCACCTGCCAGGCATAGGGCAGGAAGTCATTGCTCAGCGACGACGAGATAATGACGTAGCGCTCGAACCACATCCCGAGATTGACGAAAATCGAGATGATGAACAGCGCGGTGAGATTGGTGCGAATCTTCTTGAACCAGAGCAACTGACTCACGAAGGCGTTGCAGATGATCATCGACCACCCCGCCCACCACATCGGCCCGAAGGCCCGCCGCCAGAAGGTCTCCTGCTCAAAAGTGTTTCCGCTATACCACGCCACGAAATATTCCATGGCGTAGGCGTAGAACAGGATCGATCCGGTCAGCAGGGTGAGTTTGGCCAGGTTTTCGAAGTGATATTCGGTGAGCATGTGCTCCAGCTTGAGCACCTTCCGCAGCGGAATCAGCAGCGTCAGCACCATGCCGATGCCGGAGTAAATGGCGCCGGCCACGAAGTAGGGGGCAAAGATCGTCCCGTGCCACCCCGGCACGATCGACATGGCAAAGTCCCACGACACCACCGAGTGCACCGAGAGCACCAACGGCGTGGCCAGCGCGGCCAGGTAGACATACCCCCGGCTGTAGTGCCGCCACTGGCTGTCGGCACCGGTCCAGCCCAGCGAACAGAGCCGGTAGACCGATTGCCGCCAGCCCGAAACTTTGTCGCGAATGGCGGCGACGTCGGGCACCAAGCCGACCACCAGGAAGGTGGTCGAGACGGTGAAGTAGGTGGTGATCGCGAAGACGTCCCAAATCAGCGGCGACTTGAAATTGGGCCAGAGGAAGCGCGCATTCGGGTAGGGCAACAGCCAGTAGAAAATCCACTGGCGGCCGATATGAATGATGGGAAAGAGGGCCGCGGTCATGACCGCGAACACCGTCATTGCCTCGGTGGATCGGTACACCGCGGTGCGCCACGGCGAGCGAAAGAGAAAGAGGATCGCCGAAATCAGGGTGCCGGCGTGGCCGATGCCGATCCAGAAGACGAACGTGGTGATGTACACGCTCCACATCACCGGCGGGGTATAGCCGGCGAGACCGAGGCCCTCCTTCAACAGCATCACAAAGGTGCCAAGGCCGATCAGGAACAGCCCTACCGCGCCAAAGAGGGCCAGGTAATAGCCCCGGCTCGGCGTCTGCAGTGTGGCCAGGACGTCCCGGGTCACCTCGGCGTGGGTCTGGGTGGGCCGCTGGGGCGGGTGCACGATGGCGGTCATGCCAGCACCTTGGCGAGGTAGGTAACGCTGGGCCGCACATTGATCTCTTCGAGCACGTGGTACCCGCGGTGGCTTTCCTTGGCCTCCACCACCTTGCTGGCCGGGTCGTTGACGTCACCAAAAATAATGGCGCCCGACGGGCAGGCCTGCTGGCAGGCGGTCACGACATCCCCATCCCGGAGCGGGCGGTCCTCCAGACGGGCCTGATGCTGGGCGCCCCGGATCCGCTGGACGCAGAAGGTGCATTTTTCCATGACGCCACGGGCCCGCACCGTGACATCTGGATTGAGCTGGAGGTTGAGCGGCTCCTCGAACGCCCGCTTGGCGTAAGGGTACCAGTTGAAGTAGCGCACCTTGTAGGGGCAGTTGTTGCTGCAGTACCGGGTCCCCACGCAACGGTTGTATACCTGGCCATTCAGCCCATCGGGGGTGTGATACGAGGCGTAGACCGGGCACACCGATTCGCAGGGAGCGTTTTCGCAGTGCTGGCACATCATCGGGACGACCCGGGCACTGAAGGCCTCGCCCGGCTCCGCACCGCCTTCGAAATAGTGTTCGATCCGGAGCCAACTCATTTCCCGGCCCCGGACGACATCGTCGTAGCCCACCCAGGGGATGTTGTTTTCGGAGTAACACGCTGTCACGCAGGACGAACAGCCGGTGCACTTGGCCAGATCAATGACCATGCCCCAGCGAGGCTGGTCCTCGACATAGGCCCCCAGCTTGATGGCCTCGAGCTGCTTTTCGCGGAAGCCGGCGATCGCCTCTTTTTCCCGCTCGGTGTTGATCTCGTGCTCTTCCTCACCGACCTCTTTCAAGGACTCCGTGACGGTGTAGCCCTTGGCGGCGTACCCGAGTGGCATTGCTTCCGCAATGTGACGGCCCAACTGGCGG
>JANNSC010000416.1:0-14172 GCA_031402135.1 Gemmatimonadales bacterium | reverse complement strand
GCAATTTCAACCCGCTCCTGGTCATCGGCGAGCGCCAGCACATCGGCGAGATCGGCGGGCTCGAGCATCCGGGCGCGCCCAAGAAACTCGGCGGCGTTCCCGGTTCGAAACAGCTGGAGCATGCGTTCGGGGGGGAGCGATTTCTTGATCATCCTGGGCTCCGGTCGAGCGCGGTGGTGCTGGGTGAGCCGCGGCGAATCAGCAGACGCTCCACTCGGGTGGGGGAGGCGCGGAGCAGGTCGAGTTCGAGGCCGCTGAGGAGAAAGCGCTCGCCACTGACCGGGAAGCGTCCGGCCAGCTCGACCAGCCGTCCCCCAATGGTTGCGGCATGGCCCTCGGGCAGCGCGATCCCGAACCGCTCCTCGATCTGGGACACCGGTGCGGAGCCATCGACCTCAAGGAGGTCGGGATCGGCGGCGGGAGCGGGCGGAACCGAGCCAGTGTCCTCGTCGACAATCTCTCCCACCATCGCCTCGAGCAGGTCCTCCAGGGTGACGATCCCCAAGGTGCCGCCAAATTCGTCGAGAACAACGGCAAGATGCCGGCGCTCCCGTTGCATGTCGAGCAACAGATCGGCGCAGCTTCGGCTGGCCGGCGCCACTGCGAGCGGGCGTACCGGCACCGTGTCAGCGGACTTGAGGCGGAACAGGTCGAAGGCGTGCACCATGCCGACGATTTCATCGAGCCCACCGCGATACACCGGCAGCCGGCTGTATCCGCTCTGAATGAACGCCTGGCGCACTTCGTCGACCGAGGCCTCCTCCGGAATTGCCACCAGCGCAGTGCGCGGTGTCATGACTTCGCGGACCGGCCGCTCCGAGAAGCTGATCACGCCACCTACCCGGATCAATTCCTCGTCGGCCCCGGGCCCTGCCGCCACGCGTTCGCGCCACAATTCGGTGATGTGGGCCTCGGGCCGGAGCGGCGGCGCCGGCAAGATCAGCGCGAGGAGTGAGGACCAGGGCCGGAGGAAGGGGCGAATCCGCAAGGCGACCGCCGCCGCGCGCCGGTGGGTCAGAATGCTGGGCAGGACATAGGCGCTCAGCAGTACCACGGGAACCGCCACCAACAGGAGCAGCAGGCCGAGGCGGAGGAGCGTGGCGCCGGAAAAGAGCGCCGGAAAGACGGCTCCGATCAGGCAAATGCCCAGCGTCGTGGTTACCGAGGCGGCGGCGAGATCGCGTTCGAGGAGCGGAAGCCAGGCCAGCGATGCGGTGCCGCCCCGGAGTCGACGCGACGCGGTGTCGGCGAGCAGGCTGCGGCTGTGGGTGATCAGGGCCGCCGCTGCGGTGGCCCCGAACACGGTCAGGAAGAGTCCGACGAATGCAATCGGCCAGATCATCGGGCACTCTCGCGATCGTCGCGTTCGCCGACCTCGGGTGCCATCGGGGCGACGGTGATGCGCCGGATCCGGCGACGGGCAATCTGGTCTACCGTCAGGCGGAACCCTTCAAATTCGACACTCTCGCCGGCCTTGGGCACCCGGCCGAAAAGCGCCAACACGAGGCCCCCGACGGTGCTGACATCCTCCCGGGCGAAGCGGTGTCCGAGCTCGGCTTCGAGGTCACCGAAGGGCACGCCCCCCTGCACCACCCAGCCACCCTCCGGAAGCCGCTGGACCGGAGCCACCTCGTCGATATCGTATTCGTCCCGGATTTCTCCGACGATCTGTTCCAGCACGTCCTCCAAGGTGACGATTCCGGCAGTCCCTCCGAATTCATCGACCGCCACGGCAAGGTGGCTGGCACTGCGCTGAAAATCCCGGAGTTGGCGGTCGAGGCCCTTGGCTTCCGGGACAAAATCGACCGGGCGGATGAGGGGGTGCCAGTCCGCATCCTCATTGCCATCGGCAAGCCCGGGAAGAAGATCCTTGGCATAGATCACCCCGGTAACCGAATCGGAGTCTCCGTCGAGCACCAGCAACCGGGAATGCTCGGCGCTCTGAAAGGTCTGGATGACCTCACTGCGCAGGGAGGAGAAATCCACCGAGATGATATCGAGCCGCGGGGTCATCACTTCGGCGACCTGCATGTCGGCCAGGCCGAGCACGCCGCTGAGCATCTGCCGTTCGGGGCGGTGGCGTTCCTGCACCGGGGTGTTGCGAGGCCGGAGGCGCCGATCCACCCATACCATTGCGGCAATGGCGGGGCGGAAGATGGTCAAGGTGTGACGGATGAACCGGCCGTCGTAGCTGATGAGCCCCGGCTCGTTGGCCAGCCAGAGTCGGGGAGCGAGATCGCCGACCACCCAGACCAGGAGTACTGCGAGAAGGTAGCGACCGGCCCACTGGGGAAATTCCCATGCCCACCAACCCAGCGCAGTGGCGGCGAGCGCTGCGGCCATTGCCAGCAACGCGAGGTGTATCACGTGCAGGGTCCGGGTTGGCGACAAGGTACCGGGCCGCTGGACGTCGGAGGGGCGCAGCAGGCTGGGGACGCCGGAGTCGTCCGGCTCCGCCAGCGCCACCAAGCCGGCCCAGAGCGTGAACGCCGCTGCGAGGAGGGAGGCGACATAGAGTTGGAGTGCGGCGAGGATCCCGGCGATCACCGGAGCCTCCGCAGGTAGCGTTCCTGGCGCCGCCACATCGGCGACGAGGCTCGGTCAGGCCCTTCGGGGTGGTCGTATCCGACCAGGTGCAGGGTGCCGTGCACCACCAATCGAAGCAGCTCCTGGCGGAGTGGCAGCCGGCGGGCAGCGGCCTCCCGGAGGGCCACGGCCCGGCAGATGTAGATGTCCCCGACAATCGCAGCGGCCGGGGAGCTCAGGGCAAAGGCGAGGACGTCGGTGGCGCGATCGACGCCCTTCCAGCGCCGATTGAGTTCGCGCATGCGGGCCGGTCCTACAAAGGTGATGGAGACGGTGGCTCGCCGGCGTTCGCCAGCCAGCACCCGCCGCACCGCGCCCTGGACAGCCGCCTGAGTGAGGGGGGGGTACCGCCCGTGGAGGGTAAAGGCGGGGGCGATTGGTTCAGCCGTTCTGATCCTCGGCGTAGGCCCGGATGATGTCCCGGACAAGGCGGTGCCGCACCACATCGCTATCGGTGAGATAGCAGAAGGAAATTCCCTCGATGCCGAGGAGAATTCGTTCAATCTGGATCAAGCCGGAGTCCTCCCGCTTGGGCAGGTCCACCTGGGTTTTGTCTCCGGTGACCACCACTTTGCTGTTCACACCGAGACGGGTCAGGAACATTTTCATCTGCGCGCCGGTGGCATTCTGGGCTTCGTCGAGAATGATGAAGGCGTCATTCAGGGTCCGCCCCCTCATGTAGGCGAGCGGGGCGATTTCGATGGTGCGCTGCTCCAGCGCCCGGTGAACCCGTTCCAGGGGCATCATGTCTTCCAGCGCGTCGTAGAGCGGGCGGAGGTAGGGATCCACCTTGGCCTGGAGATCTCCGGGAAGAAATCCGAGCGATTCCCCGGCTTCGACGGCGGGGCGGGCCAGGATGATTCGCTTGACACGCTTCCGGGCCAACGCCTCGACTGCCTTGGCCACGGCGAGGTAGGTCTTGCCGGTGCCCGCAGGCCCGATGCCGATCACGATGTCGGCGGTGGCAATTGCCTGGGCGTACTCGCGCTGACCTTGGGTCTTGGGCGCGATGGCGCGGCGCAAACCAGGCAGGACGATTTTGCCCTCGCCGCCGGCGAGCGGTCCATCCGCCGGGACCCCGTTCTGCGCAAAGCGATAGACATCTTCGGGAGTGACCGGCTCCCCGGTGCGGGCAATATCGAGCAGCCCGAGGAGCACCATCGCGGCGCGTTCCACCTGCTCCGGCGCGCCGGCCAGGGCAACGGTGTCTCCGCGGAGCGAGACCCGGGCACCGGTGGCACGTTCCAGCTCGGTCATGTTGGCGTCGTTGACGCCGGCAAGGAGCAGCGGGTCTGCGCCTTCGATGCTGAGCCGCTGCGCCGTTTCGTCGGCCATGACGCCTGTTTTCACTTGAGGAGGGTGAGGTGCAACGCGGCGAGGTCGCTCGGGCTGACCCGGGTTGGGGCGCCCTCGAAGAGGGCCCGAGCCGCGGTGGTCTTGGGGAACGCAATCACATCGCGAAGTGAAGTCGCGCCAGCAAGCAGCATCACCACCCTGTCGAATCCGATGGCAAAGCCACCGTGGGGCGGTGCCCCCGCAGCGAGCCCGTCGAGCAGAAAGCCGAAGCGACGCTGGATTTCATCAGCGGGAACCCCAAGGAGGCGAAACACCGTCTGCTGCACCGCCGGATTGGTAATCCGCATCGAGCCGCTGCCCAGTTCGGTGCCGTTGTATACCGCATCGTAATGCAGCGCTCGGCAGCGGCCAGGGTCGGATTCGAGGAAGGCCGTGTCTTCCGGGTGGGGTGCGGTGAAGGGGTGGTGCACGAAGACATGCTCACCGGTTACCGGGTCAGGCTCGAAGAGCGGGAAATCCACCACCCAGAGGAAGGCGTGCTGAGTGGTGGGGGCCGGATTCAACCGGCGGATCAGTGCGGCACGCACAGCATGGAGCGCCGCCGAGGTCACTCGATCAGTACCGGCCACCGCGAGGAGCAGGTCTCCCTCGGCCCCGCCGAGACTCTGCAGCGCCGAGGCGCCGATTGCCTTGACCCCCTGCCCCTCCCATGCGGCGGCGCGGCGGGCCCAGATCAGGCCGCCGGCACCGGCCTCCTTGGCGTTCTGGGCGAATTGGTCGAGGTCTTTCCGGGAAATTTCGGAGGCGGCGGGAACGAGAATGCCCCGCACTCGACCGCCGGCGTGGCGGGCGTCCTGCACGAAGGCGGCGGCGTCGGCACCGAGGTGCCGGGTCAGATCCTGAATTTCGAAACCGTAGCGGAGGTCGGGTTTGTCGATGCCGTACCGGTCCATTGCCTCCCGCCACGCCATGATGCGAAAGGGCCGCTCGATCGGGTGCCCTGCTTCGGCCCAGAGCGCCACCAGGACCAGTTCGATCACGCTGAGCACGTCCCCCTGGGTGGTGAACGAGGTCTCGAGATCGATCTGGGTAAACTCGGGCTGGCGGTCGGCGCGAAGGTCCTCATCCCGAAAACAGCGGGCGATCTGAAAATACCGGTCAAACCCCGCCACCATGAGCAGCTGCTTGTAAATCTGGGGGGACTGGGGGAGCGCGTAAAATTCGCCCGGGTGCACCCGCGATGGGACGAGGTAATCCCGGGCTCCTTCCGGCGTTGGTTTGGTGAGAATGGGAGTTTCGATTTCAAGAAAGCCGAGCTCGCTCAGGGTGTGACGAGCGCATTGGAGCAGGCGGTGCCGGAGCATCAGATTGGCTTGCAGCTCGGGCCGACGGAGGTCCAGGATGCGGTGCTTGAGGCGCAGTTCCTCGGCGGGAAGCTCGTCGGTTTCCTTGCGCCCGACCGGGATGGCCGGCGTCACTGCCGGGCCAACGACCTCGAATCCAGTGACCTGTACCTCGACGTCCCGCGACAGCATGCCCGGGTCGCGGGCGGGGTGGGGCCGAAGCGAGACGGTGCCGGACACCAGTACGACCGTTTCCACCCCGCACCCGGCAGCGCGCTGCTGAACCTCCGGCGGACAGAAGGCCGGGTCGAAGGAGAGCTGGACCAGGCCACTGCGGTCGCGCAGGTCAATGAAGACCAAGCCGCCCAAGTCCCGTCGGCGATGCACCCAGCCACCAAGACGAACCGGTGTGCCGGCATCCTTCCGGGTGAGGAGACCGCCAGAATGCGTGCGCAACGAGGTGGGGAGCATCGCGCAAACGTAACGGGCGCAGAGAGGGGGATCAAGCAAAACGCGTTATCTTGAGCGGATGCCCGTCCAACTGCTCGATCTGGCACCGGCCCAATCCCTTGGCGCCATCCAGGCGTGGGTCAAGGAGCGAGGTCTTCCGGGCTACCGGGCCGCCCAGATCCATCGGCGGCTGTGGCAATTCCCGGTGGCCGAATGGCAGGACGCGACCGATCTCCCGGTGGCGTTACGGGATGCGCTCAGCGCCAGCTTCCCGCTTTCCCGCCTCCGGGCCGATACGGTACAACAGTCCAGCGACGGCACCCGGAAATACCTCTGGAGGCTGAGTGACGGTGAGGCCATCGAGTCGGTGCTGATTCCCTCGGGAAAGCGACTGACCCTCTGCCTTTCCTCCCAGGCCGGTTGTGCACTGGGGTGCGTCTTTTGCGCGACCGGACGGATGGGCTTCCGCCGCAACCTTGCCCCCTCCGAGATCGCCGGCCAGGTCCGGGAGATACTCATCGCCACGCCGGGGGACAAGCCGACCAATATTGTGTTCATGGGGATGGGAGAACCGCTGCTCAACTGGCCGGCAGTGAGCGTGGCCCTCAGCATTCTCAACGATTCCGGTGGGTTCGGCATTGGGGCCCGGCACATCACGGTCTCGACCGTTGGCATCATCCCGGGAATGCTGGAACTGGCGGAGCGGCCGGAACAATTCCGGCTGGCCATCTCACTGCACGCTCCCGGCCCCGGGCAGCGGTTGCGACTCATGCCGATTCAGAAGAAGTACCCGATGGAAGCGGTCCTGCGTGCGGCCCGGGCGTTCCGGAAGCGGATCACCTTCGAGTACGTGCTCATTGGCGGACAGAACGACAGCGCCACCGACGCCGACAAGCTCGCCAAGCTGGCGCACCAGCTTGGCGCGCACGTCAACCTGTTGCCGCTGCACCCCGGTGGCGCCCCGGGACTCACCCCAACATCGGGCAACAAGATCCGGATCTTTGCCGATCGGCTCAAGACCCAAGGGGTCGAGGCGGTGGTCCGGAAGAGCCGAGGTCTCGACATCGACGCCGCGTGCGGCCAACTTTTTGTGGCGACCGAACTGCAGAAGCGCCCGGCCTAGGCAACGGTGCGCGCCCTGGTTGCCGGCTTCCTGCGGTTCATCCTTCGGGTGTTTTTCCGCCGAGTCGGAACCGAGGGGCTGGAACGGGTGCCGGCCTCGGGGCCGGTGCTGTTCGTGCTCAACCATCCGAATTCCCTGATCGACCCGATTTTCCTGCACTGCCTGTCCCCGCGGCCGGTTTCCTTCCTGGCCAAGGCCCCGCTGTTCAAGGTGCCGGTTGCCGGCTGGCTGATGCGGGCTATGGGAGCAATTCCGGTGGAGCGGCGACAAGATCCGGGGGCCGACCTCAGCAAGAACCGGGAAATGTTTGCCAGGGTCCGCAGTCATCTGTCCGGAGGTGGGGCGGTCGCGCTGTTCCCCGAAGGCACCAGCCACAGCGACCCACGCCTTAAGCCAATGAAGACCGGCGCCGCCCGGATTGCGCTCGGAGTGAGCGCCACACCCCCGCTGCAGATCCAACCGGTCGGCCTGTTCTACACTGCCAAGCAGAACTTCCGGAGCGCCGCACTGGTCTATTACGGCGCGCCGTTCACGGTGATGCCGGAGAGCCTGGATGCCACCGGGGAGCCGCCGGCCGCCGCGGTCCATGAGCTCACCGCCCGGATCGGCACGGCGCTGGGCGCGGTGACCATGCAGGCGGATGCCTTCGAGGCTCACGACTTCGTGGCTCGCACCGAGCGGATTCTGGCCAGCCAGCGACGGGAGAGCGACGACGCGCCCCGACCGGGGTTGGCCGAGGAATTCGCGCTCCGTCGGCGGGTTCTGGCGGGTTATGATGCCCTCAAGGCACGGGACCCGGCGCGGCTGGAAACCATCAAACGCCGGGTGTTTCGCTACGAGGATCGACTCACCGGTGCCGGAATCGATCCGTGGGACGTGCCGATCGGGAGCGTCCGTACCGGGCGGGTGGTGCTGGCCATGCTGCTCTTCCTGGTACGCTTCCTGGTGCTGCTTCCGCTGGGCGTCCCGGGATTGGTGGTCAACTACCTGCCCTACCGGCTGGTCGGGGTGCTTTCCCGAGGTGCCGTCGGCAAGTACGACGATATCCTGGCCACCGCAAAGGCCGGGGCGGCTTTCGTTGTGTTTCCGCTGGTGTGGATCGTCCTTGGCTGGCTCTGCTGGACCTTCTGGGGGCCGCTCGCCGGAGTCACCGCCGTGGTCCTGGCGCCGGCATCCGGCTTTGCCGCGCTCCGCCTGGCGGAATTGGCCGACCGCTCGATGGGCGCCCTTCGCGCGCTGGGGCTCTGGGTGCTGGGACGACGGCGCTTCCTCCATCTGCAGGTGGAGCGTCGGCTGTTACGCGAGGATATTCTGGCGATTGCCGCGGAGCTGGGCGTCTGACTCAAGGATGAAGCCCCGGGGGAGGCCGGTAGTCGGCACCAAGGAGTACGGTGACGTCGACCCGGAGGCGGGTATCGGTGCGCACTCTGGCCTGACCGGCACCCAGCGCGCGGGCTACCCGGACGGCCGCGATGGAATCGCCCCGCCGCGCCAAGACCTGGGTGACCAACACCGAATCTCCGCCGTTCCCGAAGGCGATCACGTCGAAGCCGGCCTTTCGCAGCTCACGGGTTGCGGTGCGGGCCAAGCCCCTCCGACCGGACCCGTTGAAGACCTCAACCACCACCCGGGTTCCATCGAGCAGGGCGGAATGGGCCGGGGCGGCTCGGTCGGGTCGAAGCAGCGCCCACGCCGCGGCAGCGACGCCGAGGAGCGCCAGTCCGCCTAGCGCGGCGATGCGGCGGCGGCGAGCGCGTTCCAAAACCGTAGTGTCGGCTCGGGGATCAACCAGCCGGTTTCGATGAGGTACCGCATGCGGCGGCGGGCGATGTCTCGAAGGACCTCATGGGGCTCCTGGGGAAATCGCCGGGCCAGTTCGGCCCGCTCGACGCGATCAAACGTGCGCCCCGGCTCCAGGAAATCGGCGCAGTAGAGCACTCGCCCCACCATGTCCCACTCGGCGAGCCCGAGGGAGTGGAAGCGGACCGCGTCGAGCACACCGCGATCAGTTTCCCCTTCGCCCTTGGCGCGACCGGCCGCCGCCGGCCCGTGCAGCAACTCGATGGGGCCGGGGACCGACCCGGCCAGTCGAGACAATTCCTCAGCAGAGGCGTCCCGGAGCGCATCGTGGAGCCAGACCGCCTTGAACCAGCGATTCTGCTCGGGCTCGGGAGTGCCCATTTGATCACCCCAGCGAGCGACCAGCTCGGCCACCCGCTGGATGTGATCGAGCCTTTGGGGAGTTACCTGGGCCCATGCGGGGAGAGTGGGCCGGAGTTCCGGCGGAATCGGGGGACGGTCGACTGGAATGCTCATTGAGTTACCATCCTGCGCGATGAAGTTCGTCGAGCTCTCGGCGCCAGAAATCCCGATCCGGAAGGCCCGAATGGGGGAGGACTAACCCGGGGAGGTCGACCTGGACGGTTCCGTACCGCACGATATCCACATCCAGAGTCCGGGACGCCCACGATTCTGTTCCAACCCGGCCGGCCTCGGTTTCGATCGCGAGGCATACCCGCACCGATGTCATCCCTCGACGGCAAAGTGCCGAGCGATATTGCGGAGTTGGCCAGCCACCCGCTCCAGTTCGGCAATGGCGCTTTCCAGGTCGGCTTGCCCCTTGGTGGCCTCGCCGGCTTCCCGGGCAAGCGCCTCGGTTTGGCCCCGGGTCCGCTGGGCGGCATCGGCCAGCTGGCGGATCTGGGAGGCGAGTTGCCGGCTGGCAGCATCGTGGGCCGCCTCGGATTCGGCAATGGCGCGAGCCTGCTGACCGGCTTCATGAGTTGCCGCCACAATCGTGTCGAGCGCTTGGGCGGTGTCGGCGGAGAGTTCGCCGACGTCGGCGACCAATTGCTCGCCCCGGGCCATCTGGGTGGCAATTCCCGACACCCCGTGCGACATGTCGAGAACCAACCGGCTGGCGTCGGCGCCCGCCTCGGCGCTCTGCATTGCAAGCTGGCGGATTTCTTCAGCAACGACCGCAAAACCCCGCCCCGACTCCCCGGCACGATGGGCCTCGATCGATGCGTTGAGCGCGATCACGTTGGTGAGTTCGGCGATTTCCTGAATCGAGGCCAGAAAGGTCCGGATCCGGGAGGTGGTCACACCGAGGGCCGCCACTGATCGGGAACTCTCAGCGACGAAGGACTGGACATCGATCAACCGGTCGACCGCGCCTCCGATTTCCACACGATGCTTCGCCGCCGCCGCCGCGGCGGCGGCGCTGACGGTCGAAGCCCGGGCTCCCGCCGCCGCCGCGGCTTCGGCGAGACGGCCGAGTTCTGCGGTCGACTGAAGGCCATTGTGCGCAAAGGTTTCCTGGCTGGACGCCTCGCGCCGGGTACTTTCGGAGGCATGCTGCAGGACCAGAGCCGAGGATCGCAGCGAATTGGCCGCCCGTGCCAATGCGTGGATCTGGCTGCCGATTTGTTCAATCGTTTCCAGCAGAGGGCGTCGCAGCTCGGCAATGTGAATGGCGGTCGACACCTGACTGGCAATGGCAGCGATGGCGGAGTGGTCCCGGGCCCGATAGTGAAACCGTTTGTGGTGCTCCAGTTCCAGGGTGCCGATGACCCGGTCGGCGTATTTCAGCGGATGGATGACCACAGTGCGCACGGAGGGATCCGGCCGTTCCAGCACCGACTCCCTCCAGGTGTCCTTGACGACCACCGGATCGGCGTGCTCGATCGCTCGGGTACGCAACACGCCGAGTCCAGGATCGGGATCCCGTCGGAAGGGACGGCCCAACTGGCCGCGATAGGTCAGTGAGGTGCCCGACGCTGCCACCCGGTAGATGCGGAAGTCGCCCCAATCGAGGAGCCGGAAGGCGAGTTGTTCGATTTGCTCGAAGGAAAGGCGCAAGCTCAGGTTGCTGGTGATGGTCCGCTGCATGGTGTGGACCTTGTTCAGGTCCTCGGCGGAGATGGCCTCCTCCAGCAACGCGCGGGTTACCAGCCCCGACACCAGGAGGGCGAGCAGGACCACCCCCCACCCCATCGGATTGAGCTGGGCAAGACTCCAGACCATGACACCGGCGCCCAACAGCGTGACCATGAAAGAAACGATTTCCCAGCGCAGTATGAAGAGCCGCTCTTCGACTTCGAGCTTGCCCCGGACAATCAGCGACAGGTAAAAGAGCACGCGGGTGATGCTGAAATAACTGCCGGCCAGCACGACGAAGGGTGCCAGGTATTCGAGCGAGATTGCGGTCACCCCGTTGAGCCACAGTGCCAGGGCATAGAACCCATAGGCCACGGCGAAACCGAGGGACTCCCGGCCGGCATTGACCGCGCCGGCGTGCACCGGTTTTCTGAGCCAGGCGACGTCAGCGGCAAAGACCCCGCCGGCAATCCCCAGCACTCCGACCGATGCCGGCGCCACCAGCGCCACGGCGAGGGCGGGGAGACCGATTTGGGTCAGGTAGGAAAACTTGCTGAGCCGAATCGGGGCGAGCCGGAGCAACGCGACGCTGATCAGGGTCGACAACAGCATGATTGGATGGCTGGCCCAGCGCGCATCCCAGAGCATGGTGACTGTCACCAGCAGCGGCGCGGTGTACGCCAGCATGCTGGCGTACCGGTGCATCAACCGGCCGGAGAGGTCCGGAGCAGCCGGCTCAGAGGAAATAGTCACCCACTGTCAGATTGTAGCGGTCGGGATTGCTGACCTTCACGATCGAGCGCAGGAATTGGCCGTCGGCGCCCTGCTCGGTGAGATCGACCGCGACCCCGGGTGGCGCCACCACGCCACCGGTGGGGTCGATGGCAATCCGCAGCATGGGACGGTTGAGCATTTCCCGCTCGGCGGTGGCCTGGACCACGATGGCAACCTCGAAGCTGTCGAGAATCACGCAGGTGCCGACCGGGTACACCCCAAGGAGGTTGATCAGGGCCTTGACGACCACGGGATCGTACCCCCGGCGGGGGTTGGTCCACATCTCCCGAAGCACCTGGTCGGGCTCGATCGGTATGGTCTGATAGACCCGCCGGGTGGTGGCCGCATCGAAGCCGTCGGCCACTGCGACGATGCGGGAAAAAATGCCCAGGGTTCGCGGGCGAATGGCGCGGGGATACCCGGAGAGGTCCGATTTCATGTGATGTTCGTGGGCAACCAGGATGGCCCGATAGGGGGTGTCCTCGTAGGCCCGAAGCCCGAACAGGGTCATCGCGCCACGCCACGGGTGGGCCTGGACGATCCGCCACTCGTCATCGGTGAGTCCGCTGGTTTTGTTGAGCACCTCGATGGGGATCTTGGCCTTGCCGATGTCATGCAAAAGCGCCGTGGCTCCCAGATCATAGAGCTGCAGCTTGGAGAGCCCGATTTTCCGTCCCAGCGCTACCGAAAAAATGCACACGTTCACCGAGTGGGTGAAGGTGTATTCGTCATAGTCCCGGAGCGTGGTGAGGCCGATGATCGAGGTCTCATTGGTGAGCACCTGATCCACGATCAACTGGACCGCGCGCTTCACCTTCTTGACGCTGCTGGTTCGGCCCAGTCGGATGCTGTTCACGACATCCTTGGTGACCGCGACGCCCTGGGCGTAAGTCCGCTTGGCCACCTCGCGGGCTTCCTGGGTGTTTTGCTCATCTTCGGCAACGCTGGCGGGCTCGAAGTCGATGTGGGGGGTGTTGGCCTGGCCCAATCGCTCGATCAGCGCGATGTAGCGGTCTTCGATGGTGGCATCGGCGCTCACGCTGAGGAGGATGCTTCCCAGCGCCTGCCATTCCCGCCGCTCCACGCCGGCCTGGGTCCGAAAGACGCCGATGTCGAACCCCCGGAGGGTGGTGAGCAGGTTGCTGAACGCGGCAAAATTATCGAGCTCGAGCCGGAGCCGGGTCCCGTTGACGAAGATGAAATCGCCGGAGAGCCGTAGTTCGAGTTCGGGCTCGTGCTGGAGCAGCGTCGTGGCGGCTCCCTGAAGCTCATCGAGCGCCTTCTGCACGGTGGCATTTTCCACCGGATACAGCTTGAGGGCGCGGAGCGCCGCGTAAAACGTAAGGAGGAAAGTTCGCCCGGCATGCCGGATGAAGCCTTCATCCCCCAGGGGGCGGGTGCCGTGGTGGTCGTCGGTCACGTCGGCCACTCGCGGAGGGCGCGGATTGCAGCGTTGCGGACCGGAAGCTCCTTATCGTTCTGGATCCTCTCGAGCACCGCGCGGGCTTCGGGGCTCTGCAGACGCGCAATGGCATAGGCCGCGCAGGTGCGAACTTCCGGCGAGGCTTTGCGCCGGAGAAAGCCGCGGGGTTCCAGGATGTTGCTGAGGAGTGGCAACGCGGCGGCTCCCGCCACCGCGGCGTAGGCCTCGAAGAACTGGCGACGCTCGGCCCGCTCCAGTTCGTGGGGACCTTTGCCCAACACCACCGTTTCCAGCCGCTTGAGCGCGGCGAGGTAGCCCTTGGCGGCCACCGCGGTGACAGTAGCCAACCGCACCGAACGGTCGGGGTCATCGAGCCCGCGCTCCAGCGCGGTAAGGGCGCCGGCCGATCCAATGGTGGCCAGCGCTTCCACCGCCGCAAGCCGAACCGCGGGATCGGGGTGGGAGACGAGTTTGTCGAGCGAGGGTACCGCGACCTGGAGATTGAGCCGGGCGCACAGGGCTATGGCGCCGGGAAGCGCTTCGGATTCGGAGCGGCCGAGCATGGCGATGACCAGCTCAGTGTGGGCAGCGGCGAGCCGATCGATCGACGACTCGAGGATCTGGCGAACCGCCGGGCGTGTCAGGGTCGGCAAAAAGGTAAGCATCGTTTCCAGGCCCTCGGCGTGAAGCTCGCGCAGTACCTCGCCGACATCTTCGTCGGGCGGCATCACATCGGCCTCTTCGAGGGATTGGAGCAACTGGGAGAGAATCGCCGGCTCGCTGAGCCGGGCCTGGAACGACTGCAGTCGCTGCTGAAGTGCCGGTTCGAGCGCGGTGACCCGCTGGCCGATGGTCCGGAACTCCCGGAGCAAGCTGGCGACGGTCTTGAATTCGCCATGGTTGAGCAGAGTCGGAAACAGGCCGTCGAAGATGTCCAGCACTTCCTGGCGCACCGCGGCGGTGGGCTGGAGCTCGAAGATATCGAGCAGCGCCTCGAGGGAGGCTTGGCGGATATCACGGTCGTATTCCTCGTCGACCTCCCGCTTGAGCCGCAGGCTTTCTTGTTCGTCCAGGAAATACAAGGTCGAATCGAACTCGTCGGGATCGAGGCCCAGGTTGGCCGGCGCGGCGGCGTCGCTGCGCACCTCTTCGCGCACCGCCGCCTGACTGGCCGGATCCTGGTGCATGGCCATGTCCGCTGCCTGGGGGTCCAGGATGCCGATCGAGTCGGTAATGATTTCGGCGAACTGATAATCAATGCACTGGAAGTCCTCCTCCCAGAGCAGGGTCAGCAGGTC